>SXSC01000300.1 GCA_005792355.1 Opitutaceae bacterium
GCGGACCCGTGGAGGGCCCCGGGCGCGGGCTGACGCACCGCGCTACGGGGAAATTCGTCGCGAGACCGTGCGAAGTGGATCGCGTGTAGCCCAGCGCGGCTCCGCCGCAACCGAGGGGCGGAGGAGGGGTGCCCACGGAACACACGGAATACACAGAAGCGGGATTCCGTGTCTTCCGTGTGTTCCGTGGGCCCGATGACTTCGTCGCAAAAAAACACGATCCGGAGAAATAGTGGCACACTTTGCTCGATAGCGGAGCCACACGCTGCGCCCTCGATGATCCGATCCGACGACAACATCCTGACTTCCGGGCTTGGGCAATCTGCCGGACGGCAGATTGCTTTTAGCCTGCATGAACGCGTGGCTCGCGCCGAAGCGGAAAGGTTTGCGAACGTAGGCATCGGGAGAAAAGGCCGGTTGAGGGTGAAAAATGCAGGCTACGCCCTCCGCGCGGGTTGCCTCGAGCACGCACATTGTTGGCGCCGGCCTTGCCTCGGAGGGCCGATACCGCTCTGTAATGAACCCCGGTTTCCGCATGAAGAAGACTTCCCTCCAGCCCGCCGCCCGCGTGACGGTGCGCAATATTGCCGAAGCCGCCGGGTTTACGATTGGCACGGTCTCGACCATACTGAACAACCGCCACGTCGAGCGCCGGATTCCCCTTGAGACGGTCGAGAAGATCCGCGCTGTCGCGGCCCGGCTCGGTTACCTGCCCGACATCGGCGCCCGACGCTTGCGCAGCGGAACCGGGCTCAAACATAACATCGTAATCGCGTTTATCACCAGTTTCGAGGCCCCACTCGGTGTGATTAATCAATTTGTCAGCGCGTTGCGCCAGGCTGCAGCCACCGGGCCGCGTGGGCCGCATGAGCGCACGTTTTCACTGCTGGTCGAGATGTTTGCCGCCGGCCAGCTGCGTGAACTGCCTGGCCTCCTGACTGGCGATCATTTCAACGCGGCGCTCATCGCCAACACGACGCCGGCGGACGACCAATTCCTGGGGCGGGTGCATTTGCCGTTTCCGGTTGTACTGATCAACCGCCATGTACCGGGGTACGCATGTGTGGTGGAAGACCTCTCGTCCGGAGGGCGTGCCGCCGGAGTACTGATTCGGGCGAAGCGCACCCGCCTGGCGGTGTTGCACGGCCGGCCGCTGACGCAGATCACTCAGGCGCGGGTCGACAGCTTCATGGCGGCGAGTGCCCGGCAGTTGGGCCGTCCGGCCCAAGTCATCGAGGCGGGTAGCCTGTCGGAGACGGGGGCGCACGACGCCATGGCCCGGTTTCTCACGGCGGGAGGCGAATGCGATGCAGTCTATGCCGTGACCGACAGCCTGGCGCTCGGCGCTTACCATGCGATCAAGCGGCAGAAGCTTGGCATCCCCGACGACATCGCACTGGTCGGCGTCGGCGACTACGAAACGGCACCGTTTTTTGACCCGCCGCTGACTTGCGTCGGTGTGCCAAGGGCAGAATTTGGAGCAGCAGCGGCGGGACTGCTGTTGCAGCGTCTGGCGAATCCAGGCGCGACCTGCGAGCGGCAGGACCTCCCAGTGCAGGTTGTGCTCCGCGAGTCGACCGGGCACGGCGGATAGCGACGACTAGGGCGACGGGGCCACGACTCGCTGGAGGTTAATTCGGATTTAGCAAAAACGATTTTTCTCGACTCGCCCTTTTTGCGGGGTGAAGAGAAGCGTGCGCCCATTCTTGCACGCCGGAACGTGGCGCCGCTCAGGAACAACCCCTCAGCCCAAAATCCCGATGAACTGCCGGACTCTGCCCGCCGCCTCGCACCCATGGTTCCTGTTGTTTGCGTTGCTGACGACCGTGACGATCGCACCTGGCGCCGAAGGCTTGGGAGGGGGTGAGTTGTTCGGTCACGTCAGCAACGCCGCCACGCGGGCTTCGCTGGAAGGAGCCAGCGTGCGCCTGGCCGGCACGAACTGGCGCACGTTCACCGCTGCAACCGGTCAGTACAGCTTCGCGCCACTGCCCGCGGGATCCTACACGGTGATGGTCGAGTACACCGGCCTGGAAACGCAGACGACGCAAGTGACGGTACCGGTGGTGGGTCGCGCCAAAGCCGATTTCGCCCTCACATCAGAGGTCTATCAGATGGAGGCCTTCACGGTGGCGAGGGAGCGGGAAGGCAACGCCCTGTCGCTCACGCGGCAGCGCAACGCCGACAACGTCGTCAATGTCGTCTCGATGGATACTTTTGGCAACGTGGCCGACGGCAACATCGGCAATTTCATGCAGCGGCTGCCGGGCGTCGGCGTGGTCATTGAGATGGGGGATGTCACCGGCTTTGGCGTGCGCGGCACGCCTTCGGAGTTCAATGCCGTGAATGTCGACGGCGTGCGTTCGTCGAATGCCTATGGCGGAGCCAACCCGCAGGGCGATCGCGCCGTAATCGTGGACTCAATCCCCTCTGATTTCATCAAGGAGATCGAGTTGGTGAAAGCGCTGACGCCCGAGCAGCCGGCGGACTCCATCGGCGGTGCCACCAATCTCGTGACCAAGTCGGCGCTCGATTTCAAACAACCGGTGCTCACCTACCGGGCCGGATTCAACCAGAACACCTTTCGCGAGAACGATCGTCGATGGAAGCCAACGGGCTCGCTGGGCTACCTGACCCGGCTGGGGAAAGCGCAGAATGTGGGACTGGCTTTCTCTTCCAGCTACGCCGAGTCCACGAACAGCCGGGATCGCGTGCAGATGACGCGCAATCAGATTGACGGGCGCAACACGCAGGCGCGCACGCTCGACGATGTGGCGACGCGCACGCGTGGCGGGCTCAGCATGAAGGTCAACTACCGGCCGGTCGAGGGCTTTGACCTCCGCGCGAGCGTGCAATACACGTACTTTTCGTTCCAGCTCGTGCGGACGGATTGGAACATCGGATCGAGCAGCGTGAATGTGGCGGATTACTCGATCGTGAGCCGCGCTCAAATTGAAGCGGGCACCGTGCCGCGAACGTCGGCCAATGCGACGGCCGGCGTCGCCCCGGGCTTCACCGACGCTTACACCGAGCTGTTGAACGCAAATTTCACCAACACGGATGGCGCGACCGCCCGACACGGCCGCACGTTGCGGTTCGACGTCGGCGGCGAGCGCAAATTGCGGGGCGACCAGAAACTCTCGTTTCAGGCCTCATTCAATCCCTCGGAATACGACATTACGTTCCAATTCATCCAGGCGGTCCGCAGCGGGCGCATCGGCGTCGCGGTCGACACGCGGGAGAACCGGGATCGGCCGCGTTACGTGCAGACCTACGGTTCCTCGATCGGCTATGGGCAGAGCCTTGCCGGTTACACCGCGTTGCGCGCGACGAACACGGAGCACAGCGAAGAGGAGGTGGGCAGCGTCAAGCTCGACTATGAAAAGAAATTCTCCGCGAGCCTGCGCCAGCTTGAGTTCAAGTCGGGGGTCGACTGGCGGCAGCAGCACCGCATCCTCACCGTGTTTCAGCCGCGGTGGAATTATGTCGGCGGCGACGGGGTCGCGGGTACGACCGACGACAACTTGGAGCAGTTCCGGAAGCCGGAGCCGGGCTACGGCCTTTTCAACGGTCAGTTCCCCCGGCGCGACGAATGGGACTACCCCAAGTTTCTTCGCTTCTTCGAGACCAATCGGCCGCTCTTCCGCGATCAGGGCACCACCGTGTCGGCCGGTCCGACGTTCAATGAAATCACCGAGGACGTGTATTCAGGATATGTCATGGGGCGAATGAAGCTTGGCGGGCTGGGCATCCTCGGCGGCGTGCGCACCGAAGGAACGGTTCTCGCCACGACCGGGGTGTTGAGCGATCCGCGCCGACCCGGGGTTTCGCGAGTGACGCGGGACGGGGACTACCGGAAGTTCTTTCCAAGTCTGCATCTTCGCTATGAACCGAACCGACGGCTGTTGCTGCGCACGAGCTACTCGACCGGCTACGCACGCCCGGCCTTCGGCCAGCTCTACCCGGTCACGACGGTCACGTACAGCGACGCGACTGGCCTGGGGCGAGTCTCGCAGAACGATCCGTCGATCAAGCCCCAGTTCAGCCGAAACTACGACGCCACGGTGGAGTATTACTTCGAGCCAGTGGGGGTGCTTTCTGCCAGTGGATTCCACAAAAAGGTGAGCGACTTCATTTCCGCCGATACCCGCGTCGTCGGCAACGGGGCGGACAATGGGTTCGGCGGGCAATACGAGGGCTTCGATTGGGTGACGAATCGCAACTATGGCTCAGCCACGATCAAGGGCTATGAGCTCAACTATCAGCAGCAGCTGCGCCTGCTGCCGAAACCGTTCAACACGCTCTCGATTTTCGCGAACTACACCCAGATCAAGACCAGCGGCGACTACGGCAACGGCAGCGATGAACTCATTCGGTTCATCCCGAAAACCGCGAACGCCGGGCTGTCCTGGCGCTACGCCCGCTTTGAGTTCCGCGCGTCCTACAATTTCAAGAGCGGGTATCTGATGACGTATAATGCGAACCCCTGGCAGCGCCAGCGGACCTCCGGCGTCGAGACGGCGGATTTCAACCTGCAATACAGCTTCAACCCGAAGTTCACCGTCTTCCTGGACGTCGTGAATGCCTTCAACCGATGGGAATCCTGGTACACCGGCACGGACCGCGGCCGCGTGATCATGAGCGAAGTCTACGGAGCCCGGCTTTCCGTCGGCGTGAGCGGAAGATTCTAGCCACGTCGACCAAACAACCTTCCTTTCACTAATGACCTTCCTCACCCGTGCCGTCCCTGCCCGCCGGCTGCTGGCGGGCGCCGCCCTGTTGACCTCTTGGCTGCTCCCGGCGGCGACCGCCGCGTCGGCTTCCCGCCTCAACCTGGTCCTCATCCTGGCGGACGACCTCGGCCAGCGCGACGTCGGCTACGAAGGACATCCGCTCCACGAGACGCCCCACATCGACCGGCTCGCGGCCTCGGGGATGCGGTTCAGCGACGCGTATTCGGCGTGCGGGGTGTGCTCGCCGACGCGGGCCGCGATCATGACCGGAAAGTATCCGGGACGGCTGCGGCTCACGACGCACATCCGGCCGGACAACGGTCCGCATCCCCGGGGCAAGCTGAAGACCCCCGACTCGAAGCTCTGGCTGGAAGCGGAGGAGGTCACCGTTGCCGAGGCACTGCGCGACGCTGGCTACGCCTGCGCTTCGATCGGGAAGTGGCATCTCGGTGAGCAGAATGGGGCGCAGTACCGGCCGCAGAACCAGGGGTTTTCCCGCGTCGTGCTCAGCCAGCAGCACGGCTTTTTCGAATACTTCCATCCGTTCGTTGACCAGAAGAAGTGGCCGTATGCCGGTCCTTTGCCGGGCAAGAAGGGCGACTATCTGCCCGATCGGCTGACGGACGAGGCGCTGGTCTTCATCGAGGAGAACCGGAACAGGCCGTTCTTCCTCTATCTGTCGCACTGGTCGCCGCACAACCCGCTGGAGGCCAAGCCCGACATGATCGCCCGCTACGAGCGCAAGCTCCAGGCCGCGCCCGGCTCCGGCAATGCGACCTACGCGGCGATGGTCGAGAGTCTCGACGAAAGTGTCGGCCGCGTGCTCGCGAAGCTCGACGCACTCGGCCTCGGCGAGAACACCCTGGTCATTTTCACGTCGGACAACGGTGCGGTCACGGACAACGGCCGCCAGAGTTCCGTCGGCCCCTATCGCGGATCCAAGTCCCACTACTATGGAGGCGGAATCCGCGTCCCGCTGGCGGTCCGCTGGCCCGGGGTCACCGCGCCGGGTTCGCTCAGCCGGACACCCGTCATCAGCACGGATTTCTTCCCCACCATGTTGGAGGCGGCCGGGATCCCTCTGCGCCCGCAGGATCATCGGGACGGCGTCAGTTTGGTGCCCCTGCTGCGGGGCGGTGCCGGGCTGCCCCGCGAGTCGCTGTTCTGGCATTTTCCGCACTATCATTCCGGGGGAGGCCAGCCGTGCGGCGCCGTGCGGGCCGGCCGCTGGAAACTGCTCGAGTTCTTCGAACGCGACGCCGTGGAGCTCTACGATCTGCAGGCGGATCCGGGGGAGCGACACAACCTCGCCTCGGCCCAACCGGCGCGGGCCGCCACCCTTCGCCAGACCCTGGTCGATTGGCGAGCGTCCATCCGCGCCGCCATGCCGGCGCGGCCTTGAGATGACGATCCGAGTCCCCATTCCCAACTTCTCCGCGCCTGCCTGGATCCTGCTCGCGAGCTGTGTGCACGCCGGCGTCGCCCCCGTTTCCGACGCGGCCGGCGGCAGCCGCTTCACCAACTCCCTCGGCATGACCCTGGTGCCGGTGCCCGCCGGGGAATTCATCATGGGCAGCCGCCATGGTGACCGCGACGAAGAACCGCTGCACCGCGTGACCCTCACCCGCACCTTCCATCTCGGTGCCACCGAGGTCACCAACGCCCAGTACGAACAGTTCGATCCCGCGCATCGCCAGCTTCGCGGCAAGCTCGGCCTCTCGACTGCCGACGACGAAGCGGTGGTCTTCGTGAATTGGCACGACGCAGCGGCATTTTGCACCTGGCTGGCGAAGAAGGAAGGGCGTCCCTATCGCCTGCCCACCGAGGCCGAGTGGGAGTACGCCTGCCGCGCGGGCACCACCACGGAGTTCCACACCGGCGACACCCTGCCGGCGGCGTGGCACAATAACCAGAAGAAGAGCTGGTTTCCCGACCCGGAGCGCAAGGACCGGGCCGCCGACATACATCCGTTGCTCGTCGGCCGCACGCCGCCCAATGCCTGGGGACTCCACGACCTGCACGGCAATGTCGAAGAGTGGTGTTACGATTGGTACGGTCCCTACGACGCCGGCGCGTACACGGATCCGGTCGGGCGCGCCGCCGGGATCTTCCGAGTCTCGCGCGGCGGCAGCCACTCGACGGAGCTGCGCTTTCTGCGCTCGGCCAATCGGCTCGGCGGCGTGCCGGAGGACCGGAGCTGGCTGATCGGTTTTCGCGTGGCCCTCGGCGAAGTGCCGGGTTCACCCCCGCGTCCCGCCATCGTGGGCGCCCAACTCCACGAGCAGGCCGTCCGGCAGGACGTACCAGCGGGCGTGACGCGCGGGCCGGATCCGGCAAGACCGTTCTTTCGCGGGCCGCGGCGCTTCGTACGGGCGACTCCGACCAGCGAAAGGGGGCCGTACTTCGAGCATCACCATGTGCCCGCTCTCACCGAACTGCCCAACGGCGACCTCTTCGCGATCTGGTACACGGGCAAGGGCGAACAGGGCCGCGAGTTGCACTTCATCGCGAGCCGGTTGCGCCACGGAGCGGCCGAATGGGATCCGGCCTCGGAGTCGTTTTTCAGTCCGCCCGATCGCAATCCCCACACTGCGGCCCTGTGGTGGGACGGCGATCGCACGGTCTTCCACTTTCAGGGCATTTCCGCCGCCGGCACTTGGGGCAGCCTCGCCCTCCTCGTGCGCACCTCGACTGACAACGCCGTCACCTGGAGCGCTCCGCGCTTCCTGAATCCGGAACATGGCCTGCGCAACATGCCGATCGCCTCGGTGGTCCGCCTCGGCAGTGGCGCCATCGTGTTTTCCGCCGATGCTGTCACCGGCGGCCAGGGCGGCAGCGCCGTCTGGGTGAGTGAAGATGGCGGCAGGACCTTTCGCGATCCCGGCGCCGGACGCCTGCCGCCCGAGTTCAGGGAGGGCGGCTCGGGCGCCTGGATTGCGGGCATCCATGCGCCAATCGCGCCCTTGAGCGACGGGGTCGGTCTTATTGGCTTCGGCCGGGGCAACAACATCGCCGGGCGGATGCCGGTGAGTGTGTCCCGCGATCTCGGAGCAACGTGGACGTATCGCGCGTCGCCCTTTGATCCTCTTGGGAGCGGACAACGTGCGACCGCGCTGCGGCTGAGGGAGGGCCCCCTTTTCCTCGCTTCGTTCACAAAGAACATGCAGCTCCGCGATGCCGCCGGTCAGCCGCGGTCGGTCAACGGACTGTTCGCGGCGATCTCGTTCGACGACGGCGCCACCTGGCCACATCAGCGCCTGATTACCGACGATGGTCCGCCGCGCCAGTTCCACGGGGGCGCCTGGACGGGAGCATTCGAACTCGGTCCCACCGCGGCGGAGCCCAAGGGCTACCTCACAAGTGTTCAGGCGCGCAACGGCGTGGTCCACCTCATCAGCAGCGCCCTGCATTATGAATTCAACCTCGCCTGGTTGCGGGCGCCGATGCCCGCCGGGCCATGAGGCCCGATTCGCTTTGCTTCACGTCAATCAAGTCTCTGATCAACTCCGAGTCTCCTCCGGCGGAGGAGGCTGCTTCCCATCGACCATCGGACCTAGCATGAAACGACTCCTCCTTCTTGGCTTTGTTCTCCTTCTCACGTTTGCCGCGGGCGGGTCCGCGAGTGCCGCACCTCCCAACATCGTCTTCATCCTCGCCGACGATCTGGGCTACGGCGATTTGGGCTGCTACGGACAAAAGCAGATTCAGACGCCAAACCTCGACCGCCTGGCCGCGGACGGCATGCGGTTCACGCAGGCTTACGCCGGCTCGACGGTCTGCGCACCGTCGCGCTGCTGCCTGATGACCGGATTGCACAACGGCCACGGCCGCATCCGCGACAACCTCCCCCTTGGCATCTACCTGAAGAAGGCTGATGTGACGATTGCGGAAGTGCTCAAGCCGGCTGGCTACCGTACCGGCGCGGTCGGCAAATGGAGCCTCGGGCTGCATGGTTCGGAAGGAAAGCCCAACGACCAAGGCTTCGACGACTGGTTCGGCCATCTCGATCAGGATCAGGCGCACTATTATTATCCTGATCATCTGTGGGACAACGATCGCGTCATGTTGCTGGCCGGCAACCGGGGCCAGCAGAAAAAGCAGTACACCGCCGACCTGTTTACGGAGCGCGCCCTGCAGTTCATCGATCAGTCCAGGAGCGGGCCGTTCTTTCTCTACCTGGCCTACACGCTGCCGCACTGGTCCGATTATCCGAAGGGAACGCCCGAATCCCAGATCGTCCCCAGCGATGCACCGTACCACGACCGTCCCTGGCCCCAGGTGGAAAGAAACTACGCCGCGATGGTGACTCGTCTCGATCGCGATGTGGGTCGCCTCCTGGCGCGGCTCAAGGAGCGCGGTCTGGAGGAAAACACGCTCGTGTTCTTTACCAGCGACAACGGCCCCTCCGCGGAGGCTCTGCATCAACCCTCGTTCTTTCAAAGCGGGGGCCCGCTGCGCGGCGTGAAGCGCGACCTGTATGAAGGCGGCATTCGGGTCCCGATGATCGCACGCTGGCCGGGCAAAGTGCCGGCCGGCAAAGTCAGCGATCAAGTGTGGGCATTCTGGGACGTGCTGCCGACTCTGGCCGAATTGGCTGGCGCGGAGCCGCCCCGCGGCCTGGACGGCATCTCGCTGGCGCCGACGCTGCTCGGTCAACCCCAAACGCGACCGCACGAGTACCTCTATTGGGACTACGGTCACACGCGGGGAAAATACCTGCAAGCGGTCCGCCTCGGTGATTGGAAAGGCGTGCGCAACGGCGTGGGCTCGCCGCTCGAACTCTACAATCTGAAAACCGATCTCGGCGAAACGCGCGATGTCGCGCCGGCGCATCCCGAAGTCGTCGAGCGCATCCAGCAGGTGATGACCAACGCGGGCCGAGCCGACCCCAACTACCCGATTGCGGCGAAGCGTGCACGGAGCTAATCGGGATGTTCCTTCGCTAGGAGGCGGTCCGTAGCCGTCAGGTGCTGCGGGGTGCGGAGACCTCAAAAGCCGGAGTGGTCCAGTCGCGCCTGTTGTTCAAACTCGGTCAAGCTCGGTTCAAAGTTCAAACTGGTCGCGTGCAAAGCCGGTTGAATGGCTGTCTGCTTTCCGCCCCCCGGCCGAGTCATCGCACCGGCCACGCCGCACCGGAAAAAGATTTTGCTTTGTCGTCCGCGCTGGCCAGCTTCCGGTCGTGGCAACCGATACGAACGTCGCTACGGTGGATGGCAGCCTGCTGGAATCGGCCGCAAACTGCCTGGATGGCGCCACCATTCGGGCCTTGAGAGAGCTCAAGCTCACGGCCACGGCGCAGGCCCGGCTCGACGAACTGGCGCGCAAGGCCAATGAGGGGCAACTCGCCACGCAAGAGGCGGCGGAATATGACCGCTTCATCGAACTCAGCGACATCCTGGCCACTCTGCGCCTGAAGGCTGAACGGCAATTCGGTACCGCCGCAGCACAATGAGCGAGGCGTTGCGGGAGTCAGTGCGGGCGCGCGCTGCGGGCCGGTGCGAATCTTGCCGTTTGCCGGATTCACGGCCGCCGGACTTCCCGCCCGATCTGCCGTATCCACGGCCCCGTGACGAGCCGATCCTGTTCCGCGCCGAGGTCATGGAGCCGGGCGAATCGTTCGACCAGACCGGGTTTGAGCTGCCCCCGCCGCTGCATATCGCGCCGACGGACACCGGGCAGGGAGAACTGTTCGGCGACAACTACTCCGAGCCCGATTCCGCCGACCGCGAGCCGGTGTTCTGGAGCGCGAGCGGCGGGCAGGCCTTCACCACCGACGATGGCGTGCAGCCCGACCTGTCTGCGTGCGACGCACAGGCAGACGCGCCAGATTGCGCCGAATGAAAGCTCGCCGCTTGACTGCGAGCAGCCGGAGGTGTGTCTCTTCGCATCGTGACTACCGCGGCTGACCTCCGAACAATCGCTGCCTCGGCGCCGGATTCGGACGAGTTGCTGAGTTTCCGTCGGGATATCTTCGTTCACCGGCTCTTCGCGCCACTGGCCGCTCAGGCGGACTTGAGGTTTGGGGGACTACAGGGGTCCGACTCCGTTTCCACCCGTCACCCTCCCCCTAACCCCTCCCGGATCCGATCCCCCTGAAAATCCAGTTTCCTTCCAGCCATTCCCACGATGTGTGTCATCGACCGCGAAGAGAAGATTGTCCACGGCATCCTCGGCTTCGGCGGCGAAACCGATGATCGTCTCGAGAAGCTGCTCGCGAGAACCGGCCTGAAACTGGCGCCGCGATCCCGGGGCGTTTGCTGGCCGGGCGGATTCCGCGCTTGTTTTCTGCGGCGGTGCGGATTCTGCTCCGCGCCGAGGTCAGGTTCGTTCCCACCGACCATGCCGCCCACTCCCCCGCTCGAGCAGACCCGCTGGTTCACCGAAGAGGTGAATCCGCACGGCGCGTCCTTGCGCGGATACCCTTCCCACCACAACACCAAGACCCCTGCTGTAGAACGCCGACTATACGTCGGGGTCGGCGCCTACTAGAATCCGTGTCCGCGGTGGCGGGGTTTTAAGTCGGAGTCGGTCTGCGTGAGCGGTAACGCTTGGGGCTTTCGCGCAGACCCCATGATCACCCCGGCTCA
>SXSC01000301.1 GCA_005792355.1 Opitutaceae bacterium
CGAACTCTACAATCGGGAATGGCGCCTCGAGAAACTCGGCTACAAGAGCCCGCTCGAAGCCCGCCGCGATTTCCAACCCTCCACTCTTTTAGCCGCCTGATTAAACTTTATCTTGTGTCCAGACAACCGGTGGCGACACAGCCGGTTCCACCCTCAATCTCACCAACGCCAACGACAGCTATCGCGATTTCGAAGGCCGCGGCATCGTCAATCAGGGTGTCGTCAACTGGTCCGCCGGCTACCTGCGCTCGGGCGATGGCGGCTCCTTCACCAACGCCGCCGGCGCCACTTTCAACGACCTCAACGCTTCCGGTTACACCATTCACAATCCCTTCAGTGGCACGTTCACCTTCACGAATGCCGGCACCTACGTGAAGAACTCCAACAGCACGACATCCATTCAGATTCCCTTCACCAACACCGGCAACCTCCTCGCCCAGGCCGGCACGCTCGCTTTCGCCTCCACGTTCACCAACACCGGCGGTTCACTCACCGCCGCCGGCGGGAACTTCTCCTTCAGCGGCGGCCTCAACGTCGGCACCGGCACACTCGGTGGCACCGGCACCATCACCGGCAATGTCACCGCCGGCGGCCTCGTCTCCCCCGGCAACTCGCCCGGCCAGCTCACCATCGCCGGCAACCTCACGTTGCTCAACACCAGCACCACCCTCTTCGAGCTCGGCGGCACTACCCAGGGGACCGGCTATGATTTCCTCAACGTCACCGGCACCGCCGCCCTCGACGGCACGCTCCAGCTGAAATTCGTCAACAACTTCGCCTCCACCGTCCAGCCGACCGATACCTTCACGCTCCTTACCGCCGCCTCGCGCACCGGCACCTTCACCAACCTCCCCACCAGCGGCCTGCGCCTCTTCACCACCGACGGTCTGGGCTCGTTCGAAGTGAGCTTCTCCAGCACCTCACTCAGCCTGGCCAATTTCGTGCCTGTTCCCGAGCCCTCCACCTGGGCCCTGCTGATCACCGGCACCCTGCTCGTAGTGGTCCAGCTCCGCCGCCGCTGTCACCCTTGAGTGGGAGTGCGCCGCCGGGCCGCAGCGCCAGCCGCCCTCGCGGGGGGGGTCGAGCTTCGGTCGGGCCCGGTTGACTCACCCACTTGCCCGCACTTTCGTTCCTCCCGAACTCCTCCAAGCCCGACGGAGCCGCCACAAAACTCGAAGTCCAATCCGTTGCACAGAAGGCAACGAAGTAAACGAAGGGAGCGGCGACGAACGATCCTTCGTTCTCTTTGTCGCCTTCTGTTCAAATTTCGTGGCTTGAAGATTCTCGCAGGAAGACAACCTGCTCCGACATAGTAGCTCGAATGGCAGCAGATAGTCCCAACCTCTCCGGCGCCGATCGCGCCCGCGCCTGGGTGGTCGCACTCCGCACCCGCTTCAAAACGATCATCCTCGGCACCGCCTCATCCGACGGCGAACCCGATGCCTCCGTCGCCGGCGCCATCCTCGCCGCCGACGGTTCGTTTCAGATCTACGTGAGCGGGCTCGCCGTCCACACCCGCCATCTGCTCGACACCCATCGCGCCAGCGTCCTCCTCGTCGAGGATGAGGCGGCCGTCGCGCAACCACTCGCCCGCCGACGCCTGACTTTCCATTGCACAGCCGAGACCATCGCCCGCGACGCCGCCGGGTTTGCCCCCGCGATGCACGCCCTCCGCGAAAAACTCGGCCCCGCCTTCGATCTGCTGGCCAACCTCGGGGACTTTCAGCTCATCCGCCTCACGCCGCAGCGCGGCCGTCTCGTCGCCGGATTCGGCGAAACCTACGACGTCGACCCGCACGACTGGTCCAAACTCTCGCCTCCCCCGTTCCTCGGCGGCCGCCCCCGCCGCACGTGAGTGGAACTTCTTTGAGACCGGCTCCGCGTTGGGCTGCGCGCCGCTGCAACACAATGGACTCGGAAAACGCCGGGCCAGTTTCTGCGGCGTCATATTCTCTGGCCCGCGCTCGGAGGGTGCCGCTTTGTCGGCGCCGTTCCCTGCACTCGAGCCCACAGCTGCGACAAAGCACAGCCCTCCGAACTTATGCGCACACGAACCTGACACTGAAAATCAAACAGCTTCGGTTGCGGCGGCCGCTGCAAAAAATAGCCGCGTCACGCCGACCGACTCGTGCGATGCCGCGCCCGATAGGCATACGGGCTCTCCCCCGTCTCGCGCCGGAAGGTCACGCTGAGGTAGCTCGCATCGTTGAAGCCCGCCAGCTCCGCCACCACCGCGATCGAGACCTCGCTCTCGGCCAGCAGATGCTTCGCCCGCTCGATTCGCTGCTGCACGATCTGCCGGTGCGGGGAATGCCCCAGCGCCGCCTGGAATTTTCGCTCGAGCAGCGTGCGCGACATCGGCACCGCCCGGAGCACGTCGCTCACATCGATGCCCTCCCCCACGTGCTCGCGAATGAACCGCAGCGCCGCTGCCACGCGTGCATCGGCCACCGATACCACGTCCGTCGACTGCCGCTCGACCACCCGCACCGGCTCCACGTAACGCGTCTGCGAGCCCAGGCGTTCCCCGCGCATCATCCGCGCGAGCATCGCCGCGGCCTCATAGCCGGTGCGCCGCGCATTCGGTTGCACACTGCTGAGCGGCGGCGTGCACAGATCGCACAATACCTCGTCGTTATCCACGCCGAGCACGGCAATCTCGTCCGGCAGATCCCACTCGCGCGACTGGCACGCCTCTAGCACCTGCTGCGCGCGCCCATCATAACACGCGAACACGCCGAGCGGCCGCGGCAGTGTCGCCAGCCAGTCCGCCATCGCGCGAATTTCCGCATCGGAGCCCGGCCGTTTCCCGCTGCCGAGACCACCCGCGAAAACCGCGCAGGTTTTTCCGGCCGCCATCAGCACGCGCCGAAACTCCTCGCCCCGCTGCTGCGCCCACAAAAACCGCGGATCCCCGAAAAAAGCGAAGTTGCGAAATCCCTTCCCCCAAAGGTGCTCCGCCGCCAGCCGCGCCACCGCCGCGTTGTCGACACTCACGCGCGGGAACTCCGACGCAAACCGCTCCGCGCTCACGTCGACCACCGGCAGGCCCGTCCGACGCAACGCCCTCGCAATCTGCGGCGAATCCACTCGCGCGATGATCCCGTCTCCGGCCCACTCGTGCAGCCAGGAGGGCAGCGGCGCCAGCCGCCCCTGTTCCGAAAACCGAATCGCCCAGCGATCGCCCGTGCGGTTCCAATCCCGCACACCATAGAGCAAATCGCGTCCATAGCGATTCGACGTCTCGATCAGCAAAGCCACCTTGCAGGCCGCCGCCGTTCGCCCGCCCCGCGATGGCTTCTGCTTTTCAGGAGACGACACGGCTTGAGAGGTCACACGGCGCTGTACCAAAGATCAAAAGAAATGTGGGGATCTTTGTTACCACGCACTCACCCCGTTCAGCTATACTCGCCACCTCAACCGCGGATCTCTCCCCTCCTCTCCTTCTCTCCTCCTCTCCGCCTCCGCGTACCTCCCTCCTCCGTCTCTCAAAAACTCCTATGAAAAAATCCCGCGCGCACTTCCCCACCGTTCCCGCCATCGCCTACGAGGGCCCCCGGAGCGCCAACGCGCTCGCGTTCCGCCACTACAACCCCGACGAGGTCGTCGACGGCCGGACGATGGCGCAACACATGCGGTTCTCGATTGCCTATTGGCATGCCTTCCGCGGCACCGGCTCCGATCCCTTCGGCCCCGGCACCATCGTCCGCCCCTGGGAAAGCGGCAAAGACCCGGTCTCGGTTGCCAAGGTCCGCATGGACGCCGCGTTTGAATTCTTCCAGAAAATTCGCGCGCCCTTCTACTGCTTTCACGACCGCGACATCGCCCCCGAGGGCCGCACGCTGGCCGAATCCAACCGGAACCTCGATGCCCTCGTCGCCCACGCGTACGATCTGCAGCAGGCGACCGGCGTGAAACTTCTGTGGGGCACGGCCAACCTGTTCTCGAATCCCCGCTACATGTGCGGTGCCGCGACGAACCCCGACGCCCATGTCTACGCCTATGCCGCCGCCCAGGTGAAGAAAGCCCTCGAGGTCACCAAGGAGCTTGGCGGAGAAAACTACGTCTTCTGGGGCGGCCGCGAGGGCTACGAGAC
>SXSC01000302.1 GCA_005792355.1 Opitutaceae bacterium
CAGTTGTCGCACGAGGATCGCGTTCTCGGGCAGTTCAAGCGTTTGTTTGATCGGCGGGGCCGCTGGCATCTTCCCCGCTGTGTAGCAGAACGCCGAAGAAAAGTCCCGTCATTTTTTTAGGGGCAAGCGCAGGGCTAGCCCTGGTCGACTTCGGCGGGTAAGCTCTCGCGCGTAACGCTGGCGCGCTCCGCCACGCCGCACGCGGCGCGCCCGCCCCACCCATTTTCCTTTTTCGCAATCAAGGCGGCTGCAGTGCGCCCTTCGCGTGAAACCCACGCATAACCCTTGTTTGACGCCGTCGGGGAACCACACCATTGTCCGATTGCTCGATGCCACTCCCGCCGCTCAATCTCCGCTTCGCCGTCGCCACGCTCGTGGCGGCAGCCGCGTGCGCCGGCGGAGGCGCGCAGCCGATCGGGTTGTCCAAGAACTCCCCCTTCATGCCGCCGGCCGGTCTCGCGAGCCCGACGACGGCGGCCAGCGAGACCATCGATTTCGCCGGGGTAAGTTCCATGGGCAAACGGATCGATCTGATTTTTCACGACAAGAGCACGAAGAAGAGCCACTGGATCGGCATCGGCGAAACCAAGGAAGGGATCTCGGTGCTCAACTACGATCCCCAGCGGGAGCAGGCCGTCATCAAGCTGAACGGTGTCGAGAAAGTGCTGAGCTTGCGCAAAGGCACCGGCCCGGCCAACGCCCACGGCGGGGGAATGCCCCTCCCTTTCAATCCCGCACAGGTTGCACTGCCACCGGCACCCGCACCGGCGGTTTTCACTCCTCCCGTCGCTCCGCCCGTGCCCCCCGTGCCCGTCGCGGAACCTCCTGCATCCTTCGCCTCAAAACCGGCGGCTCCCGCCATTCCGGAATCCCAGCTTAAAGCGGAAACGGAGGCCCGGATGTTAGTCAGTGATTTGCTCGAAATCGGCATGGCGCAGCGCAAAGCCTACGAGGACGCCCAGCGCAGGGCCTCGGAGGGCAACCCCGCTCCCACCCCGCCCGTCGGCCCCGCCAGGCAGCCGTAGTCGCGATCGGTCCGTTTCGTGCATTCTTGCGACGGTTTCAGAGATCTCGTGCGGTGTAACAGCGACTGCGTTCCGAAATCTGTCGTCTCCCGGTCGGGCCTTCTCGAGCCCGCGCCCGAACCCCACTCGCCCCTCAGCCCCGCGCCGGACAAATTCCCCAGGCGTACGCCCAAAAATCAAGCCGCCCAGCCACCCGTACGTCAGAAAAACCAGCCTGTTTCAAAAACGCCTCCAGTTCGGGCTGCGTGGAACACTTCGAGATCTGCGCCGGCCGTTCACCCGCGGGAAAGCGCAGGCGGCTCTCCTCGAAAACCGCCCAGCCCGCCGGCGACGCGAGGTCCACGTTGTCACAGTAAAAACGCCCGCCCGGTTTGAGCACCCGCTTCGCCTCGAGCACGTAATTGTAGCGATCCCACTCCTCGAGGTGCATGAAAACCACCGTGGTGTACACGACGTCGATCGACGCAGCGGGAATCGGCCGCAAATCGTAGCCGGAGACCTCCTGGAGCCGGATGTTTCCCAGCCCGAGCAGCCGGCGCCCCGCCAGGCGCAGCATGTTGGCCGAGACATCGCAGCCGATCCACTCCTTCACAAACGGAGCCAGCACCCGGCCAACGCGCCCCACTCCGCAGCCGATCTCGAGAAACACATCGTCGGGCTTTACGCCGACCGTCTCACGCAGGATGTCGACCGTGTCCTCACCATCGGCGTGGAACTTGTCTTCGTCGGTGTAGCCGGAGACGTACAGGTAGGCGTCCTGCTTCGAACCCGAAAGCGAGTTCCACACTGTCTTGTAATCGCCACGCAGTTTGCTCATGCGCCGCGAGCCAACGTCACCGCCCCGCCCCCGTCAAGTGCCGCGCCACCCCGGCGCGTGGTTTGCAACCGCGCCGCGCGGCATCGCGGCTCCCGCAGCTCAACCGGAAAAGTCGGCGCGATGGCCCAAGCCGCGGGCCACCCGCAAAATCGCACTTCCCGGCGGGGCGGTTTTTCGCATGCTCCCCCCGATGCGCATCCTCATCTCCGGCGTCTGCGGCTTCGTGGGCAGCACCCTCGCGCGCGCCTTTGACGAGTCCGGCGCGGGGCACCAGCTCCTCGGCTTCGACAATTTCATCCGGCCCGGCAGCGAAACCAACCGCGCGGAACTCAAGCGGAACGGCGTGAAACTCTTCCACGGAGACCTGCGCGCCGCCAGCGATCTCGAGACGCTGCCCGCCGTCGACTGGGTCATCGACGCCGCCGCCAACCCGAGCGTGCTGGCCGGCGTGGACGGGCGCACCAGTTCGCGCCAGCTCGTCGAACACAACCTCGGCGGGACGGTGAACCTGCTCGAATTCTGCAAACTGCATCGCGCCGGATTCACCCTGTTGAGCACGAGCCGGGTGTACGCGATCAATCCCCTCACCGCCCTGCCCGTCGATGTCCACGACCACGCTTTTCGCCCCACGCTTCCGCTCTCTCCGTCTCTCCTTCCCGCCGTCCCTCCTTCCGCTCTAACTCGGGCCGGCCTCTCGGAATACTTCCCCACGAGCGCCCCCGTCTCGCTTTACGGCGCCACCAAGCTCGCCAGCGAAGCCCTCGCGCTCGAATACGGCGAGACCTTCGGCCTGCCCGTGTTCATCAACCGCTGCGGAGTGCTCGCCGGTGCCGGCCAGTTCGGCCGGGCGGACCAGGGTATCTTCGCGTACTGGATCAATGCGTGGCTGCGGCGGCGTCCGCTGAAATACATCGGCTTCGGCGGGCACGGACATCAGGTGCGCGATTGCCTGCACCCGCGCGATCTCCTGCCGGCTCTCACGCAACAGTTCGCCGCTCCCACACTGGCCGCTGGGGATCGCATCGCCAATTTCTCCGGTGGCGCCGCCTCGGCCAGATCGTTGCGCCAGCTCAGCGACTGGTGCTCCGCCAACCTCGGTGCCCACACCGTCGGAATCGATGCCGCGCCCCGGCCCTTCGACATCCCGTGGCTCGTGCTCGATTCGGCCAAAGCCACCCGGCTCTGGCACTGGCACCCGACCACACCGACCCCCGCGATCCTCAACGAAATTGCCGCCCACGCCCGAGCCCACCCCGATTGGCTCGACCTTTCCGCACCACTCTAATCTCCCCGTCTCCCCGTCTCCGCCTCTCCGAATGCCCGCCCCGTTAACTCTTTTCTCCGTCGTCATTCCCGCCCGCGACGAGGAGGAGTCACTGCCTTCGACGATCAAAGGCATCTTCACCACCTTCACCGCGGAAAACATTCCCCACGAAATCGTCGTCGTCGACGATGGCAGCCATGACCGCACCTGGGCGGTCCTGCAGGAACTGAAGCAGGAGTTTCCCACTCTCGTACCAACGCGCAATGCCAGCGGCGAACACGGTTTCGGCTGCGCCATCGTCTGGGGCGTCGACCACAGCCGGGGCGACGCCGTGGTGATCATGATGGCCGATGCCTCCGATGCACCGTCTGACGCAGTCACGTACTGGCGCGTGCTCAACGAAGGGAACGATTGTGCATTTGGCAGTCGCTTCGTCAGCGGCGGCAAAGTTGTCGACTACCCACGCGTGAAGCTGTTCGTGAACCGCCTCGCAAATTTCCTTGTGCGCGTCGGCTTCAATATTCCGCTCAACGACACCACCAACGCCTTCAAGGCCTATCGCCGCACGGTCCTCGACGGCTGTCGCCCCTTTCTCGCCCGCCACTTCAACCTCACCGTCGAACTTCCGCTCAAGGCCATCGTCCGCGGCTACAGTTTTGCGATCACCCCCATCTCCTGGCGCAACCGCAAATTCGGCGTCGCCAAGCTCAAGATCAAGGAAATGGGCAGCCGGTATTTCTTCATCTGCGCCTATGTCTGGCTCGAGAAGTATTTCAGCCGGGGCGACTACCGCCGGAAGTAGGATGTCATGGTTTTCAAAATGCCGATCCATGTTACCGGTGGAGGCTGCGAGCGCCAGCGAGTGGAGATTCGATGGCGGCGGCCCAGTCCGCTCGCTGGCGCCCGCAGCTACCCGGGAACCGCCAACCTGCCGACCCGCGCCGCCACTTCATGGCTCGCGGTTTACATTCACCGCTTGCACCACTCTGGTTGTTCTCCGTGATGTGAGTAACTTGTGTGCAGTCGGCTCTAGACCTGCGGCTTCAATTTCGAACCATTCCTGTTTCAAACCAAACCAACCATGAACCTGATTCGTCCCACCAAATCGTCCTCGCCTGCCCGCTGCATTCGGGCCCTCGCGTGGATTCTCGGCCTGGCCGTCGCGCATTTCGTCGCGGCGCAAGGCGTCGTCTCCTCCGGTCTCACCGGCCTCGTGCGCGACACCGCCAGCAAACCCGTCCCCAATGCCAGCGTCACCGCCGTGCACGTCCCGACCGGTACGAGCTACACGGCCACCTCGGGTGAATCGGGCCGATACAACTTCCGCGGACTTGTCGTCGGCGGCCCCTACACCGTGGCGGTCACCGCCGGCGGCTTCAAGGGCGTCGAACGCAACGACGTCATGACCTCGCTGGGCTTGGACGTCGATGCGGCCTTTATCCTCGAGCCAAGCTCGATCGTGGTGATGGAAAAATTCCTCGTGAAGGACCAGTTGCTCGCGCTCGACGCCGGTGCCACCGGTGCTGCCAGCCTGCTGGACCGCGAGCGGCTGCTCTTCCAGCCGTCGGCCCAGCGTTCCTTCGCCGATCTCGCGCGCACCAATGCGATGGTAACCCTGCGCAATGTCTTCGGCGACCGCCAGGAAGGCATGCTGGCCGCTGTCGGCACCAACAACCGCTTCAACTCCGTCATGCTCGACGGCGCCCGCATCAACGATCAATTCGGCCTCAATGCCTCCGGCCTGCAGTCGTTCTTCAACCCGCTCTCGATCGAGACGGTCGAGCAATTCTCGATCTCCGTCTCGCCCTTCGACGTTCGCCAGAGCGGCTTCACCGGCGCCGCCGTCAACGCCGTCACCCGCAGCGGCACGAATCAATTCCACGGCAGCGTCTACGGTTACTATTCCGACCAGAAATACGCGAGCGCCGACATCGTCGGCGGGCTGGCCGGTCGTCGGCCCTTCGACGAACGCCGCACCTATGGCGCCACCCTCAGCGGCCCCATTTGGAAAAACCACCTGTTCTTCTTCGCGAACTACGAGAAATTCCACCGCGAGCAGGTCGCCCCGACGGCCGGCTTCACGCCCACCGGCACCGATCTCACCACGATCACCACCGCGGCGAAAGCGCTCATCGCCGCCTCCGGAAAGAATATCGACGTCGGGACTTTCGGCGGCAGCGGCATCGCCGCGACCGAGGAAGAAAAGAAACTCTACAAGCTCGACTGGAATGTCACGAAAGACCACCGGCTCTCGGTCCGCTACAACGAAACCGTCGGCAACCTCCCCCAGTTCGGCCGCTACGGAGTCACGGGATCGTTTTCCAATCCGATCCTCTCCGCGGCGATTCCCGCCACCACCGCCGGCACGGCGCTCAGCTCGAATTTTTACGCGCAGATTCGCACCGAAAAGGTCTGGGCGGGCACGCTGAACAGCCAGTGGTCCCCCAACCTCAAGACGGAAATCAAATACAGCGACACGTCGTATCAACAACTCACCACCACCCCGGTCGTCATGCCGGAAGTGCGCATCATGGGCGTAAGCGGCGTCAACACCGCCGGCGCCAACATCGCCACCGGCGCGCTGGCCATGGGCCTCGAGCAATTCCGTCACGGCAACAAGATCAACGTCGAGACCAAGGCCTACTCCGGCAACGCCGATTATTTCTGGAAAAATTTCACGTTTACCGGCGGCTTCGACCGCGAAGAAAGCGAGTTCGCCAATCTCTTCCGCGCCGCTTCGTTCGGCGTCTTCGACTACGCCTCGGTCGCCGATTTCGTGGCGGACCGGCCGGCGGCCTACAGCCGTTCGTTCTATGTGCAGGGCACCCCGGCCGCGGAAGGCGCGAAGTTTTCCAACACCGGCATCTTCGGGCAGGCCAAGTGGGAGGTGCATGCGGGCCTGACGCTGACCGCCGGCGTGCGCACGGACTTGATCGAGTCGCCCGCGCGCCCGCTCTTCAATCAGGCCTTCGCGAATACGTTTGGGATGCGCAACGACGGCAGCGTCGACGGCGTCCAGACCGTTTCGCCGCGCGTGGCGTTCAATTGGGCGTTCGATAGCGAGCGCACGATGCAACTCCGCGGCGGCTTCGGACATTTCGCCGGCCGCTCACCGTTCGTTTTCATCTCCAACGCGTATGGCAACACCGGGGTCGGCCGGTACTCGGTCACGCAAGGTACGACGCTGGCCGCGCCGAATAATGTTCCGCCCACGCTCACCAGTTACCTGCGCAACTCCTTCGATCCCGCCAATCCGATCGGTACGGCTCCGAGCGACGGCGATCCGACTGCCCGGCGCGGCATCGCACTGCTGCAAAATGGCCTCAAGCTTCCGGCCGTCTGGCGCGGCAGCCTCGCGGTCGATCGCAAGATCGCGGCGCTTGGCCTCAATCTCAGCGTCGAAGCGGTCTTCACCCAGACGGACACGGCGTTCTTCTCCGAAAATCTTAACATCAAGCCCCTCGTCGTCACCGCGACCTCCGGACCCGCGGTCGGCCTCGACGGCCGGCAGCGGTTCGCGGGCGCCTCGAACAGCGCCGGCTCGCGCAGCACCGCCTTCAACGAGGTCATCCGCGTCCGCAACATCGACGAAGGCAGCACCTCGTATTACAGCCTTTCGCTCGATCGGCCGATGAAGAACAACTGGGCCTACAATCTCGGCTACACCGCCGGTCGCTCGCGGGAAGCGCAGTCGACCGGCCAGACCGTAGCAATCGATGGCTGGAGCCGCAACGCCGTCTTCAACCAAAATTCAATCGAAGTCTCGCGCTCCGATTTCGAAATCCGCCACCGGGTCCAGGCCTCCCTCTCCCGCCAGTTCGAGTTCAAGAAGGGCTGGAAGACGCGAACCGGGCTCTACTATGAAGGCCACTCCGGCAATCCGTTCTCCTACACCTATGCCAACGACCTCAACACCGACGGCATCACGACCAATGACCTCGTTTACGTTCCCACCGGCCCGGCCGATCCCAAGATCAGCCTCGCCGGCATGAACGCCGCGCAGCAGGCCGCGTACTTCGACTTCCTGGGCTCCAGCGGCCTGAGCAAGTATGCCGGCACCAATGCACCGCGGAATGCGTTCATCCAGCCGTGGATCAACCAACTCGACCTGAAGATCACCCAGAAAATCCCGATCTACCAGCCGCTCGAGGTCGAGCTGTTCTTCGACTTCGTCAACTTCGGGTTCTGGCTGAGCCGGCAGACCTTTGGCGACGTGAAGCTGCTCACGAACACCAACAATGCCGTCTATTTCCGCCGCACGATGGGCAACGCCTCGTACAACGCCGCCGGTCAGGTGGTCCCGACTTGGACCGCCGCCCCCGCCGGCGTCGTCATCGACAACGTCGCCAGCCGCTGGCGCGTGCAGTTCGGAGCGACGGTGCGCTTCTGATCCGAAATCCGCGCAGCCTCCTTCCTTCCACGCCGCACCCTCCCGAGGGTGCGGCGTTTTTTTCGCCCTCCGCACCGGCCACCATTCCTGGACGGAGGCGGGGTGGCCCCACCTCGCGCCTCGTTCGCAAAATCGCCTTGTCCTCCCCGTGCCAGCCCCTTGCCTCGTGGGCCTCTCCCTTCCGGATCTTTCATGAACGTCATCCCCTGCGAACTCAACGGCCCCCTCATCATCGAACCCAAGGTGTTCGGTGACTCCCGGGGCTTCTTCGTGGAATCATGGAATCAGGCGCGCTATCGTCAGGCCGGCATCCCCTTTGACTTCGTCCAGGACAATTTCTCGTTCTCCTGCCGCGGCACCCTGCGCGGGATGCACGCGCAAAACCCGCGCCCGCAAGGCAAGCTTGTTTCCGTCTGGCAGGGTGAAGTCTGGGATGTCGTGGTGGATATCCGCCGCCAGTCACCCACTTTCGGCCGCTGGGTGGGCGTGACGCTCTCCGCCGAAAACAAACGCCAGTTCTGGGTGCCACCCGGTTTCGCCCACGGCTTCGTGGTCACGAGCGACACGGCCCTCTTCCATTACAAGTGTACCGAGACCTATGCCCCCAAGGACGAAATCGGCTTCCGCTTCGACGATCCCGCGGTCGGCATCACCTGGCCCGGCGAAAAGCCGCTCCTCTCCGCCCGCGACTCGTCGGCTCCACTCCTGCGTGAACTGCCGGCGGATCGGCTGTTCTGACCAACACCCTCTCCTGTTTCATGCTCATTCCTAAAATTCTCCTCTTTGGCAAAGTCGGCCAGGTCGGCTGGGAACTTCGCCGCACCCTCGCCTCGATGGGCCGCGTCGTCTGTGTTGACTATCCCGACGTCGATTTCACCACGCCCGATTCGATCCGCCGCCACATCGCTGACGCCGCACCCGACATCATCGTCAACGCCGACGCCTACACCGCGGTCGACAAGGCCGAATCGGAACTTGCCCTCGCCACCAAGATCAACGCCGCCGCCCCCGGCATCATGGCCGACGAGGCGAAGAAGCGCAGAGCCCTCCTCGTCCACTATTCCACTGACTACGTCTTCGACGGCAGCAAGACGACGCCGTACGTCGAGACCGACGCGCCCAACCCCCTCGGCGCCTACGCCCGCACCAAACTCGCCGCCGACGAAGCCATCCAGGCCTCAGATTGCAACCATCTCATTTTCCGCCTGTGCTGGGTCTACGGCGCCCGCGGCGCCAACTTCATGCTCACGATGCAGCGCCTCGCCCGCGAACGGGAAAAACTCCGCGTTGTCGCCGATCAGGTCGGGTGCCCCACCTGGTCGCGCATGATCGCCGAGACGACCGCGCACGCACTCCGCCAGGTGCGTCATCCCGCCGATGCCCATGACCTCAGCGGCGTCTATCACCTTTGCGCCTCCGGCCAGACGAGCTGGCACGGTTTCGCCCAGGCCATCGTCGATCTCCTGCCGGTCGAAACCCGGAAGTGCCGCGACGTCGAAGCAATCACGTCCGCCGAATACCCGACGCCCACCAAGCGGCCCGCCTACTCCGTGATGTCCTGCGCCAAACTCGAGAAGACCTTTGGCCTGCGCCTGCCCGACTGGCACGACAGCCTCCGGCACGTCGTGGAGGCCTGAACGCAGTCGATGGCAAATTAATCAGTTATCAGCAATCGATAATCAGTATTCGGAAACCAGTGAAACCCCTCCCACCGATTACTGGTTACTGATAACTGATTACTGTCCTCTCACTTTCACTTTCCCTTTCCCCTTCCCTTTCACTCTACGGCATGAACCTCCTCGTCACCGGCGGCTGCGGCTTCATCGGCAGCAACTTCATTCGTCAACGTCTCCTTGAAAAGAGCTCGACGCTCGAACGGCTCGTCAATCTCGACGCGCTCACCTACGCCGGC
>SXSC01000303.1 GCA_005792355.1 Opitutaceae bacterium
GTCTTGTCACCTATTGGGTGACAAGACGCGGCGGTGTTCTTCGTAACCTCAGTTGGTTTCCGCGGCGACGAACCGAGCAACTTAACGGGTCACATTCTGCCCGGGTTCGCCGAGGCCCGCCACCCGGTTGACGGCGCGCGTGGCAGCGAGCGCGATTGACTCCCGCAGCGCGGCGCGTTGCGCGGCCGTCGGGTCGAGCTTCGCCGGCGCCCGCGCGAGCCGCAATTCGTCGCCGGTTCCGTCCCCACGGGGCGCGCGCACCAGCAGCCCCCAGCCGGCCGGAATCTCCGCCTCGGCGAAAATATTGTCCTCCACCACCAGGTACAGAAAATCGGCGCTGTGGTAGCGGAACAGCTTCGAGAATTTCGTGCCGCGCAGCACCCGTCGCTGGTTGGTCTCGAGTTCGTCGAGCACGCCCTGGTACGCCCGGTGTTCGAGTCCGGAAAAATCCCATGAATCATATTCCGGCCAGAGGGCCTCGCCGCGTCGCAAGTCCGGCCGGTGCACGGCCAGCAGCTCCTCGAGTTTTTGGCGCCGCTGCATCAATTCGTCGAGGCGCGCGCGCGTCGCCACCTCGGCATGGGCATCCTTCAGCAAATCCGCCCGCGATTGCTTGCACTCGAAGACCGCCGTCGCGGCGACCGGTCCGGCGGCACCCGCATGAAGCCCGCCCGCCCGACGCCCGCTGGCCGCGACGTCCGCGCGATACCCGCACTTCGGCACGCGCACCTCGGTCGCACAGATGGGGAACCCGCTGGCCTGCGCCCAGGCGAGGGCCAGGGTTTTGAGGCGGACATGCTTTTCAGTTTCTCCCCGCGACATGATGGGTGGTTTTTTCAAAAGAGCACAGACGCAAACCTGTTTTTGCCAATCCTCGTCTGCACTGCTTTCCAACCGACTTCTCTCCGGGCGGGAAAAATCTGCCAGGGCAGGTCGGCCACAAAAACACCCAGGGACGGCGCCCTCCGAAACGTCACTGCTTGCAAGCAAGCCGGAGAGGTGCCCGTTTTCCGCAAATTTCCTGATTCCGCGTTTGCCACGGAGCGAAGTTTCGGAGATAAGAAGGCATGTCTGTTCAACCCACCCTGAACGGCCGCATCGAAGAACAATTTTCGCTGCCGCTGTTTCTATTCACGATCACTGTCTCGCTCGCCGCTCTCGCCGTTCTGCTCAAGCTGGTCGCGCCGGATGCGGTCTGGGCGGTACAGACGTCAGCTGGTGTCGGTCATCTGGCCGTCGCGTTCCTCACCTGTCATCTCCTGACCTGCTTTATCGAGTATGGCTTTCACCGCTATGTGCTGCACAAGCCGGTGGTGCCCTTCCTGAGCCAGTTGTACCGGCAACACACGCTGCATCACTCGCTCACCCGCATCGGCAAACGCTACACGTCGGCCGGGCGCGAGGTGCCGTTCGTCGAAAACATCTATCCGGTGACGACTCCGGAACAGGGCGAAGCGTCGTTTTTCCCCTGGTTTTCACTCCTGGTGTTCGCCGGCGTGGTGACGCCGGTCGCCGCCGTACTCCAGTGGCTGGCACCGTCATTTCCCTGGTTCTTCGGGGCCTACGGCGCGGTGGCGTTCGCGCTCGCGCTCTACGAGATTTTTCACGCGATTGAGCACTGGTCGTTCGAGCGCTGGGCACCGCTGATCGAACACCGGCAGTTCGGCTGGTTCTGGCGCAAGGTCTACAGCTTTCATCTGCGCCACCACGCCGTCATCGACTGCAACGAGGCGATCTCCGGTTTCTTTACTCTGCCGGTATTCGACTGGGTCTTCGGCACGTTTGTGCTGCCCAAGACACTTTACACCGACGGCAGCGAGTGGATGGCCACCGAGTTCACCAGCCCGCGCCCGGTCGCGGTGATTCGCTGGTGCGACGCCCAGACCGACGAGCTGGTGAAACGCCGCCGCGCCGAGGCCCAGGTGGCGACCGCCGCGCCCGCCACCTATACCCGGGGGGAATTGATCGCCCACTATTTCACCCACAGCACCGGGCTGGTGGCGAGCGTCGCCGCGCTGGTGGTGTTGATTGTTTTCGCCGCGCTGCGGGGCAACGGGTGGCACATGGCGAGCGCGATCGTGTTTGGGGCCGCCTTGGTGGGGCTGTACGCCGCCTTCATGAATTTCCGCCAAGCGCGGCCGAGCAACTGGCGCGAACTGATTCCCCGCTACAATCACGCGGCGGCGTTTCTCTTGATCGCGGGCACCGCGACGCCGTTCCTGCTGGTGAACCTGCGCGGGCCGTGGGGCTGGAGCTTGCTCGGTGTAGTCTGGGCGCTCTGTCTCGCCGGGGGTCTCTCCCGGGTGTTTTTCAAGGACCGGATGGAGAACGTGGCCACTTTTGCCTACCTGTTGCTGGGTGTCACCGCCCTGATCGCCTTAAAGCCCTTTATCGCGGCCCTGCCGCTCGGCGCCTTGTGGTTGCTGCTCGGCGGCATCGCCTGCTACAGCCTCGGCTCGTTGTTCCACGTCTCGCCGCGCGTACGCTACCATCAGGTGGTCCGTCAGGTGTTCGTGCTCGGCGGCAGCGTGTGCCACTTGCTGGCGGTCGTCCTGTTTGTCCTGCCCCGCGGGGCGTGATCACTTCTTCTCCGCCGCAATCTGCTGTTCGAGTTTTTTGACCTTCGGCGCGATGATGTAAGCACAGTAGCCGGCGGTCGGATTGCGGCGGAAATAATCCTGGTGGCCGGGCTCGGCTTCCCAGAATTTTTCCAGCGCCACGATCTCCGTGGTGATCGGATCGCGAAACTCTTTCGCGGCCTTCGCCCGGGACTGTTCGGCGGCGGCCTTCTGCGCCGGACTGGAATACATGATGATCGAACGGTACTGCGGGCCGTGGTCGTTGCCCTGGCCGCCCGCCTGCGTCGGGTTGTGCACGTGCCAGAAGTAACCGAGCAGTTTCTCGAGCGACACGACCGCCGGATCGTAGTCGATGCGGATCACCTCCGCGTGGCCGGTGTTCTTGTTGCAGATCTGCTCGTAGGTCGGGTTCGCCACGTGGCCGCCCGCGTAGCCGCTGACGACGGACTTCACGCCAGGGAGAATTTCGTAGGCGGCTTCCGTGCACCAGAAACAGCCGCCCCCGACGACGAGCGATTCGAGCTTGGACGTGGCGGGAGCGGAGCTGGCGGTGGTCATGGCGAACGGAGCAACAAGAAGGGAGAGGAGGAGGAGGGGTCGCGGGAACATGGAAGTGGGAGAGATCAACGCGCGGACTATTCCGCGAAAAACGACGAAGTCAAAAGTTGGAGCGTATCAGACCAGTGCGCCTCGCGACCTTCGGTCGCGATCAAAACCAAACTCCAATCCCTTGCACAGCAGGAAACGAAGCAAACGAAGGGAATGGCTTCCGCCCGGAGCGAGACGAACAGTTCTTCGTTCTCTTTGTTGCCTTCTGTCCAAATCCTTTGGCTGTCCCCGTGGTTCAATTACCCCGGTCAAAATCAAAACGGGACGTTATCCTCGTCGGACAGATGAGCCGATGATTCGACGGATGGCGACGCCGTCGCGGCGGATTTCGGCGCGTCGGCCTGGCCCAAGCTGCCCCGATTCTGATGCCAGAGCGTGCGAGCCGCGTTACGCAGCGTGTTTTCCTGGGGGCGCATAGGGTAGGGATTTCCGCTGCTGTCGAGCCGCGGTGGCTGTTCCTGCGCATACCACGAAAGGGATCGCTCGCTCAACTTCGAGAGCGCGATGCCGGTGTTCTTGCCAAAATGCACCTGCACGTCGCCCGGGTTGGCGATGACCTCGGTCGGCTGCGGTGGCGGGGTGTCGCCGCTAAGGGAAGTCGAGCTCGAGCCCGAGTTCGATGTCCGGGCAGGCGTGCCACGCGTCTGCGCCTGTTTGGTTTCGAGCAGCAGTTGGCGGATGCCAACCAGCTCTTCATGGATGGCTTTGAGGATTTCTTCGTTCATAGGTGAAAATTGGTTTTGGCGCCGTCGCTCCGTCTGGTTTACGCAGCAAGGCTTGGTGCACGGTTCCCTTCGGCGCGAGCCGGAACAACTCGGCGCGGCTTGATAAATTACTCGAGGCCAATCCCTGGCGCCATTCCATGGGGTCAACCGGTTGCAGATGGCGCTGGGCGAGGAGGCGAGAATCAGATCAGGACCCGGCGATCCGGCTCAGGGCTCCATCGCGGAAGCGTGGCTTCTTTTTGCGGTCGAACCGCGCTTTCACAGTCCCATCGCCCGCAGGCGTTTCTCCAGTCCGAAGCGGGTGAACAACTTCTCGGTCTCGTCCGGTGGACGGCGCCAGGCCTCGAGGCTTTCGTCCTGCGCGAGGGTGCGCACAAGTTCCAGGATGACGGCCGCGGAATCGTCGACCAACTGCGGCGGGACTTTGTCGATCGTGTCCGCAAAGTCGTGGTAGTAGCGCACGGACTCACGCGGGATCGGGGCGTTGAAGGTGATCGCCCGCACCCCGGCCAGTTGATAGGGTGTGTGGTCGCTCCCGACCCAGTTGAGGTTCTCCACGCCTTTCGGGAGCCGCCGGGCC
Source organism: Opitutaceae bacterium (assembly GCA_005792355.1). Classification (GTDB taxonomy): domain Bacteria; phylum Verrucomicrobiota; class Verrucomicrobiia; order Opitutales; family Opitutaceae; genus ER46. The sequence continues at coordinate 4,494 of SXSC01000303.1, forward strand.
TCGCCGCGCGCCGCGTGCCAGCGCTCCAGCGCCGGCAAAAGCGAATCGTCGCCGAGCGCATTCACGCCGATCGGCACACCGACCATGTCGAGATTGATCATCGCGACCACCGGCATGGCGCCAAGTGCCGCCGCCGCCACCCTGGATCCCCGCAGCCCCTGCTCTTCACCATTGAACCAGATCAATTCGATCGTGTGATGCGGGGTCGTCCCACGCAGCGCGAGCGCCAGCGCGTAGAGCTGCGCGATGCCGAGGCCGTTGTCCATCGCACCCTGCCCCAGATCCCAGCTGTCGAAATGCGCCCCGACGATGAGCCGCGAGGGCACGCGGCCGGGGATGCGCAGGACGAGATTCGCCGTCTCGGCCGGCAGGCACCGCGACTTCGTTTCCATCCGCACGCGCACCGCGGTGCCGCGGGCCAGCAGGCGTTGCAGCCAGCGGCCTTCTTCCTGCGCGATCGAGTAGATCGGCAACGGCAACGGTTCTCCGGAAAAACTCCCGGTGCGCGCGAGCAATTGCCCGCCACTCTCGCGATTGACGAAGAGCACACCCCGCAATCCGCGCGCGACCGCACCCGCCATAATCTCACTCGCCTGCAACGGCGTACCCGACGCGAGCAATCCAATCCGGCCCTGCGCCTCCACCTTCGGGTAATCCGCCGGTGCGCCATTGCCGATGGCCACCACCTCCGCCTCGAACATCGTGTGCGGCTGCGTGTAGCTGAGCGACGCCACGCGCAGGCGCCGCGCCAACGGTACGACCAGCTCCACGCGATCGTCGCCGCGCCGCCAGCCGGGCATCGTGAACGGCATTTTCTCCGGCGCATGCCCCAGCGCCCGCAACTCGGTCGCCAGACGCTCCATCGCCCCCGCATTGGCGGCGCTGCCCGTCAGCCGCGGGCCAAAGTCATCGCAGAGTTTTTCGAGGAAGGCATGCGGAGTGGACGGTTCGCCGAAGAGCAACCCCGCGCACAGGACGAAGATGGCGGGGCCGGCTGTCTTGAGCCGCAGCAATTCAGCCGAAGTGCGTCTTACCCGTGAAAATGAAAACAATGTAAGGTGGAACCCGATGTCCTCATCGGGTTTTGAAACGTACGCTCGCAAATCAGCCCGTTGGGGACAACGGGCTCCACCGCTCATTGAATCGATCTGGCTGAGCCGGCCGGTGTTCCAGCGCGCCCTGCCAGGCGCGTTGGGGACAACGCGCCCCACTTTAAAACCGATTTCAGGGTACCACCGCATCGGAAATCGTCAGGTTGTTGAAATCCAGCACGCGCTTCAGCCGGCCGTGGGTCAGCGTCAGCAGGCGACTGCCGCTCTCGGCGTTCAGATACGGTCCCGCGAAAAGCTTCCACTCCTTCCCGTGATCGATCGTGCGCCCGTTGACACGCGGCGCGGCGCCGTACCTGCACTCGATCTTCTTTCCCCGCAGGCTCGTAAAGGTCACGTGCGGCGTCGGCGAGAGCGTGATCTCGAGCGGCAGGGCGCGGACGGCCGCCTTGAAATCATCCCAGCTCTTGAACTCGCCGGCCGACGCCGCCTGCAGGATGGTGCCGTTCCGGCGATGCGGCGAGGCGAGCCGCTTCCCTCCCTTTTCCAGCGGCCGCCACTCGAACGCCGCGAGCGGCCGGTACGCGATGTAGGCGCGCCCGCCCTGGGCGAAGATCCAGCCCGACGCGTCCTCCTCGATCTTCGCGAGGTCCTTCGAAAAAAACCCGTTCACCTGCTCGTAGTTCGTGCCGGCGGGAATATCGCTCAGCGAGATGAGCGCATCCTCCTGCTGAAAAATCTGCTCATACGGCGAACCCCCGAGGAGTTTGCTCTCCGCGATGTAGGTCGGCTTGCCCTGAAACGTCACCGCCGCCGGCATGTAGTCGGGCATCTCGGTGAAATACATCATCAACTCCTGCGGCCCGTAATAGGGCTGCACCGAGAAGATCGTGTTGTGCACGCCGCGGGGATCGGGCACCGCCCAAGTCAGGTCCCAGGAATGCTGCTGAATCGGCTGCAGCAACCCGCCCTGATCGGAGCCCAGCGCGAAGTCGCGGGTGACGTAGGCGGTCTTGTAGACGGGGGCGTTGCGCACGTCGCTGTTGCGCCAGCGGTGGCGCGTGCGCTTGCGCTCAAAGTGCGTGTAGGCGCTCGCGCGGTCGGTGCCGATGCGATAAATCACTTCCGGCAGTTCGTAGTTTTCCGCCACGACTGCGAAGTAGATCCCCCAGCCGCCAAAACCCGCCGTCGGCGGACAGTTGCCGAGCATCAGCCAGCCGAAAAACGACGCCAGGCCGTTCCACTTTTCGAGCACCGTGGTGTCGTCGGTGCGCGCGTGCGAGCCGATATAGATCCCATTGAGCGTCTCGACCGCGTAGTCCGCCATCACATAGTCCAGCATCATGCGCCCGCGTTGCCGCATCGCGGGGTCCTCGGCCCAGACGGAGAGATAGAGCATCGGGATCGAATATTCACCGAGGTAGTGGGTGCAGTCGTATTCCCCCTGCCCGATGGTTGTCGTGAGATCCATCCACTGCAGCAGCCACGTGCGCGACTCCGCGGTGATTTCGGCGGAACTCTTGCCATTGAACCACCGCTCGCCGGGTTCGTTCGGCCACAACTGCGCCATCAGGTACATCGTGGTGTAATACATCACCCAGTGGTTTTCCGTGTCTCCGCGCAGCGGGAAATACGTGCGCCACGCCTCGCGCACCGCGGCCTTCGCCTCGGGCGTGAGCTGGTCGCGGCCGAGGTACGCGATGCTCGTGACGGGAAACATCCAAAACATGTCGCCCGCCGGCACCTTCATCAGCTCGATCAGGCGCTCCGAACACGCGGCCGCATCCTCGCGCCGCGCGAGCTTCGCGGCGATTTCGGCGAGGCCAAACGTCGCGGGCTCACCCGGTTTCACCAGGCCAACGCGCCACTTGATGACTTCATCGCAGCGCGCGAGATAGCCGGCACGACGCGCGGCGGCATCTTCGACCACGGCCGGCACCGGCGCGGGCCCGGTGAATGAAGGTTGGGCATGGGCAGTCGCCGCGACCAGCAGCACCGCCGGCAGGAGCAGAGAGCGCAGGGTCTTCATGGTCAGGGGCGCGGGACAAAGGTCAGGGAGAACACGATCGCCTTTTCAAACTGCAGCGGGCGCCACGTGCGCCCAAAATCCTCCGAGACATGCAGCGCCTCGAGGTACGGCGCCGCGTAAATCCGGCCGGGCAGGTCGGGATCGATCGCCACGCTCCACACTTCGCGTTTGGGCAGACCCGCCGAGCGATCGATCCACGTCGTCCCGCCGTCCTCCGAAACCTGCACGCCCACGCCCCACCCGCAGAGCGCGAGCCGACGCGCGTCCGTCGGATCGAAATCGCAATTGTGCAACGTGTGCGCGGTGCCGACGCCCGCGATCCGGCGCCACGTGCGCCCGGCGTCGGCGGACCAAAGCGCCCCGTCGCTCGAAGTGACGGCGAAGAAGATCTTCGGATCGTGCGGCGACTGGCGCAAATCGTACGTCGTCTTGTCGGTCGGCTGCACGAGCCGCCACGTCCGCGCCCCATCCTCGGTGAGAAAAATCCCCTGCTCCGTGCCCGCCAACACCCGGCCCGCCCGAGTGCGGTCCACGGTGATCGTCTGCGTGTAGGCGCGCCGGATGCCCTCGTTCATTCGTTGCCACGTCAGCCCGCGATCATGCGAGACGCCGACGCCATCGGGCAGACCGGCGTAGAGATGATCCGGCGCCTGCACGTCGAACGCGACGGCATGTGGCTCCGTCATGTCCGAACCCGTCAACGTGCGCCACGTGCGCCCGCCATCGCGCGTGCGCAGCACGCCGTCGAGTGCGCCCAGGTAAAGCGTCGAGACTTCCCGCGGATCGTGGGTGAGCGTGAACATCCGGATGTGATGCGGACCGCGATGTTCGAAATTTTGCCGGTCGGCCGAGTGGTAGAGGCCGCTCTTCGCCGCCCCGCTCCGGCCCATCACGCCGCTCTGCCCGCTGAGATTGGCGCAGACGTAGAGGTCGTGCTGCGGCAGGGCGGCCAACGCCGCCACCCCTCCGCCTTCCGTCGCGGCCAGCAGCGCGGCTGAAAAAAATAGTCGTCGTCGGGTGATCATAGATTCAACGTACGGACATGATGCTCCACCGCCTCGCCCCTGCCCTCCTCATTGCACTGGTTTCGCTCGCGCCGCTGCGCGCCGCCAACGCCCCGGCCACGCCCGAGTCCAAACTCGCCGCGCTCGGGCTCACGCTGCCGGTCACCAACCCACCGATCGCCAACTACGTTCCCGCCGTGCGCACGGGCAACCTCGTGTTTCTCTCCGGTCACATCCCGCGCGATACCGGAGGCAAGGTGATCGCCGGCAAGGTCGGCCGCGACGCCAACGAAAAGGACGCCAACGCCGCCGCGCGCACCACCGCACTGGCCCTGCTCGCGACGCTGAAGAAAGAGATCGGCGAACTTTCCAAGGTGAAACGGATCGTCAAGGTGGGCGGCTTCGTGAATGCCGTCGACGATTTCAAAGCCCAGCCGCAGGTGATGAACGGATGCTCGGATCTGCTCGTCGCCGTTTTCGGCGACCGCGGAAAACACGCGCGAGCCGCCCTCGGCATGGCCTCGCTCCCGCTCGGCGCCGTCGTCGAAATCGAGATGATCGTGGAGATCGAGTGAGCGGCCGGGAATAGTGGCTGGCAGGTAGGGCCCGACCTCCGGGCGGGCCGGTTGGTTGCGCATATTCCAACGGCCCGCCCGGAGGTCGGCCCCTACCACGGTGCCCCAATTTTCATCGCATCGCTTCACGCAGTTTTAAGAATTTTTTCCACCCCCGCGATCAACGCATCGCACTCGGCGGGTGAATTGAAGACGTGGGTCGAGACGCGCAGGGCGTTGAGCTTTTCCTCGGTGACCGGCCGGCAGCGGATCGCGCGCTCCGCCAGCAGGCGGCTAAAAAGTTGATCCGGTGGCACCCGTGCCGTGCGAAACGTGATCATCGCCGCACACAGCGCGGGGGCGACGGGTGTGAGAATCTCGACGCCCGGCAGCCGCGCGAGCCCCGCCCGCACCCGCTCCGCCAGCTGGCGGCCCCGCGCCGCGATGCGTTCGCGGCCAATCTGCTCCTGAAATCGCACGGCCTCGGCCAGCCCGAGGATCGCGGCGGCATTGCGCGTGCCGTATTCGTAGCGCATCGCATCCGCGGCAAGGCGGAACTCACCCGTCGCCTCGTCGAGGGTGCCCGCGTGCGCACCCGTCAGCGTCGGCGCCACCTCGTCCATGCGCTCGCGTCGCACGAACAGCGCACCCGTCTCGTGCGGGCCGCCGAGCCACTTGTGACCGCTCGTCGCAAACGAATCGCAGCCGATCGCGTGGAGCGAAAAGGGAATCATCCCCGCCGACTGGGCGCCATCGACATGGAACCAAGCGCCGCGCTCACGACACAGCCGCGCAATTTCCCGCACCGGCATCAAAATGCCCGTCGGCGCCGTGATGTGCGAGACCTGCACCACCCGCGTGCGGCGCGTGTGCAGCGCCGCGATGCGCGCGACGTTGCCCGCCGGATCCCGCGGGTCGGGTTCGAAGGTCTTCACGACGATTCCGCGCAGGCGCTGCTGCTGCAGCCACGGGAACGACCCTCCGGGATGCGCGTGCGACTCGTAGATCACCTCGTCGCCGGCGACGAGCTTCAGGCCGGCGGCGACGATCGCGTTGCCCTCGGTGGCGTTGCGCACAAACGCGAGTTCGGCGGGCGCGATGCCGAAAAACCGCGCGACTGTCTCGCGCGCCCCGGCGAGCAGCGCATGGCCGTGCTCGGATTTCTCCTGCAGCTGCCGCGTCATCTCCGCGGTCTTTGCCAGCACCGGCGTGGCCGCTGGTCCGAGGCCGCCGGTGTTGAAATACGTGAGCGCGCGGGACAGCGGATACTGCGACCGCACCGCGGACCAATACGCCTCCGGCTCGCGGTCATTGAAGACCGGAAGCGTCGGTTCCGGGGCGGCGGGCAGTCGCGTCGCGACAGCGCCGAGGCCGACCACGCCCATGGTCGCGCGACAAAGAAAGGTGCGACGGTCGAGCCCGGCCGTATTCCTGCGCGCAGCTTCACGCTGCGGAACTTGAACAGATGATAACAAAGAGAACGAAGTATCGCGCGACTCCCTCCGGACTGGAGGCTCCTCGCTCCGCACTCCAGGCTCCGCGACGAAAGCCGCTCGCATTGTTTCCTTCGTTGCCTGCTGTGCCATGGATTGGAACTCAAGTTTGCCTTGCCCACCGCCGACAGGTTGCGGCTCCCGTGCCGCGCTGCGAGATGGGCGGGCCAGACTCATGGGCTCGAAAAGGTAAGCAGGTGATCGAGCCGGAGGGTGGCGCCGGCAGTCAGCGGCTGCGGATGGTCCCGATGAAAGGCAAACGCGGCGAGCGGGTTCTTCTCCCGCACAAACCACGGCAGCGGGCCGGCGGGATTCTCGAAGCGGATCCGCGTCCGCCGCAACGAGCCGTCGTGCTGGCACGCCCACTCCATCCAGCGGGCCGGCGTGCCATGTACCGCCGCTTCGCCGCTCAGTCCACCCTCGGCGCTGATGCCAACGGTCGCATCCCCATGCTCGTCGAGCAGGTCCCGGGCACCGCGGAACTGCAGACCCGTGTAGTGCGAACCGGCCAGCCCGCCGAGCGCGTGGTAATTCCCCAGCGCCAGGTCGTGGCCGGAGACGTTGAGCAACCCGCTCGTCCAGCGCAGCGACCAACCACCCGGCACCAGCGTGGTCTCAAGCACGCGTCGCTCGTGCAGCAGTTCCCGGCCGGACTTCGGCTCGCACCAATCGAGTGTTTCCTCGAGTCGCGCGGGCTCCAGCGCGAGCCAGTTCCGATGGACCTGCGCGCCATGATCGTCCCGCCATTGATAACCATCGGCGGCCCGATTGGAGGGGCCTCCCCAGAAGTTCACGCCGGCGACACTGGTGAGCGTCAAACTAAGCCCGTGATGCCACGAGTGATCGTTCGGGCGAAAATTCGTGAGCACATCTCCGGAGAGCGAGCAGACCGGATGCGCATACGGGCGCGGCGCCTCGTTCGCCGGGGTCTGCGGCGCGTAGACGTAACGCCACAGCAGTTTGCCGTCGCCGGTGGCGATCTCAACGAAGCGGTGCGCCTCATGGCGCAGCTGCAGGGTGGAGTTCATCGGAGCGAGGATTTGACCGAGAATTTTCCTCCGGAGAATTCGTGGCGTTCGCCGTTGGGCATGCGGACATGAACGGGTGTCGCCGCCGGCGCGTCAACCTCGAGGGTGAAACGTTTGCCCTGCACCCGCCACCCGACGGTCACCTGGCCACGCGGCGTGCACACCGTGCCGCGCGCCTTGGCCAGACCGCAGCGGTGGGGCGCGATGTCGATGGTGGCGAAGCCCGGCGAGCGCGGCGTGACGCCCAGCACGCGGGTGAGAAACTCCACCGCCGGATGCGCGCTCCACGCGTGGCAGAGCGAACGCCAGTAGCTGTTTTCCTCGATGAAGGTCGAGAGTCCGCCCTCGACCATCTCGTGCCACGGCCCGAGAAATTCCGGCATCCGGTCGTAGGCCCCGGCCAGGGCGAGCGCGCGAAACCCCGCGTGCCACCAGAAGAACGATCCCGGCGCGAGTTTCGGATCCGACGGAAACCGCGTGAGCATCCGCGCCCGCTCGCGCGCACTCGCCGCCCCGCACACGATGGCCCAGGCGTTGCCATACTGGCTGATCTCCGGCCCATCCGGGCGGTCGAGGTAAAGCCCCTCGCTCTCCGACCAGAAGCGCGCGTGCAGCGCCCGCCGGAGGGCATCCCCCGCGATGGTCAGCGCATCCGCCTCCGCCGTCCGCCCCAGCAGGCGGCACAGATCCGCGACTTCATCGACCGCGAGGATGTACTGCGCGGAGATGATGCACGTCGGCCCGGAGTCGGCGCCGGGCACGACCCCCCGCGGCCACCACGGGCACCAGTCCGTGATATTCCAATACGGCAGTTTTTCGGGCAATCCGTCGGCCCCGGCGTGGCGCTCAAACCAGGCGAGCACCCCGCGCATCCCGGGCAGCAGCGCTCCCGCCGTTTCCAGGTCGCCGGAACAGTAGGTGTAGTCGCGCACGTTCGTAATCCAGTGTAGCGACCAGGAGGGGATGATCTGCACCAGCCGTGACGGAAAACGGCTTTGCGTGAGGCCGTCGGAGAGCCGCGACCAGTCAAAGTGGAACAGGGCCTGCCGGGTGAGCCGGTAGTCGCCCGCGGTCAGCATCCCGATTTTCGCGGTGATCATCGTGTCGCCGGCATACTGCATCTGCTCGTAATACGGGCAGTCCTCAAACGTCTCGTGCGAACACAGCCGCATCGTCCGCAACGCCACCTCCCAGATGCGGTTCAGCCGCGGGTCGGAACACGCGAATTCACCGTCCATGCGATACGGATACGCCGTGTAGCGGTGCCCCGCGCGGTGGATCCGCAGCGGCGCGGCACCGGTGGTGACCCGCAGGCTCACATAGCGAAACGCCCGCCAGTGCAGCGGCTCGAAGCTCTCTGTCCGCGCCGCTCCCCCGTCTCCCGCGGGCTCCCAGAGGTCGCACCAGCCGGTGACCTTCCCACGCCGATCGAAGGTCCAGCCCGTGCTTTCGTCGGCGAAATGCGAGGCCAGATTGGCGAGCGACTGCTGCCGACCGAGCAGTTTCGCGCCCGGCGTACCCCAGGGAAGCCGCAACGCCTCGGCATAGGTGAGCCGGATGACACTGCCCGCGCCGTCGGAGGTTGCCACGTGCGGATAGGCCGTCGTGAGCACGCCAACATCGACGATGATTTCCACCGTCGCGTGCGGGGGGATCTCCACCCGTCCGGCACCGCGCAGCAAAGCCTGCCAGTCATCCGGCGCCTCGCCGCCGCCCGGCAAGAAACCGTCGGCAAACGGCGCGACCCCCTCCTCCGCCAGCAGCGGAATCATCCGCGGCAACAAACCGTAGGGGCTGGTGGGATCGCGGCGGTTTTCGAGACGTTCGGCCCGATAAAGAATCGTCGCCGGCGCCCACGCGCGGTCGTCGAAGTCAGCTTCGGCCCACGCCGGCGGAAGCAGTCGCGAGACCCGATGTTCAAAATATCCCTGGTAGCCCTCAAAGGTCGTGCCCTCGTTCTGAAAGCGATGCGCGGTGTCGACCGCGACCTTCCATTGCGTGTCGGTGCTCAACTCGCCGCCATCCAGCACGAGGCCGCCCGCGTAGGTCATCACCGCACAGGGCGCGCCGAGCTGGGCCGGTCGATGGGCCACCCGCGACATGTCGAGCACGAGCGCCGCGAGGACATTGCGCCCGCGCCGCAGGTGGGCCGTGAGATCGAAGGTCTCATAGAAATGGTGATTCACATCCCCCTTCGCCGGCCCGCGCCCGAGCAACACCCCGTTGCAATAGAAAAGATAGCGGCTGTCGGCGGAGACATGCACCACGCGCGGCGTGGCAGAATCCGCCACCTCAAACGTGCGCCGAAAGAGCCGCACCTGATAGTGCGACGGCGACGACGCGCCCGGCGGCGGGACGGCGTGCGTCGCCTCCGCCGACCAGATCCACGAGGCGGTTTGGATGAAGGGTGAGGACATTCGGCGGAGATTAAGACACTGTCAGTCTTTGCATAAGTTCGTGCGCCATTTCGAGGGACGCTCAACCAAATAATCCCTGACGAATTCCGTTTTTGCTCTTGTGCAAGACGGATATGAACTCACGCAAAGATCGATGACACCGGTTCCCCGGGAAGACTCGAAAACATCAACGGATATTCAGGTGGGAAGGTTTTGCTGGTAGGAATATTTTTCGGAGAACCACCAATGCTTTCTCCGCTGGGCTGGTCGTGCGGCTTCATCCGGGGCGCAGTGCGCCGGGGCAAACGGAACGCGCCACCACGGGAAAAAATTGGAATCTTTTTTCGTGGTTTGGAAAATCTTCATGCCAAAAAAATCTTCCTACCTTTAATCCGGCGATTCTTGGTCGGGCAACAAGTGGACGGTTCAGCGAGGCGCATGAACCTACGCAAGGATTGATAATCTGAACATTTCGCACCGCGGCAACCGAACCGAAGGATTTCGAAGATCGTGAAATCGGACATCCAAGATCCGCCGACCGCGGACAAAGTCTGGGAATTTCCAAGCCCGTGACTCGCGCCGGCTCCGCCAGCAGCACGGTCCGTTCGACAAGCGGATCGCTGGAAAAAGCTCGCGGGCTCATGAAATTCAACCTCCGTTTTCAGGTATTTTCAGACGCCCCATGAAGCACTCCCCTCCTTCCCCCCGCCTGGTCATGTGCGCCACCACGTGGTCGATGATCGGGTATCCCACCCCGCGCCGCGAATGGACGCCCGCCCGAAAGCTCGCCGCCATCAAGGACGCCGGTTTCGACGGCGTGTGCGCGTTCATCACCCCGGAGTTGAAGACTGAAGCCGACCGCCTGGGCTTGGTCCTGATGAGCGGCTTCGACGCCCAGAGCGTGGCGGACGCCCTGCCCCGCCTTCGGGCGCAGCGGGATCTCGGAGTGCGTTTTATCAACCTTCAGCTGCTCAACCACGACACCCCGCCGGCGCAGGCCGCCCGGGTCGCCGTGAAACTCATCCGGGAATCGCGCGCCCTCGGGCTCAGCGTGCATCTCGAAACCCACCGCGACACCGCGACCGAGACGCCGGAGAAGTTCGATGAGATCGCGCGCCGCTACCGTCGCGCGACGGGCGAATTGATGCCGGTCACCTGGGACCATTCCCACTTTGCGGTCTCGAAGCACATGCTGCCCCCCGACTATTCGAAGCGCCTCCTGGTCTGGCCGAAATTGATCCAGGCGTCGCAGATGTTTCACTTGCGGCCTTTCAACAGCCAGCACTGCCAGGTGCCGGTCACGAACGGCCGCGGAGCCCTCACGCCGGAATTCCGCGACTACCTGGTGTTCGTCGAAGACCTTTTTGCCTGTTGGCTGGCCGGTCCGCGACCGGGCGGCGAACTCTGGGTCTGCCCTGAACTCGGCATGAGCCATGGCTACCATGTGAGCACCGACCCGCACGCGTGGCCCGATGCCGTGCGCGCGCGGAAGGAACTGCTCGGCGCCTGGCAACGGGCGCTGGTCCGCAAAAAGTGAATTCCGAGAGATCGCCCTACCCTGCAAATCCTCTGGTTCACGCGAAGGCGCGAAGACGCGAAATTGTGATGGTTGTCATCTCGGATATTTCGGACCGCGTCCCGAGACCGCAACCAAAGGGACAAGGCAGCTCTTGACCACGGATATCACGGATGAACACGGATGAAGTGGGACTTTATCCGGGATTGATCCGTGTAATCCGTGGTCAATCTGTCTACCCTGGAGCCATCGAAAAAATCGTCGCGCCCACCCCGCGTGGTACGCGCTGCGAAACCGAAATCAGCGGGGTGGGGGCACCCCGCCTCCATCTGACCAAATCGTGTAATGCTATCCCGAAAGGTCGCGGGCCTCTGAAAGCACTTGACGCGGCACGGCATGATTTTCATTCATTTCACTGAAATTTTCATTCAGCACTCCACCCATACCCCATGCTGATCACCGAGATCGCGAAGAAAGCGAAGGTCTCGCCCGCCACGGTGTCGCGGGCGATCAACCAGCCGCAGATCGTCGCGCCCGACAGCCTGGCCCGGGTTCGCCAGGTGATGGAGCAGCACAATTACGTGCCCGCCCCGCTTCACCGGCGGCGGGGCCCGAAGCCGCGCACCTCGGACCAGCGGCGCATCGGCGTCTGGTTCGTCGGCGCCCGCGCCAACAATCCAAGCCATAACTGGTTTCAGGATCAGTTGCTCCACGTGCAGTCCAACGACACCCGCTACCGGGTCGACCTGCGTGTGCTGTTTTCAAGTTCGCCGGACGAATTGCCCGCCAGCCTCGCCACCGAGCATCTGGACGGCCTGATTATTCAAGGCATGGAGCCCTCCCCGGCCTGCCTCGCCAAGCTGCGCGACCTGCCCCACGTCTGGTTCATGACCCGTCGCTCCAGCACCTACCCGGGTGATTACGTCGAGCCGAACAACGACGAAAACGGCCGCCTGGCCGCCGACTACCTGGTGCAGCACGGCCACAAGGCGGCGGCGGTCATCAGCACCGATCCCGACTACAGCGCGGTCGCCCGGCGGGTGAAGGCGTTTCTCGAGCGGGCGGCGGAACTGAAGCTTCCGGTACATTCCATCCTCGGGAAGTCCAACCCCGGGGTCAGCTACCTCGAAGTCGCGCCCGTCCACGGCGAAAGCGACACCCTGGTGCGCACGCTGCTCGCGACCGCGCCGCGCGCGACCGGACTCTACATTCCCGTCGACCATTTTTGCGGCTCGTTCTTCCGGGCGCTGCGGGAAGCGGGCAAGAAACCCGGCCGCGATTTCGAGGCGATTTTGGGCAATTACAACCCGACCATTTACCACAATCTCGATCACTTCCCAACGGCGATCGACGTCAACCTGCCCACCTTGATCCGCAAGGTCGTCGACCATCTTTTTTGGCGCATCGAAAATCGCTCGACAGCGGGGCGAATTGGCATTTCTGTTTCGCCCACGCTCGTGCCGCGACCCAACGGCAGCGAACCAGCCGGCACCCACTAACAACCCACTATCACGCGCTGTTCGCATCCATTTTCCGAAAAATCATCGGAATCCCGCAACCCTAACCAAAATGAACCCAGCTATGACCAAACCAGCAAACTCCGCCAGGCGCGCCCTGGCGACGACGCTGGCGGTGCTGAGCGTCGCTCCGTTTGCCCTCGCGCAATCGGGCGACGCCGCCGCACTCCGCCGGCTCCAGGAAGAAAACGCCGCGCTGCGCAAGCAGCTCGCCGAAATCCAGTCCAAGGGCGCCCCCGCTCCCGCCATCCAGCCCGCCGCCGCCCCCGCGGTGCGCGCTCCGGCGACGAGCAGCTCGGTGGCGGCTCCCACGCCCCTCGGCACCGACGAGGGCGTTGCCACCCTATCACCCTTCGAAGTGCGCACGGACAAGGACAGTGGCTACCTCCGCACCAATTCCGCCACCGCAACCAAGATTGGCATGGAGATTCAGAAAGTACCGTTGAATATTTCGGTCATCTCCCGCGAATTTCTGGATGATACCAACGTGCGGTCGCTCACGGACCTCTTCCGCTATTCGGCCGCCTCTGCGGGCGACACGCGGTTTGCCATGCGTGTGCCGGCCAACGAAGCGACTCCGCAGGGTGCCTTCACGATGCGCGGCTTCTCCGTCAATACCCTGATGCGCGACGGCATTTTCCGTTACACCGCGTACAGCGTCGACAACGTCGATCGCGTCGAGGTCGTCAAGGGACCGGCGTCGGTCTTCTTCGGCCAGGGTTATCCCGGCGGCGTCATCAACTACATCACCAAGCGGGCTTCGTTCGCCAAAGTGCCAACGACGTTCGCCTATCTGGTCGACGGCAACGGTGGCGATAAGATCAAGTACGATCATAATGTCGTGCTCTCCAAGAAGACGGCCTTCCGGGTCGTGGGGGCCTATGATGATACCGTCGGCGAGCGCCGGTTTGAGTTCAAAAAGGGATTCAATGTCACGCCGTCACTCACGATCGTGCCTTTCGAAAGCGGCAAGGTTCGCGTCAACCTCGATTTCGAATACCTGAAGGAACGCTTCAACTATAACGACTACGATTGGATCTTCAGCGACTTCGCCGGCTGGCAGAGCGCCGCCCGGACTGGGCAATACGGCACTTCCACGGCCACACTATCCAATACCATCGCAATCCCGGGTGGCACGGCGGTCGTGCAGAACACGACCACCCCGACGGTGGCGTATGCGACCTATATCAACAACAAGCGCGTCGCGACCGGAAATCTTTCCCTCCCGGCCTACACGAATGTCAAGCGCGGTGGCTATTATATCGATACGACGAACAAGACGATTTATGACGAGGCGTTCAACTACACGAGCCGCGGTTCGTGGAGCGACAACGAAGTCAAGGTGGCGACGGCTTCGGTCGACTTCACTCCTTTCACCTGGCTCAGCGGCCGCGCCGCTTTTGTCCGCGATGTTTCGAATTTCTATAATTCCGGCAACAGCGCCGTCACCACTCCCTATGCCGACGGCGTGCATTGGAACGTCGGCCTCAGTGGCGGCGGCTCCGGTTATTACCGCGAGACGACGACCTCTCTCATGGACCTTGTGTTTCAAAAAGACTTCATGGGCGTGAAAAACAAGCTGCTCGTCGGAGCTCAGAAATCCGACTGGCGCCAGAATTACATGGGCAAGGCCGCTCCTTCGGACGTCAATCTGGCCTTCCTCCCCGGCGCGCGTAACGCGACTTCCAATCCTGACTATCCGATTAACCCGAAGGTCTATGACTTTGGCGGCGTGCCGACCAATCAGATCATCAGACAACGCGACGGCTCAATCAAACCCGTGCGTCAGATCTACACCAATTGGGACCCGGGCGCGGAAATCAGCCCCGATATCAGCGTGTACTGGCAGGATGACCGCAACGCGCTCGACGGCTATCGCCCGACCAACCAGAGCATGTATGCCAATTACCAGGGTTCGTTCTTCAAGGATCGCCTGACCGTGCTGGCCGGCTACCGCGAAGAAAAACGCTGGGAACGCTGGCAGGATCAGTCGAACAACTTCCCGTGGTACATTTTCACGTCCGACATGATCACGAACCCCAATGCCTACCCCGAAGACGTCTGGGGCCATTCGAAAGCCTACCAGCAGACCATTCCGCTCGATCAGAAGGGTCGCTCGTCAATGGCCGGCCTTTCGTTCGCGGTCACCAAACAGATCAACGTGTACGCGTCCGCCTCGAAACTGTTTAAGTTCAACTCGGGCAACGTCGGCGGCTTCTTCCCCGGACCGGGCCTTGGCGACGAACTGAGTGTCTACCAAAGCGCGCTCAACCACGGTGGTGGTCGCTTCACGTACCTCGGTACGGTGATCACGTCCGTCGCCCAGGCCAAGCAGGTCATGGAGGCACGCGGCGCGTACGCGCAGATCAAGAACGAGTCCGGCACCAATGCCGAAATCGGCGCCAAGCTCTCGACAACCGACAACAAGCTCGTCGGCACGCTGTCGTTCTTCCGTGGCGAACGATCCAATCAAAGGCTCGACGACGGCGCGAAGCAGTCGAACTTGGAGGAACCGTTCAATTTCAGCACCACGCTGTTTGCCCCGGGCTCCTACGGCTACAACTCCCGTAACTTCCGTTGGCGGACCACTGATCTGAAAAACCGGATCGAGGGTGGAGAGGCAGAGGTCATCTGGTCGCCGCGCCGGAACTTCCAAGCCGTGATCAACGGCTCCTGGCTCTGGACCGCGAAAACGGTTTTCGACAAGACCCGCGCGGCTCCCGGCACGGCGGCGTACACCGCCTCCACTGCGGCCGCCAAGATCGCCTCGGATATTTATTACACTGCCCGCTTGGAAAACGTGCCGGAATACCGGCTCAACGCCTTCGGCAAATACACGCTCACTGACACGGTGGCCCGCGGCACCGCGCTCGGACTGGGCATGCGTTACTCCTCCAAGGCGGTCGTCAGCCGCTCGGTGGACTGGAATCCCCTGGCCGGCGGCTACCAGTCCGGCGACTATGTCGTGTTCGATGCCACGATTGGTTATCCGTGGGAAGTCTTCGGCTACCGCATCACGACCTCGCTGGGCGTGTATAACATCATGGACGAAAAATACTCGGAAGGGTCTTTTGCCCAATCGCCCGCCCGCAACTGGCTGATGACCGCTACCGTGAAGTTCTAATTCCCGCCTGCGCGCTGCGCATCCAATCGCAAAGCGGAGGCCGGCAGCCGGCCTCCGCTTTTTTGTGCCCCAAAAAACTTGTTTAAAATGAAGCTTCCTTTTTTCGCCAGCCTGATGGCACTTCCCCTCGCGCTCCTTACCCCGGGCTGCCAGAATCCCCGTGCGACCCGGATTCAGGAAAACGCGGCACTTTATGCCTCGCTCGATCCGTTTACCCGAAAGCTCGTTTCAGACGGGCTGTTCGACCACGGTTTTACGCCGGAAGTCCTGCTCATGTCGTTGGGAAAGCCGAACCGCGTTACGGTCACTGAAACGGACCGCGGCCACGTCGAGATTTGGAGCTACCGCAATTACCTTTATGGCAATGAAGCCGCCGTGAAAATCGGCGGCAGCACGCCCGGAGCCAAGCCCGCCGGCACCGTGCTTTCGTCGAGTGCTCCCGGCGGGCCCAGCCTGATGAGCACCAAGGCCAGCCCTTCACAGCCCACGATTACCGACGTTAACGACGTCACGCTCGGTACACTTTACATCGAATTTGTCGAAGGCCGATTGGTGGCTGCGCGAGTGGTGCAGTAGGACGCGGTGAGGTCATCGGAATCAACCGATCGGTCCCGGTCGGCGTTCACCTTGATCGAGCTCGGCGTCGACGTGCACCGAGGCGCTCACGAGCATTCGCGTCCCCGCGGAAGCCGAGGAGCAATCCCGAAGTGTCAGCCGTTTTGCGAGTCACGAACTGCGTGGAGTGCATCTCCGAATTGGCGCCACGAGTAAGAGAGCGAGTGAAAGGAAGGGCGCTTGCCCAAGCGCCCTTGGCGACAGCCGCCTGGCGGCGGTTGGGCAACCGCCGATCCGTCGGCACCGCAGGGTCCGACGCATCACCGTCAACTCTGAGAGTTGTGTGGCGCAGCAGCCGCCACACGACTCGAACCGGCAGATGCGCCCCGTCCGTGGGCTTGCGACGCCCCCCCTGCAGGGATTGGATGACCGCATGCTTCACCCCGTTCACCCGCCAACCGCCTACGCGTCCCGCTCCGGCCGCAACCTCGGCTTCGCCTTTGCCGCCCTTTTGTTCGTGTGCGTGCAGGCGGCCGAACCGCCGACCGTCCGGCATACCGTCGCCGGCCTGACCAAGGACGTGGAGATTCTCGTGGATCGTTGGGGCGTGCCGCACATCTACGCGCAGACGACCTACGACGCGTTCTTCGCCCAGGGTTTCAACGCCGCCCGTGACCGGCTCTGGCAAATCGATCACTGGCGCTAGCGCGGGCTCGGCGAACTCGCGCGCGACTTCGGCCCCGCCTGGGTCGAGCATGATCGCGCCGCGCGGCTCTTCCAGTTTCGCGGCGACCTGCACGCCGAGTGGCTTGCCTACGCGTCCGACGCCAAACGGATCGTCGAAAACTTCGTCGCCGGCATCAACGCCTACGTGCGGCTCACGCGCGAACAGCCGGCCCTGCTCCCACCGGAATTCGCGCTCCTCGGCTACCAGCCCGCCCTCTGGATTCCCGCGGATGTCGTGCGCATCCGCAGCCACGGACTCGCCAGCAATGTCACGGCCGAAGTCGCCCGCGCGCGCACGGTTGCCATCGCCGGCCTCGAGATCGACGCGTTTCGCCGTGCGCTCGAGCCCGCCTGGCAGACGCGCGTGCCGGACGGGCTCGACCCGGCCATCATCCCCGCCGGCGTGCTCCGCCACTACACGCTCGCGCGCGAGGCGCTCGTCTTCACGCCGGCCATGCTCCGCGGCACATCCCCGCCAGCGCGCACCGGTGCGGTCGAACCGCCGGAGGCGATCGGGCGCCACGCTTCCGAGAGCAATAATTTCGCCCTCGCACCAAGCCGCTCCACCACGGGACGCGCCATCCTCGCCAACGATCCCCACCGCGCGCACGGGGTGCCGAGCCTCCGCTACTTTGCCCATCTCTCCGCTCCGGGCCTCGACGTGGTCGGCGCGGGCGAACCGTTTCTTCCCGGCGTCTCCCTCGGTCACAACCGAACCATCGCGTTTGGGCTGACGATTTTCGCCATCGATCAGGAAGACCTCTACGTCTACGAAACCAATCCCGCGGCGCCCGATGAGTACCGCTACGCCGGCCGCTGGGAGCCGATGATCGTGAGCACCGAGTCGATCGCCGTGCGCGGTGCGGCGCCGCGCAGTGCCACCCTGAAGTTCACGCGCCACGGGCCCGTGATTTACGAGGACACGGCCGGGCATCGCGCGTATGCGCTCCGCGCCGCGTGGCTGCAGCCGGGCGGTGTGCCCTACCTCGCGAGCCTCGAATACCAGCGGGCCACCCACTGGGACGCGTTTCTCGCCGCCATGAACCGTCACGCCACGCCGCCGCTCAATTACCTCTACGCCGACACCGCCGGCAACATCGGCTGGGCGCCATCCGGGCTCGCGCCAGTTCGTCCCAATTGGGACGGGCTGATGCCCGTGCCGGGCGACGGCCGCTACGAGTGGGGCGGATTCCGTTCCATGGACGAACTGCCCCGCGTCTTCAATCCGCCCGCCGGCTGGTTCGGCACCTCGAACGAGATGAACCTCCCGCCCGCCCCCGCCGTCACCGCGCTCAAGCTCGGTTTCGAGTGGGCCGATCCCGCGCGGGCCCTGCGCCAGCCGCAGATTTTTGGCGGCACGCGTACGTTCAGCGTACCGGAGGTGATCGCCGCGCAAACGGACATCACCAACGTCATCGGCCAGCGCGCGACCGCCTTGCTCGCGCATCTCCCGCCTCCCACCGAGATTTCCCTCGCCGCGGCTCTGCGGACGTTGCGCGCGTGGGATCATCGGGCGGCACGCGACTCGGTCGGCGCCACGATCTGCAATGTCTGGTTCCACCGGCACGTGCGGCCGGCGGTGGTCCGGCGGGTCGTGCCCGCCGCAGCCGTCACCCTCGTGGGAAACGGCAGCGCCGTGAACATCCTCGCGCTGCTCGAAACGCCCGATGCCCGCCTCGGCCCCGAGCCGGCGAAGGCTCGCGACGAAATTCTCCTCGCCGCGCTCCGCCCCACGGTTGACGAACTCACGAAACGACTGGGGCCGGAGCAGTCGCAATGGCAATGGGGCCGGTTGCATCAGGCGTTGTTCGAACACCCGCTCGCGGCGGTGGCGCCCGAGGCCACGCGCGCGCAGTGGAATGTCGGCCCCATCGACAAGGCGGGCGACGACGAATCCCTCGGCCGCAGCACCTGGCGCTCCGCCGACTTCCGGCTGACCGCGGGCGCCTCGGCGCGCTTCGTCACCGAGGTCGGCGATTGGTCCAACGCCTGGGCCACGAACAGCCCGGGCCAGTCCGGCGATCCTCGCAGCCCGCACTACCGCGATCTCTTCGACGATTGGGCGCACGACAGATATTTTCCGTTGCTTTTCGATCGCCCCGCGGTCGAAAAGTCCGCCCAACAGCGCATCGTGCTGGTCCCCCTTCCATGAACCTCAAGAACACCTCGATCCTGCTGGCCGCGCTCGCGCTCACCGCGGGCCCGGTGCTCGCCGCCGCCGAGTCCGTCCCGGCGATTTCGCTGGTCGTCGACTCCGCCCCAGGCCGCGCCTCGCAACACGGCCTCGCGAAACTCGAAGCCGCCCTCCACGCGCGCGGTGTCACGGTCGAACGCACCACGGCGGCCGACTCCGCCCGCGGCCGCCACGTCATCGTCACCGGCATCGCCGCCGCCGCGCTCCTGCGCGCGGCGCCGATCACGATTTCCGCGGTTCCGGAATCACTCGTCATCCGCCGCCTGCCGCATCACGGCAAACCCGCCCTCGTGCTGCACGGCGCCGACGACCGCGGCCTGATGTACGCCCTGCTCGATGCCGCCGACCGCGTCGGCTGGGCCAGCAACCCGGCGACGGACCCGTTCAGCGAGATCCGCGACACCGTGGAGTCCCCCCACGTCCGCGATCGCTCGCTCTCCGTCTACACCATGAACCGGGCGCACTGGGAGAGCCGTTGCTACGATGAGCGCTACTGGTCGCGGTACTTCGACACCCTGGCCGCGAGCCGCTTCAACCGCTTTCTCATCGTCTTCGGCTACGAGAACGGCGGTTTTCACGCGCCGCCGTATCCGTATTTCTTCGACACGCCGCGCTTTGCCGGGGTGAAGATGGTCGATCTCACTCCCGAGCAGCAGGGCCGCAATCTCGCCGCGCTCAACCGGCTGATCGAGCTCGCCCACGATCGCGGCATCGCGGTCTCGCTCGGCATCTGGGATCACATCTACCGCGGCGCCGTGCAGGCCGGTGGCGCCGAATGGGTCGGCGACTACGAGGGCCGGCCCGTGCCCAACACCGTGCAGGGCGTCACCGCCGACAACCTCGGCGCCTACACCCTGGCGGCCCTCAAGGAACTGCTCGTGCGCGTGCCCGCACTCGATGCGCTCCAGTTCCGGGTGCACGAGGAGTCCGGGCTGAAGCGCTCCGAGATGGAGGGCTTCTGGCGCGAGGTCTTCACGCATCTCCAGCGGGAGAAACCCGGGATGCTGATCGAGGCCCGGGCCAAGGGCACCCCGGACAGCATCATCGCCACCGCCCTGGATCTCGGCGTAAACCTGCGCATCGAGACGAAATACTGGATGGAGCAGATGGGCCTCCCGTTTCACCCCACGCACGTGAATCCGCCCAACCAGCGCGATCGCCGGCACGGCTACGCCGACCTGCTGCGTTTTCCACAGCGCTATCAGATGACCTGGCGACTCTGGAACGGCGGCACGACGCGCGTGCTGCTCTGGGGCGATCCCGACTATGTGCGCCGGTATTCGGCGAGCACCTCGCTTTACGACAGTCCCAACTGGGACGTGCAGGAGCCGCTCGCCACCAAGATGGAGGCGCAGCGCCCCGACCTGCCGGTCTTCGATCTCATGCCGGCCCGCTACCGGCACTACGAGTACGAGTTCGAACGTTACTGGCACTTCTTCCAGGTGTGGGGTCGCGTCGGATACAACCCGCAGACGCCGCCTGAAACCTGGCAGCGTGAATTTCAACGACGTTTCGGCGCCAACGCCGCGCCGCACCTCGAAGCCGGCCTGCACCGCGCCAGCCAGGTGCTGCCCATGATTGTCGCCGCCGTGTACCCGTACAAAGGATTCCCCACGACCCGCGGCTGGGCCGAGCGCCAGGCCCTCGGCGGCAGCCTCGTCGAATACGCCAACAACGAGGGCACCGACACCGAGCAATTCGAGAGCTTCGTCGCCGCCGCCAAACGCATTCTCGCCGGCGGCGCGACCTCGAAACGCCCGCCCGACGTTACCAGCCGATGGTTGCACGAAACCGCCGACGCAATCCTCGCCTCCGTCCGCGCCGCCGAGGCCGCCGCGGGTGCCGAGCGCGGTCTCGAATTCGACGCGACCGTCACCGACCTCCGCATCCTCGCGCAACTGGCCCGCTTCCACGCGCGGCGCGCAATCGCCGCGGTGCACTATTGTCTCTTCCAGCGCGGCCAGAAACTGGCGGAGCTGGTGGCCGCGACCTACGCCGAGAAAGACGCGGTCGCCGCCTGGCGCGAGCTCGTCGCCGCGGCCGGCGACCGCTATGCCCCGGACCTCGCGATGGGCGCGCGCAATCACCACCTTTGCGGCCACTGGCGCGACGAGTTGGCGCGGCTTGAGGCGAGCCTGCGCGCGCTCGAGGAATCATGCTGCCCGCCTGATGATGCGGTGCTGAAGGAAAAAGTCTGGACCCCCGCCACCACCGGCGATCGCGAACCGCCGCGCGTGGCGCACGAGCGCATCCGCACCGCCGAGGCCGGCCAGCCACTCCGCATCGCCGCACGCGTCTCCGACCCGTCCGGCGTCCAGTCAGTCCGCCTGCGTTACCGTCTCGTCAGACAATTCGACGATTACGCGACGCTTGAGATGAAACCGGACGACACGGGTGCCTATGCCGCCACCGTGCCGGCCGGCTTCCTCACCGCGGCATGGGACTTCATGTACTTCATCGAGACGATCGACCGGCACGGCAACGGCGTGAACTGGCCCGACCTCGCGCGCGAGCTGCCCTATGTCATCGTGAAGGTGGCACGGTGAAGGGTTTCCGCCTCAACCGTGACGATTCAGTCCGAGGTGGAGCCCGTTGTCCCCGACGGGCTGATTCGGGAGCGTACGGCGCAAAACCCGATGAGGACATCGGGTTCCACCTTCCAGTGATTTCGTTTTCCGAGGTAAAACCCAGGTCGACTGAATGGACACGACTCAGTGGGATTGATTCTGCAACTTCGGCCACCGTCGATCATCATCATCCTGCATGAGCAAGCCCGGTATCGCCAATCTCGCGGGCTTCGTCGTGGTCCTCAGCTGCGGGCTGTTTCTCCTTTGGCTCTGGCCACAATCATCCGCTCCGGAATCACGCCGGCCCGCCCGTGCGATCTCTTCGCCTCCGGCCCGTGACCCGGTCCTTGCCACCCCGGCCGTCGGAGCCAACGCCCCGACGCCCGATTCCGGAATCCGGGCTCTCCTCGCCGCCCTCGTGCGCGCCATCGCGCGCGGCGATGCCCGCGCCAACGAGGCCGTGTTCACTTTCAAAGACGACGCGGCGTTGCGCCGATTCCTTGACCGCGCGAACAAGGCCGGGCTCAGCGTCACCGGTACGGTCGGCGTCCTGCGCAGCGTGCGCGTGCGGTTCGCCGATCTCGACGCCATGCACGACGAGCTTTCCCAAAACGCTTCCGACTTTTCATCCATCGCGGCCAACGGGCTTTTTGGCATCCCCCAGCAGCCCGCCCGGCAGGATCGGACCGACGTCGAGCAGGTGCCGTTCGGCAACGAGGCGCTCGCGTTTCTCGGCGCGAAGGGCGACCGCAGCACCTGGGGCCGTGGCACCACCATCGCGATCCTCGATACCGGCGTGGCGGCCGATGTGACGTTCGGCCTCGGCCGCGTGCGCCCGCTCGACATTGGTCTCGGTCTCGCTCCCGGCCATGGCGACGAGGACGGCCACGGCACCGCCGTCGCCGCCCTCGCCGCAGGGGCGGCGGTCGACGCTCCGGGTGTCGCGCCCGGCGCCAATCTGCTTAGCATCCGCGTGACCGACGCTTCCGGCATCAGCGACCTTTTCACGCTCGCGCAGGCCATCGTCGCCGCGGTCGACGCCGGCGCCAGGATCATCAACATCAGTCTTGGCGGATATGCGACTGGCGCGGTGCTGGATGCCGCGATCGGTTACGCGATCCAAAATGGCGCACTCCTCGTCGCCGCCGCGGGCAACGACCAGGCGGCGCAGCTCACCTGGCCCGCCGCCGATCGGCGCGTCGTCTCCGTCGGCGCGGTCGACAAGGCCGAGCAGCAGGTTTCGTTTTCCAACTCCGGCGCCCAACTCCAGCTCACCGCGCCCGGCTACGGCGTGCAAACGGCATGGCTTGACGGGCAGCGCGTCTCGGTCAACGGCACCTCGGCCAGCGCTCCGCTGGTCGCCGGTGCGGTGGCGGCGCTCATTTCGCAAAACCCCAACCTCTCCCCCCAACAGGCGGTCGAAGTGCTCGTGCGCACCGCCAACGACACGGGCCAGCCCGGGGCCGACCCGGCGTTTGGTCACGGCATCGTCAACCTCGCCACTGCGCTCAACCGCAACAATTCCTCCTATACCGATACCGCCGTCGCGAGTCACTACTACGACGGCGCCAAGAACGAAATGCTGTTCGTCGTGCAAAATCGCAGCGGCCGCACCGTGAGCGGACTCGTTCTGACGGTGAATGCGGACGCGGCGACTTCGACCGTGCCCGTGCCGAGCCTCGCCGCCGGCGAGACGTACGTGGTCAGATTTCCCGTCAGCGAAACGACTCTGAAGTCCGCGGGCACGCTCTCGTTTACGACCCAACTCAGCAATCCGCCGGGCACCCTTGACACCGTGCCGGCGAACAACCGACGTGCCAGCGTGCTCAGTGCTCCGGGAAATCCGTAGCGATCGCCCGCGCCCGGGAGGAACCTGCCATTCTCGCAGGCGGGGTGCCCCTACCCCGCGACCGCAACGCTGCGATCGCGCAAGCCCCCGCCCCGTCCCGGCCTCTCATCCCCGCCGCTCGGCCCTGCTTTCTCCCCAATTCTTGTCACGTATTACGGGACAAGAATCTTGGCGTCAGGCAGAACATGTTCCCCTCCTGAAATCGAACTACGGGCGGTAGGCGGGAATCGTTTGTCACGTAATACGTGACAAACGATTCTGGCACCTCCACCGGAGACGAGCCGGGCTGCCGTCGACGGGCACACGTGGGCGCACCGGACTGGGTGCGCCTGACCGCCGCCTTGCGTCGCGTCGCCGACCTCTGACACGCTCGAATCATCCCCCCATGAAATTCGAACACTTCGCCCTCAACGTTCCGGACGTCCATGCGCACGTGCAATGGTACGTGCAACACCTCGGCTTCTCCATCGCCCGGAAACGCGATGACGCCCCGTTCATGCACTTTCTGGCCGATGACACCGGCCGCACGATCGTCGAACTCTATTCCAATCCCAAGGCGCCGTATCCAGATTATGCGGGCGCCCACCCGCTCTTGTTTCATCTCGCCGTCGTCGCCGTCGACGCCAGGGCGGAACGAGCCCGCCTCGAACGGGCCGGCGCCACGCTGTTCCTCGAAGACTCGCTGCCCGACGGCTCGCTCCTGATTATGCTGCGCGATCCCTGGGGCGTTCCGCTGCAACTTTGCCAGCGCACCCAACCCTTCCCGCTGCCTTGAAGTCCTTGCTCCCGCCTTCTGCTCCGCTGGCTCGCGCCGGCCCTCGCGCGGCCGATGACCACACCCTCGCCCCCGACTCGCTGCACCCGCCGCGTGGGCTGCGGGGCAGGGTCACGGCGCACACCAAGCGGAGCCCGATCTTCGCCGGCACCGCGCGCAGCGATTTGGTGGACGTTTCGGCGCCGTAAGAAATTTGCCGGCGAGAGACACTGGCATTGCCGCGGCATTTGAAATCCACCCCGTCCCTCCATTTCGCCGCCAACAAATTCCTCGCGTCACCTGTCCCTCGCCCGCACGTCCTGCCACCCATGGAACGTCCTCGCCTGAGTGAGTCTGAAAACGCTCCCCGCGAGTGGTGGTGGGTGTTTGATCCGCGCCAGAGCCTGCGCGCCGCCGCCGCGCTGTTTTTCGGCCTCATGGCGGTTGCCTTCACCCTGCTGGTCACCGCGCTCGCCAGCCGCTCGGCACAACAAGCGCTCGAAAAACAGCTCGGCACTTCCTTTGAATCGCTGGCCGTCCAACTGGGCGACAAGCTCGACCGCTCGATCTATGAGCGCTACCGCACGCTCCAACTCGCCGCCAGTCTCGCTCCGCTGCGCGCGGTCGACTCCGCCGACGCCGACCGCCGCCGCGTCCTCACGGCGCTGCAGGAGACGACGCCGGATTTTGCCTGGATCGGCTTCGCCGGTCCCACGGGTCGGATCATCGCCGCGACGAACGGCCTGCTGGAGGGATCAGCCGCCGACTTGCGCCCGTGGTTTCGCGGCGCGCGAAACCAACCGTATGCCGGCGACCTGCGCGAGACGCCGGAAATCGCTCCAGCCGGCCCGCCGGCGGACGAAAATGGGAATATCCCGCGCTTCCTCTCGCTCGCCGTGCCCGTCACGGGCACCGACGGCCAGTTCGCCGGCGTGCTCGCCGCCCAGCTGCGCTGGAGTTGGGCGCGCGAGGTCCAACTCTCCGTCCTTGCCGAGACGGCCCGGCGCGAGCGCCTCGGGATCACGGTGTATTCGGGCACTGGAGACGTGCTGCTTGACTCCGGCGGATCGGGATGGACCCGCCCGCCCGACACTCCGGCCCTCCCCGACCGGCGCAAGTTTCGCGGCAGCCTCGTCGAACCCACGAGCCTGGGCACCACGTATCTGACGGGATTTGTGCGCAGCCGCGGCTTTCGCGAGTATCGTGGACTGGGCTGGGTGACCGCGGCGCGCCAGCCGGTGGAGCTGGCCTTTGCCCCCGTGGGAGAAATGCGGCGAACGATCACCGGATGGGGTTTTGCCTTCACGGGAATCAGCATGGCGGGCGCCTGGCTCTTTGCTGGCCGGATCTCGCGCCGTCTCCGTTCCGTGGGAGTCGCGGCCGGGCGGATCCAAGCGGGCGACGTCCTCGCCGTCCTGCCCAGCGGACGCGGCGAAGGAGAACTCGAGCACATGTGCGGCGCACTGGGACAGTTGGTGCAGGAACTGCGTTGGAAAAAAGATCCGGCATCTGCTCCTGGCTCGCCCTCCAGTCCGGACAGGTGACGGCATTCTTGGCATCGACAGCGGGCGAGGATCACGCAATTTTCTCTCACCCTTCTCCTCATGCACCGCCGCTCCTTCCTCACCGGCCTCGCCACCGCGACCGCCGCCGTCGCCACCCGTCCGCTGCTCGCCGCCAGCGCCAAATCCTCCCAGCCCAAAATCAAGCTCGGCCTCGACAACTTCGCCGTCCGCGCCCTGGGCTGGAAAGCGCCCGAACTCATCGACTATGCCGCCTCGCTCAAGTGCGACACGCTGCTCATCTCCGACCTTGACGCCCTCGGCAGCCTCGAGGACGCCAACCTGCGCGACGTCCGGCGCCGTGCCGAGGCCGCCGGCCTCGCCCTTTACGCGGGCAGCTGGAGCATCTGCCCCACCTCCAAGTCGTTTAAGAAAAACTGGGGCACCGCCGAGGAACACCTCCGTCTCGGTATCCGTGTATCCAAGACGCTCGGCTCACCGGTTTTCCGCATCGTGCTCGGGAACATGGAGGACCGCAAAAGCGAAGGTGGCATCCAGGCGCGCATCGCCGACACTGTCGCGGTCCTCCAGGCCTGCCGCCGCGACGCGCTCGCCGCCGGGGTCAAGGTAGCGGTGGAGAACCACGCCGGGGACCTGCATTCGTGGGAGCTCCTCCAGCTGATCGACTCCGCCGGCCGCGATTTCGTGGGCGCCAACATCGACTCCGGCAACGCCGCCTGGACCCTCGAGGATCCGATGGATGTGCTCGAGACGCTCGGCGCGGTGACGATCTGCTCGAGCCTGCGCGACAACATGATTTGGGAGACACCCGACGGCGCCGCCGTGCAATGGACCGCGGCCGGCGACGGACTGATCGACTGGAAAAAATATGCCGCACGCTGGAGCCAGCTCTGCCCGAACACGCCGATCATGATCGAAACCATCTCCGGCGGTCCGCGCCAGTTTGCCTTCAAGAAGCCCGAATTCTGGGCGCACTACGACAAACGCCCCGACAAGCTCGCGAAGTTCGAGGCGCTCGCGAAACGTGGCCGCCAGATTCCGGCGTTCAAGGCGCCCGCCGGCCCCGAGGGCAAGACGGCGACGCAGAACTTCCAGAAATCCGAAATCGAGAAATCGCTCGCCTTTCTCCGGACACAGATCGGCCTGGGTGCGAGAGCGTAACGGCCACGGTCCCGCGTCCAACCGGTTCGGCGTGAGTCGACGGGCCGTCGCGAGACACCCGGCAAGCGTGTCACCAGCGATCTACTTCGCGCACTTTCGCGACGGTTTTAATCGTTTTCCCGGAGCGGCGGTTTCTTAACCGCCGAAGAACCGTCGGCCGACCGCATTTGGGCGCTGGGGAAACCGCCCCTCCTTTAAGTGCGGCCCTGAACTGCGGTGCGGAAAACGCGAGTTACGCCGGCCGGCTTGCCGCCGCAACCAATTCCGTTCTCGCCGCCGCGAGTCGCACGCGTCCGCCCCGCCAGGCGCGAATCGCCCGCGCGACCACGAAGCCCAGGCTGACCAGCCAAAAGAACGGATCGACCGCATAATCCCAGCAGTTCTGCGATTCCAGCACCCCCAGCTCAAAAGCGAGGAGTGCCGCGAAAAACAGCACCCCGAGGCGGTTGCCCCACGCGAGGAAAAGGATCGCGAACCCGGCGAGGGTCGACAATGCGACCACCGGGTCCCACCCCCAGAAGTAGAGATCGAGTGCGCCGATCGCCAACGGATGGAGATACAACAGCGTGCCGGCGACGGCGCCAAAGACCCACGTCGCCCGCCAGTCCGCCGGTTTAAAGACCGCCACGCCGAAAAGATTCTGCCACAGCGCCGCACAGATCGCCCCCAGCAGCGGCACGCTCGGGTTGGGGCAGATGCTGAAGGCCCAGCTCCAAACCGACAGCCGGCCAGCCGGGACAAATAGCAGCACGACCGTCGCCACGCCGAGGACGATTTTCACGGTTCGACCGGGTCGGCAGATCTTCAGACGCTCCCCGGCCCAGAGGAGCGCCAGCCAGAGTGTCACGCCGCAGACGAGTCCGTAAAATCCGAGATCGAAGCGTCCGTTCATTGGGTTCCCGCCTCCAACTTCGCCGACCGCCCGTCCAGCCACGCCACGTTGAACTCGACGTGCCGGATGCGTTCCCGCAGCCAGGTGTACGTCAGGTGGATCCGTCCGTGCTGATCCTCAGCGAGAAACGGGTAGGAAAATTCCCGACGCGCGTCGGCCTCGATCACCGGCCCCGGCCGCCAAGTCCGGCCGTCGTCACCCGAAATCGCCAGCCGCAGGATGTCGCGCTCGTGCGAGCCATGATTGTACACCAGGAGCACGCGGCCGTCGCGCAAGCGCAACGCGTCGACCGCCGAATCGGGGTTGGGCAGACCGCTCGGTTCGGCTCCCGCCCACGTCCAGCCGTTGTCGTTCGAATAGGCGGTATGCACGCGGCGCCCGCCCGGACGATGGTCGCGCAGCACCATCAGCACGCGGTCCCCGTCGAGTGGCACCAGGGTCGGCTGAATCAATCCAGATTCAGCGGAAAGGTTGCGGATTCGGCATTCCTCCACCGTGCCGTCACGACCCGGCGTGAGCCAGAGCATCTGGGGAAATTTCATCGCGAGTTCGTGATACACCGGCAGTCCAATCCGGCCGTCGGTGGCGTGAATCGGCTTGTTCCGCACGAGCGAGCTGAGGTTGAGAAACGGATTGAGCGTCAATCGCCGGCTCCCGCCCCAGGTGCGACCCTCATCGCGCGACGTCTTCACGTTGAGTGCGCTGCCCGACCAGCCACCGACGGAGACGCTGACGTAAACCATCCACAGCAATCCGGAGCGATCGGGGAAGATCACCGCGTTGCCCACTTTTTTGACCAGCCGTTCGAGCTCGCTCTCGGCACTCGCGCGGTTGACGGCGGTCTGCGGCGCGGCCCATTCGCTCATCCCGGGTGCGCGTCGCGCGGTGAACAGTGAAACATCGGCCGCACCCTCGCGCGAACCGCCGTACCAGAGTGCGAGGAGATCGCCACTCGGCAGCACGCAGATGGAACTGCTGTGGACCGAGGGTGTGTGCGCGCGCGGCGTGACCCAGCTTTGGCGGAAAAACGGCACGCGCTCGGGCGCGGGTGGGACCGCCACCGGTCGGTGTTCGCGCGCGAGGTGGACGGGGGCGACAATCCCGCCGCGCGTCGGGGCAAAGGCGGCCACGAGCGCCGCCACCACCGTCGCCACTATCAAAGCGACGCGTTGGCGCGGCGGCAGCCGGCCCGTTCCCGGATGGCCGGCAGGTGGGGTGGGGTGGAAAAACGGCATGGTCGGCAAGGAAAGAGAGGTTGGCCTCGACCGCGGGGCGGCAGGCGCGCGTGGACGAAAATTGGCCGGCGACAGCGGAAAAATTTTGGGGATGCCAACTGATCAGTTTGAACTCTCGGTGCCTTTTCGCCGGGATGACTTTGTGTTTTGCATCAGCAGATATCGCGCAGTCTCGTAAAACGCGGTGGTGAGCAGTGTGTGTTCATCCTCCGCCCCGACCAGCCCTCCGGACGGCGCCGGAGCGGCAAAGTCGGCCCAGACAAAAGTCGGGGAGCCCCCGGACAGTCGATGGCTGCCGTAGTGTGATCCCCGCACCAAGCCGATGGTCTTCGTGTTGTGATCGACGATAAAGGCGGCATTGCTCCGCCCGCCGTCGAGTTGTTGCTGGCGCAGGAGATCGCGGCCCAGCGTGGTGTTGCGGTGGGGGATGTTCGCGAGGCCGGCCACCGTGGGGAGAATGTCCACCTGCGAGGCGACGGCGTGCACGCGCTGCGGCGCGAGCAGCTTGGGCGCGTAAAACAGCAGTGGCACGTGATAACAGGTCAGTCGCTGCTCGGTCCAGGCGGGCGGGAACATCGCACCGGCATCTCCGCCGATCCCGTGATCGCCGACAAAAACGAAAATCGTATTGTCGAAATACGGCGCCTGTTTCGCCGCCTCGATGAACTTTCGAAAGGTATAGTCCGTGTAACGAAACGCATTCAGCTCCGCCAACGACTCGAAGCCCCCCGCCTTCAGCTGCTCCGGCGGAATGTCGACCCGCGAGAATTCCCGCAAATCCTCCCGTGGAATCGTATATGGCCGGTGATTGCCCGCGGTCTGGATGACCGCGACGAAGGGTTTGTTCCGCGCGCGCAACACCTCGTGGGCTTCGAGGAAAAGGCTCTTGTCGCTGATCCCCCAGACGTCGACCCGCGGCGACTTGAAACTGCCCGATTCGTAGAGCTGCAAATCGTCGAGGTTGTTCGTCAGCAGGCCGCGGATGTTGGCCCAGCTGGTGCTGCCGCCGAGGAAATAGAATTTCTCGTGACCGGTGAAATCGTTGAGGATCGTGTGCTGGTTGACGAGCGTGGGGTTGCGACTGGCGGTCTCCACCATTTCCACGTCGGGAACGCCGGTCAGCGTGGCCCAGACCCCGCGCGCCGTGCCGACATGCGGAGTGTAGCAATTATCGAAAAACACACCCTGCCGGCACAGCTCCGCAAAAAACGGCGTGGTATCGAGCGGGTTGCCCCACATCGAGCTCTTGTAGCCGCTGAACGACTCGCAGATCACCACGATGACATTGGGTGGCGGCGTGCCGGCGGCCGGACGCGCGGCCACGCTGCGCTCAAACGGCAGGCGCGCCGGGTCCGGCGTCGTCACGCCCAGATAGGCCGCCATCCGCAGGTAGTGCGCGCCCACTTCGGCGGCATTGTAACCGGAGGCGCGGAAACTCAGGGAACTGAGGAACGACTCCACGGGGTTCAACGCCAGATGCGCGGCGGCATCGCTGCGCAGATCGAAGGCGTCGCTCCACCGCAACGGGTATTGCCCGACCCGGCCAAATATTCCCACGACGCAGGCGAACCCCGTCAGGCCGAACCACAACGCCCGCCCCAGCCGCGGTGCCGGTTCCGCCGCTCCCGCCGCCCTCCGGTGCAGCCAACTCATGACGACCACGCCGCTAGCCAGAGCGATCGCAAGGCCGAGCCCGATCCGCGCCAACGGATAGCTCTGCCACGCCATGCCGGCGGAAATCTCCGCGTCGGCCAGAAAGCCGAGGACGGAGGCATTGAGCCGCTGGTGGAGGTAGCGGTAGTGCAGAAAATCGACCGCATAGAAGCCTAGCAGCAGCGCGCTGAACAATCCGAACACCCCAAGCCAGCAGCGCCGGCCGATCGTCCCGCGAAACGGACTAAAAATCCGCCAGCTGCCGAAGACGAGCAGGGCCAGCATGGCCGTGGCCACCACCCGGGCGTCGTACCGTATCCCGAGCCCAAATACCGGCCAGACCTGGGCGAACGGAACGCGGGCAGATGGCAATGCCAGATACGCGCCGACTCGCAGCAACGTCATCACGCCGAGAAAGAGAATGGCGAGGGATGCCGACCACCGGATCAAACGCGGCGGCGAGGGGAAAAAACTCGAAGAAACGGGGATAATGGATTGTTGCCGCATTCGCGAAATGCGACGCGTGAACCTGAGTATGCCACTCAGTGCCGGTTCCCCGGGGGCGTCAATCGCTTTGCCGAAGATTCTTTGCGTGGGACGCAAGACCCGGTAGAGCTTTTCGTCTCCAACTCCACCATGAATCGCCGACATTTCCTCCAACGCACCGCGGCGGCCACCACCGTGTCCGCATTTCCGTTTTCCATCCGCGCCTCCGACAAGTCAGGCGCGAAGAAATTCCGCACCGCCCTCATCGGCTGCGGTTGGTGGGGTAACAACATCCTGCGCGAGGCACTGGCCGGCGGCGCGTGCGAACTCGTCGCGCTCTGCGACGTCGATTCGCGCCAGTTTCAGCCGACCCTCGCCAACGGCGCCAAGGGGGTCAGCGATACACCGAAGCTTTTCCGGGACTACCGCGAACTCCTTGCCACGGCGAAGCCCGAGATTGTCATCGTCGGGACGCCGGATCACTGGCACGCGCTGCCCATGATCGCCGCGGTGAAGGCCGGCGCGCACGTTTACGTTGAGAAACCGATCGGCCACACCGTGATGGAGGGCCGCGCGATGGTCAACGCCGCCCGCGCCACCGGGCGCGTCGTCCAGGTGGGAACGCACCGCCGGATCTCGCCGCACAACATCAGCGGCCGCGATTTCATCCGCTCCGGCAAGGCCGGCGAAATCGGCATGGTGCGGTGCTTCGTCAATTATGGCGGCGGCGGTCCCGAAAAACCGCTCCCGACCATCGATGCGCCGAAGGAGCTTGATTGGAACCTGTGGTGCGGCCCCGCGCCGCTGCGCCCCTTCAACGGCGGCGATCCGCGCAACCCGAGCCAGGGCGCGGGCAACCGCGGCATCCACCCGCGCGGTTTCCGCAACTACCTCGACTACGCCAACGGCACCCTCGGTGACTGGGGCATCCACTGGCTCGATCAGGTGCTCTGGGTCACCGGCGAGAAATACCCCAGGCGCATCTACTCGACCGGCGGCCGGCCGATCGCCGGTCCGGCCGTGTTTTCACCCAACGAGCAGACGACCGATGCCCCTGACCATCAGCTCGCGACGTTCAGTTTCGACAAGTTCGACGTGCAATGGGAGCACCGTCGCTTCGCCAACAACCACACCGACAAGGGCGAAAACGTCGGCTGCTATTTTTACGGCACCAAGGGCATCTTTCACATGGGCTGGCAGAAGGGCTGGACGTTCTATCCGACCAACGCCAGCGACCCTGTCATCAGCGAAGCGCCAAAGCTCGGCACGCCCGACTCGCAGAACATCAAGGAAAACTGGGCCGACTTCCTGCAGGCGATTCGCACCGGCACCAAGCCGGTGTCGGACATCGGCGAGGTCCATCTCTCAACCAACATGGCGTTGCTCGGCATGCTCTCCATGAAGGTTGGCCGCAGTCTCGAATGGGACGGCGAAAAGGAGCGGATCATCGGCGACGAGGCGGCGAACAAACTCCTCCGCCGCGAGTACCGGAAAGGCTGGGAGTATCCGCAGGCGTAGCCGCTAGCCCGACTGCCGTACCGTCAGGAGTTCGATTTTCTCAGCCCGGGCCATGGACGGATCGATTTGGATCAGGGCACCGGACAGGCGCACGTCGCCGGTCGCGACTTCAAAGCGCCGCGGCATGCCGTCGAGAAATCGCTCGACCACCGGCCGCACGTCGCGACCCAGCACGCTCGCGTACGGACCCGTCATGCCGACATCGCACATGAAGGCGGTGCCCTTCGGCAACACGCACGCGTCGGCCGTCGGCACGTGCGTGTGCGTGCCCAGGACCGCTGTGACCCGGCCGTCGAGATGCCAGCCGAGCGCCTGCTTCTCAGAAGTCGCCTCCGCATGGATCTCCACAATGATGGCGTCGGCCTGCGCCCGTAGTTGCTCAATCATCCGGTCGGCGGCCAGGAACGGGCAGTCAGCCTTCAGATTCATGTAAGTCCGGCCGAGCACCGTGAAAACGGCGACGCGAAATCCGCGGGCCTCGATGATGAGGTGGTCCCAGCCGGGGCACGCCTTGGGCAGGTTGGCCGGCCGGCACACGCGATCGGTTTGGATGATGTCGTTCTCCCAGCCCCGTTGATCCCAGACATGATCGCCCAGGGTGATCGCATCGACGCCGCTTTCGAGAATGGACTTGGCAATGGTCGCGGTGATTCCGGAGCCGGCGGCGGCATTTTCCCCGTTGGCGATCACGAAGTCGATGGCGTGCTCTGTGCGGAGCCGGGACAGCCGATTGGCGACGATTTCGCGGCCCGGTCGACCAACGATGTCGCCGATAAAAAGCAATTTCAGCATCGAGACAAGGTGCGCGAGGGACGCCCGACCGCCAACTCATTTCGGGCGTTCTCCAAGCCCGGGCTTGCCTCAGCCTACCCAGCTGGTTTCTCCTAACCGGCTTTTTCACGAAAGCCATCGCCATGAAGAAAAATACCACATCCACCTCCGCGGTTCCCCAGGCCGACATCGGCCGCGAAATGAAGGGCGCCGACTGCGTCGTCGAGTGCCTGATCCGCGAGGGGGTGGACGTCGTCTTTGCGTATCCCGGCGGTGCCTCCCAAGAGCTGCACCAATCGCTCGCCCGCACCGACAAGATCCGGGTGATTCTGCCGCGCCACGAGCAGGGCGGATCGTTTGCCGCCGAGGGCTACGCCCGCGCCACCGGCAAGGTCGGCGTGTGCATGGCGACCAGCGGCCCCGGCGCCACCAACCTCGTGTCGGCCATCGCGGACGCGTTCATGGACTCCATCCCGCTCGTCGCAATCACCGGCCAGGTGTTTTCAAAGTATATCGGGAAGATGGCGTTTCAGGAGACCGACTTCTACGGCATGACGCTGCCGATCGTGAAGCACTCGTACCTCGCGATGGACGTGCACGACCTGCCGCGCATTTTCAAAGAGGCGTTTCACCTGGCGAACACCGGCCGCCCGGGACCGGTGATCATCGACATCCCGAAGGACATTCAGCAGGCCCGGTTTCGCCCGGTGTTTCCGGCGTCCGTCGAGTTCCGCAGCACCTACGCCAACGCGATTCAGCACGCTCCGGACGAGCAATTGCAGCAGGTGCTCGCGCTCATCGCCGAGGCGAAGCGCCCGGTGCTCTATGTCGGCGGCGGTGTCATCTCCGCCGGCGCGCATCAGGAACTGAAGACGTTTGCCGAGAAGACCAACGTGCCGGTCGCGACCACGCTGATGGGTCTGGGCGCGTTCCCGGAGTCGCATCCGCTCTCAATGCAGTGGTTCGGCATGCACGGCTCCGCCTACGGCAACTGGGCCGTCGATCAGAGCGATTTGCTCCTTTGCTTCGGAGCGCGTTTCGACGATCGCATCACCGGCGACACGAAGCATTTTGCGGCCCAGGCGAAGATCGTCCACATCGACATCGACGCCTCCGAGCATAACAAGAACAAGCGCGTCCAGCTGCCGATCACCAGCGACATCAAGTACGCCCTCGGTCGCCTCAACGGATTCCTGGCGGCCCGAAAATTCGCGCCACCCGACACGTCGGCGTGGCACGCGCAAATCGCGACGTGGAAAAAAGACCACCCGTTCGCGTATGAAAAAAGCAAGCACATCGTGCCGCAGGAGGCGGTGAAGGTGCTCTACGAACTGACGAAGGGCGACGCGATCATCACGACGGGCGTGGGTCAGCACCAGATGTGGGCCGCCCAGTTTTATCGCTTCAACGAGCCGCGCCGCTACATCAGTTCCCTCGGCCTCGGCGCCATGGGCTTCGGCTATCCGGCGGCGATGGGCGCCAAGGTCGCCTGCCCCGACAAGCAGGTCATCGACATCGACGGCGATGGCTCGTTCATGATGAACATCCAGGAACTCGCCACCTGCCACATCGAGAAAATCGCCGCGAAGGCGATGATCCTGAACAACCAGCACCTCGGCATGGTCGTGCAGTGGGAGGATCGCTTCTACGGCAGCGTGCGCGGCAACACGATTCTCGGCGACGAAACCAACGTCGGCAGCCCGGACAATCCCGACGCCCTCTATCCCGACTTCGTGAAGATCGCCGAGGGTTTCGGCGTCAAGGGCCGCCGCGTGATCAAGCGCGGCGAACTGCGCGCCGCCGTGCAGGAGATGCTCGACCACGACGGCCCGTACGTGCTCGACGTGATCGTGCCCTACACCGAGCACGTGCTGCCGATGATCCCGGCGGGCCGCACGGTGAAGGACATGCTGCTGAAGTGAGGTTTTCGCCCCGCGAAAACCGTCACTTCTCCTTCATCACGTACACGCCGTCCCACCCTTCGGCCGGCGGCCCGATCTTGTAGTCCGCGGCGATGTCGAGGTAGACAAGCGAGGGATTGGTTTTCACGCCGGGCGTCTTGCCGGGCTGGTTCGGTTCCAGTGCGGTGCTCTGCTTGAACAGCGCGATGGCACCGTCCCAATCGCGGGCATAATACTTCGACAGTCCCTGTTCAAAAAGCCCGAGGCATTCGAGGGCCGTGGCGGGCAACGACTCCTTCAATCCGACAATTTCAAAAATTGGCACCGGCTGCGAGCGGCCCATCACAACGATGCGGCCAAGCGGACGGAACACGACCCGACCCGCCTCGTGTTGCTCACACGCCAGTTTCGTCGCCTCGGCCACCATCGTGTACGCGCCCCAGCTTTTCGCCCCCGATTCCATGCGGGCGGCGAGGTTCACGTTGTCGCCCATCATCGTGTAGTTAAAACGCGTCCGACTGCCCATGTTGCCGATGATCGCCAAGCCACTGTTCAGGCCGATGCGCGACTGCATCTTCCCGACAATCTCGGGCCATTTGTCGCCCTCGAGTTTCCATTTCTCGCGGAGTTCGCCGAGTTTTTGATGGACGAGCTGGGTGGTGACGCACGCGCGAAAGGCGTGATCCGGCAGCGGAATGGGCGCGCCAAACATCGCGACCACGGCGTCGCCGATATACTTGTCGAGCGTGCCGCCCCGCTCCTGCACGATGTCAGTACAGGCGGTCAGGTACTCGTTCATCAACTCGACCAGTCGGGCCGGGGGCAGTTTTTCTGAAAACGAGGAGAACGACTGGATGTCGCTGAAATACGCGGTGATTTGCTCCTCGTGACCGCCCAACTTCGGGTCGTCGCCGGATTCGACCATGCGCTCGACAAGCTGCGGAGACACGTAGGCGCCGAACATGCCCTTGATCCGGCCCTTGGCCTTTTGCTCATTGATCACCTGCCAGATCAGGCCGGCGAAACTGGTGGTCAGCGCCGCCCCGAGCGGCGCAGTGAGCGGCAGCACCAAGTGGGCTTGTGCAAAAAGCCGAAAGGTGAGCGCTACGTAGATGCCTGCCGCCAGTACCGCCATGATCTTGGCAAACAGCGCCCGCGCACCGCCGGCGAGAGAAAGGGTGGTGACGATCACGGTCAGCCCAAAAACAATCAGGAAGGTCGTGCGCTCCGCCGGCCGCTTGAGAAACAGTCCCGACACAATCGTCTTCAACATGTTGCCATGGACGCTGACCTTCGGCACTGCATCACCATCCAGCGACGTCGGTGCCAAATCCTGCAACAGAGCGTCGACCGGCCCGACCAGGACGACCGCATCCTTGAAGTCTGAACTGGCGAAATATTCCAGGGCCGCGTCGCGCTCTTTTGTATCCTTCGATTTCAGCATCTCCGCAAACTCGTAGACATAGGCAAACTCCTTGTGGATCGTCTTGGGCGATTTCCACTGGGTGAACCAGTTTACCTCGAGCAACTGCCCGTTGCGTAGCGGCACAGCGCGGTGAATCGCGCCATCGCTTTGGACGAATTCGAGCCGACCTTCCCGCACGCGCAACGCTTCCGGTGGCAACCCCCAGTACAGGCGCGCGAGCTGCACTGCCATGTGATAGTAGGTCACCCTGATGTTGCTTGAAGTCCAAGCCGGTACGATCCGCGTGCCACTGTCGATCGTGTCGATTAGCCCGGCTGGGACCGGCGGCGTCCGTGGTCGGGGCTTGTCCCGATCCGGGCTGGTTTCAAACGCGGCTACTTCCGGCGGCTCGATCTGATCGGGCTGGCGCGTCTCAGTCGAGACGAGTGGCAACGAGCGCGTCTGGCGTTTGCCGTTGACGTCGAGAAATTGCCAGCCGCCGTACGCCGCCGCCAACACAACTGGAGGCCTTTTTTCCAGGAAGTCCCCAAACTCCTTGTTGCCGTACAAAAGTTTTCGCCGATCAACCGACTCGGACAGGCCGGCGTCGGAAAAAACAATGTCGAATGCGACCGCTTTTGCTTTCCCTTCGTTCAAGAGTGCCGCGGCCACCCTCGAATGGATCGCACGACTCCACGGCATTCCTCCAATCGCATTGAGCGAGAGCGAATCGATGTCGACATACACAACCTTCACCGACGACTCCAATTCGCCCCGGTATTGAAAGCGCCAGTCGATCGACCGGTTCTCCAGAAAGGTCAGCAGCTGAAAATGCTCAAGCAGACCCCAAACCAAGGGAATCGGGAACAGGAGGAACCAGCGGAGAAACGCCAAGGACTTCCTTTTGGGGGTCTGGGCCATCGCGCGAACCCTAGAAAACACCCGCGCTGAACGGAAGCCGAATCACCGTCAAACGAGCAGACCGAGTCACCGGCTGCTTTCTCCCAGTTCCGAGCAAGCCCGGCCCGGGGATCATCCTCCCGGAGTCGTCGTGACAATCCGTGGCGGGGTCACCACCGGAGGAGGCGTGGTCGTAGGCGTAGGCGCGGGCGTAGGCCTAGGCGTCGTCGTCGCAGTCGTCGTCGGGGTGGTCGTCGTAACCTGTGCGGTGGCTGTCTGTCCCGTACTCGTCTGCACGGTCACGGTCTGAGTAGTGCCTACCGCCGAACCGGTCGGACTTCCGGTGGTTGAGCCCGTCGTAGAACCCGTGGTACTGCCGGTCGTGGAGCCGGTCGTACTTCCAGTGGTTGAGCCGGTCGTAGAACCCGTGGTACTACCGGTCGTAGAGCCGGTCGTACTTCCGGTGGTTGAGCCCGTCGTAGAACCCGTGGTACTACCGGTCGTAGAGCCGGTCGGGCTGCCGGTGGCTGAACCGGTGCTCGTTCCCGTAGCAGCCGCGCCGGAGGTGCCGGTCCCAGTCCCGGTGCTCGTTCCAGTCCCGGTGGCACTCGGCGTCGTCGCGGCGGGCGCCGGCGAAGTGAAGACAGCCTGCTGGACCGCTACCGCAATCTCCCGGGCAACATTCGTAACCGCCTGTAGGTTCGCCTGTGAAATATTTGTTGTGGATACGGGAGGAGGCGGCAGGACTGCGACTACCATTTGTCCCTGAGTATTCCGCGTCACACTGACGGTAATTGTTATTTCCTGACCCTGCGGCACCGAAAGTCCGGTCACGGTCCCCGCAGCTTTTACCGCCGGCGCAGCGGTACTCGCGGTAGTTGTGCCCGTCGGAGCGGCTGTACCCGTTGTGGTGGGAGCAGCGGTCGTGGTGGGAGTGCCCGCCGGGGTAGCGGTGCCTGTCGGAGTGGCAGTACCCGTCGGAGTGGCAGTACCCGTCGGAGTGGCGGTGCCCGTTGGAGTGGCAGTGCCGGTCGGAGTGGCAGTACCCGTCGGAGTCGCGGTGCCCGTTGGGGTAGCGGTGCCGGTCGGGGTGGCGGTGCCCGTTGCGGGATCAGTTCCTGTCGTGGTCCCGGTTCCGGTTGTCGTAGGGGTTCCTGCACCCTGTACCGGGGCTACACCGACCTGGCCGCCAGGGGGGACAACAACTCCTTGCTGAAACGCAACATTTCCAACCGAAGTACTCAACGTGAAGAAAGCCTGACCCGTGCCCGACGGCCTAAATACAATCCTGAAGGTCGTCCCGCGAATACCAGCCGCGCCGACCGGGGTCTGGATCGTGAAGGACGATCCCTTTTCGTACTTGAGCTTCTTCACATTGCCAACGAGTTCGCCCCGGTTCAGCGACAACCTCGTGCGCGACGGAGACGGCTCATCCTCCAGATCCGCGACCTTAATCGTCGCACCAAATGGATCCTGCAAGAATTCCTCCAGGACTAACTCGGTGTCCGAGCCGAGTTGAGTCGTGGCGCCATTGGAAAAAACCAAAACGATCGTGGAGGTCGGCCCGGTGGTCACCTTCGCCGCCTGGGGTATCGCATCGTCCGGTTTCAGCACCGTAGCCGTGCCATTAAAAACCATCGTCGCGGTTCCGGTCACCTTGGCCACAAGAACTTTTCCGGCCTGCGTCAGAGTCGCAGGAACGTCCGCCGCTGGTTGCGCACGAATCATTCCAACGGCGGCAAGCGCACAAGCCAGCATCAGGGTCAGAATTCGGTGGTGCATGAAGTTCCAGCTAAGGCGCAATTTTTGTTATCGCCAAGCGCTGGCGCAAAGCTAGCCCCGCCTGATTTCCCGGGTCAAGGCGTAAACAGAAATCCAACGCAGCCTCGGCCGACTCGCGCGTCGCCGGTCTTCGGCTGAGGTGGTCGGCATAATAGTGCCACGCCAGCGCGTCCGCCGGAGCGAGGCTCACCGCCGTTCCGAAGTCATTCCCGGCCTCAGCCCATCGGCCCTGGAGGTCTCGAGCGACCCCGCGGCGGATCCAAAACTCGCTGCACACCACTGAGGTATCCAGTGCCCGGTTCGCCGCCACCTCGGCCTGCTGACCGAATTCGCTGGATCGCAGCGGGACGACATGCGCCATGGACGCCGTCGCGTACGCCAGGTCGGCCCACGCCTGGGCGTTGCGGGAGTCGCGTGCCGTCGCCTGCCGCAGGCTCTCCTGCGCCAGGGGCAATACCCGACCGTAGTCGGATTGCCCAACGGCAACAGATGATAATCGATCAATCGCCCGCCTCGCCCCGACACGCAGCCCCTCGGCTTCCAGCAGTGGCGAGAAGAAAAACACCACCGAGGTGGCGGTCAGCGCCGCCACCACCAACCACGCCGATGCCGCCGCCGCCCCGGAACCCTCCGTCCGGGGCGCCACGGACCAAGCCGCACCCACGGCCAGCGCTGAGACCACGGCAAAGGCCAATGCCAGCGCGGGTATCTTGAAGTGGAAATCAAGCCCCAACTGCAGGCCAAACGCCAGCACGCCCACCCCCCACCCGGCGTGCACCGCCGGATCTCCGAGCCACTGTTGGCGGGTCCGACGTCCGTCGCCGCCCGCTCGAACCACCCCCCGGAGCCCGATCCAGACCGCGGCGCCGAAGCACAACCCGAAGCCGATCGCGCCGTAATCGCTCAGCGTATTCAGATACTCATTATGAGCCCAGAGCGGTTCATCCCGAAAACCCTCGGGCCGGTGGCGTTCGAACAACACGTTGTAACTGCCGGCCCCGTGGCCCCACGCGGGCCGGTCGAGCCACAACTGCCAGGCCCCGCGCCAAATGACCGGCCGGGTTTTCTCGCCGGCGTCGAGCACCAGTTGCGTGAAACGCTCCCGGGCCCCGGGATATTTCATCACGACGACCGCCGCCAGCAGCGAAAGCCCGACCAGCACCCCAAGCGCCAGCGCGGACCGGCGGCGCCAGCCGCCCTGCGCCGCGAGCAGCGGCCAGATCGAGAGCGCCAGCACCAACGACACCCAGGCGCCGCGACTGATCGTCAGAATCAAACCGAATCCCAGCACGAGGCCCACCCAACCCCACCACACCCGCTCCATCGCGGAGGCCGCCCGGCGAAACGTCAGCGCCGCCACCGCCGGCAGCAGCAGCAGCAGGAATCCGGCAAAACTATTGGGAATACTGAACGAACCACTCGCCCGTCCCAGAAATTCAGGACCGCGCGCCCCGCCAATCATCCGCCAGGTTGGATCGATGAAACGCTGGTAACAACTCAGCCCAACCCCGATCACCCCGAGCGTGACCAGCGCGAAAAAAACCACGCGCCGCGGGCCGCGCGATCGGAGCCCGTTCAGCACGACCCAGAACACGGCAATCATCTGTGCCCAGCCGAGCCAGTCGCGCCAACCCAGCCAAGGTACGGGGGTGATCCACCAGACGTTGGCCAGGGCCACGGCCAGAAACGGCAGCAGCATCCATCCCGCGGGATGACTCGCCGGCCCCCCGGCACGCAGCCGGAAGTTTGCCAGGCAATGCACCACGACGAGGGCGCCGGTCAGCAGTGCGGTCACCTGCGCGATCGGCGCGCCGTACCCGCCGTTGGCCAGCGTCGTCAGTCCCAGATTCGCGACCAGCAAGGCGGTCTGGGCCCACTCCCAGCTGGAGGCGTGCGGCGATGACGGCGATGCGGTGGCGGACATGATGGGAGGACGCAGGCGGCTGGCCCCTGCCACTTCAGCAAAAAGCGATCACGCGGGATTCGCCACCTCGAAAAAAAACGGCGTCACCTTGCGGAGACGCCGTCTTGAAGTGGAAACCGAGCCGTGACGCGATCAGGTCGTCGGCACCGTCTGGATCGTCTTGAGAATCCGGCCGGCGACAAGATACGGGTCGGCGGCTGAATTCGGACGGCGATCTTCGAGATAACCCTTGTAACCGTCCTTGATGAAGTTGACGGGCATGCGCACCGACGCGCCACGGTCCGAAAGACCGTAGCTGAACTTGTCGATCGACTGCGTCTCGTGCAACCCGGTGAGGCGGAGGTGATTTTCCGGCCCGTAAACCGCGATATGCTCGTCCATGTGCTTGGCGAAGGCCGCCATGAGTTTCTCGAAGTATTCCTTGCCGCCCACCTCCCGCAGGAACTTCGTGGAGAAGTTGGAGTGCAGGCCCGAGCCGTTCCAGTCGAGCGGCGCGTTAAACGGCCCGAGGATCGGCTTGCAGCGCCACTCGACATCGATGCCATAACTTTCGCACACCCGGGTGAGGATGTAACGGGCGACCCACATCTGGTCGGCGGCGCTCTTGGAGCCCTTGCCAAAGATCTGGAATTCCCA
>SXSC01000304.1 GCA_005792355.1 Opitutaceae bacterium
ATCAGCGCCGAGACGGGCGTCGGACCCTCCATCGCGTCGGGCAACCAGACCTGCAGCGGCAGCTGGGCGGATTTGCCGACCGCGCCACAGAAGAGGAGCAACGGGATCAGGGTGCTGAACACGAGGCCATCCTTGTCTCCCAATGCGGCGAGTTCGGTGAGGTTGACGGTGTGGTTGGCCCAATAGCACATCACGATGCCGAGCAGGAAACCGAAGTCGCCGACGCGGTTCACGATGAACGCCTTTTTCGCGGCGTCGCTCGCCGATGGTTTTTCGTACCAGTGGCCAATCAGCAGCCAGGAGCTGAAACCGACCAGCTCCCAAAAGATGAACATCATGAAAAGATTGTCGGCGAGCACGATGCCGATCATCGAAAACATGAAGATGGAGAGCCCGCCGAAATACCGGCCGCGCGCGGAGTCGGCGTGCATGTAACCCAGCGAGAAGACATGGACGCAGAGCCCGACGACGCCGACGATGACGAGCATCAACGCCGCGAGGTCGTCGAATTTGACGCCGAGGGAAATGGCGAAGTCGCCGAAACGCAGCATTTCGAACGAGGCCGGAAAATCGCGGTCCCCCAAGGCCAGCACCAGCGCACCCGCAGCAACCGCGGTCGCAGTAAGAACCGAAATCACCGCAGCCGTCCCGCCGGCGCGGCGCAGGAAAAGCGCGATGATCGCG
This sequence comes from Opitutaceae bacterium, assembly GCA_005792355.1. Taxonomy (GTDB): domain Bacteria; phylum Verrucomicrobiota; class Verrucomicrobiia; order Opitutales; family Opitutaceae; genus ER46. Next base: position 685 of record SXSC01000304.1, read on the forward strand.
GCCGAGACGAGCGGCAGCAGCAGGAGGGCAAAGGCTAGTTGAGCGGGAGTCATCGACTGAAACGGAAAGAGGAAACCACTAATGTACACTAATGGTCGCTAATGACAGAGAGGATGAGAGCGGACTCTTCATTAGTGATGATTAGTGTGAATTAGTGGTTAAGCGGCTGGGGTCAGTTCTTCAGCGAGTTCAACTCGTCGATCTGGATGGTCTGCCGCCGGCGGAACAGGGCCACGATGATCGCGAGGCCCACGGCGACCTCGGCCGCGGCCACCGTGAGGATGAAAAACACGAAGACGTTGCCATCCATCGTGCCGTTGAACCGCGAGAACGCCACCAGCGCCAGGGTCGAGGCCACCAGCATCAGCTCGAGGCACATGAACACGACGAGCGTGTTGCGCCGGATGAGCACCCCGACCAGCCCGACGGCGAAGAGCGCCGCGCTGATGAGAATGTAAGCGTTGAGGGTCGCGGGAATCATCGTGAATCGCAGCGGACGCCCGCGGTTGAGCGGAAGGCGGTGAGAGTGAGTCTGGGAAATCGACGGCTCACTTGATGTCCTCCATCCCGTCGAATCTTTTGCTCAGCACGATGACGCCCAGCATCGCGATCAGGAGCAGGAATCCGAGGATTTGCACCGGCAACAGATACGTCGTGAAGAGCTGGTAGGCGTAAAGCTTGAGCGAGACGCCGACCGCCGGCGCGGCCGAGACATCGGGCGCGGGCAGGCGGCCGCGGGCGTAGAATGAGGCGACCCCCGCGGCCACCAACCCGAGCGCCAGGACGCGGGCCGCGAGCGGCAGCTTGTGCAGGGTCGGCCGCGCGTCGCCCTTGGCGTCGAGCAGCATCACGATGAAGAGAAACAGGGCGACGATCGCCCCCGCGTAAACGAGCAGCAGCAGAAATGCCAGGAGGTAGGCGTGCAGCGCCACAAAGAGCCCGGCCACGCCCACCAGCGAGAGCAGCAGGCACATCGCCGCATGGACGGCGTTCCGGTTCACGACAACGCCGACCGCGCTCACGAGGGTGAGCAGGGCGAAGAGGTTGAAAAGGATTTGGCCGATGGTCATTGGCTCAATGCCGGTCGTTGCCGTGCCGCTCGGCGGACTTCTTCTTGTCCCACTTGAAATGCTGGTCCGGCAGGGTGCCGCCGAGCTCGTAGAGCCGCGCCTTGTGGTTCACCATCTCTTCGCGCGTGTAGCCCGTCATGGAAAACTGGTTCTGTAGAAAAATCGCCTCCTCCGGGCAGACCTCCTGGCACATGCCGCAGTAGATGCAGCGCAGCATGTCGATCTCGAACTCCCGCGGCGCTTTCTCGACGTGACCGGTCGGGGCCTCCGGGGAAATCTCGCCCGGCGTGATGCGGATCGCCTTGGGCGGGCAGACGAATTCGCACAGCTGGCAGGAGACGCATTTCTCGCGGCCATGCGGATCCATGACCAGCGTCGGCACGCCGCGGTAACCCGGTGGAATCGCCGGGCGCTGCTCGGGATACTCGAGCGTCGTCTTCGGAGTCACGAGGTGTTTCCACGTCGTCTTCAGGCCCCCGATGATCTGCGGGACATAGGTGCGCTCGGCGAAGGTGAGCGGCTTGCGTTCGAGCGGGATGACGGCCATGGCGCGCGGTTATTTTTGAATGACTGCGATGGCGATCGCGTAGCAGAGCAGGTTGGCGATCGACAGCGGCAGGAGTTTTTTCCAGCCGATTTCCATGACCTGGTCGTAGCGGAAACGCGGCACGGTCCAGCGCACCCACATGAAGAAGAAGATCAGCGCGAGCACCTTCGCGAGAAAGATGCCGATCGAAAGCAACCCGACGAAAATCGGATGGAGTGCGAGCGGCGAGAGTGGCGTGAGCCATTCGACGGCGGTCGCGAGCGGAATCCACGGCAACGGATTCCAGCCGCCGAGGAAGAGCAGGGTGAACACGCCCGAGCCGACGACCATGTGCGCGTATTCCGCGACGAAGAAGAGCCCCCACTTGAAGGCCCCGTACTCGGTGTGAAAACCGCCGACGAGATCCGCCTCGGATTCCGACATGTCAAACGGCTGCCGGTTGGTCTCGGCAAAAAGGGAGGTCAGAAAGATGAAGGCCGACACCGGCATGAAAAATACGAACCAGGCGCCGCCGATCAGCCCGGGCTGGCTTTGAAACTCGACCACGCGGCCCAGCCCCAGGGTGGCTTCCAAGCCGGGCGCGTTGACCCACAGAAACACGGGCAGGACCGACAGCGTCATCGAAAGCTCATAGGAGATGAGCTGGGCGGAGGCCCGCACGCTCCCGAGGAACGGATCTGTCGAGTTCGAGGCCCAGCCGGCGAGGATGAGCGAATACACGCCGAGCGAGGCCACGGCGAAGACCGCGAGCAGCCCGATGTCGACGTTGGCGAGGGCGATCGGAATCACCTTTCCGGCGGCATCGAGATACGCGCCAAACGGCACCGCGGTCACGGTCGTGAACGCGAGCATCATCGCAATGATCGGTGCGAGGACAAAGTAGAACTTGTTCACGTGCCCGGGCAGCGCGTCTTCCTTAAAGAGCATCTTGCCGCCATCGGCCATGACGTGGAAAATCCCGAGGCGCTGCAGAAACCGACCGAGGAAGGGAACCCACGCGAACCAGGGCACGATGGCGCGGTTGGGACCGGGCCGGCCCTGAATCCAAGCCGAGACCTTGCGTTCCGCCATCGAGCAAGCCCCGCCGATCGGGAAGATCACCAAAATCACGGCGAGCCCCTTGAGCACACCCTGCAGGATCGGATGAAGGCTGGTGTAGAATTCGACCATTTCAGGAAAAGTACATCAGGGACAACAGAACTCCGAATCCGATGATGATGCCGGACGCGATCCGCATCTTTTTCGTCTCCTGCACCATGGCCGCCTGCTCGCGCACCTGCGCCTTGGTCGGGAGGGAGGAAACCGGCTTTGACTTAATCAAGGTGAGCGCGAAGAGCCCGGCTCCCATCAGGACGAAACCGAGGCCGAGGGCGATGAAGGCGGGAGAGCGCATGGTGGATTATGGGGGCGAAAGTCGCACGGTTTTTGCAGTTTGGATGAAACGCTTAGGTGTTTCATGACGGCGCATGAGGTGTTGTCCAACGCTCATGGCCTGCCTCCGGGTAGGTGATGCAGGGTCTCGCCCTCGACAAAGGGCAGCGCCGCGAAGGGAGTCCCATCGAGCAGGAGTCCGGTTTCCGGCAGATTGGCGAACGTGATCGTCTTGAGCGCGGCGACCTCCGTCGCGAGCACCGCCCAGAGCGCGTTCGTTTCACCCGGCGCGGCGGCACCGCCCGTCGCGACGGTTAATTTCGCCAGCACCGCGAGATCGTTGGTTGCGCCCGCCAGGGCAGGCACGGCCTGCAAGAATTTCTGCAGGCGAAACTGCTGGTTCACGAACGTGCCGTTTTTTTCAAAAACGGTGAGCGTCGGGATGACCACGTTGGCCGTCGCGCTCGTCGCGTTGGCCTGGGAGCCGAGATAGACGGTCGAAACTTTTGCGAGCTGGGCCGCGCTGAGCCCCCCGGCTGCTAGATCCTCGCCCACGGAGACGACCGCCGTCACGCGGCCGGCGTCGATGGCCGAGGCCAATGACGCCAGTTTCGCCAAAGGCAGCTCGGTAACCAGTCCCGTGACGAGCGCCCCGCGGACATTCGGGTTGCGATCGGCGGAAATCAAAATCCCGTCCCCCTCCCCCACCCGGCTGACGAGATGCGTCGATGCCTTGAGGGTCTCGGCGAGTTTCCTGGTGAGAAACTGTTCTTCCACCGAACTGCGACCGGAACCAACCACGGCGACCGCGCCGGAGGACGCCGTCAGCACGGCCGTCGCGGCCTTGATCGCCAGCTCCAACGTGCTTTCCACCCCGTGCACTTTGCTCGCCGTCAGCCGGTCGGAGGCGCGCACGGCCTTGTAGAGATCACGCCCGCTATCGGCCATCCAGGTGTCGTTCACCTCGTCGTTCCGCCGCGGCGTGATGCGATAGATGACGCCCTCGCGCGACCAGACGACCGTGTTGGCGCCGACGCTCGACTCCGGGTCGAGGCTGTTCGTCTGCTTCAGGAACCAGACACGCATCTTGAAGCGGAAATCCGTGCTCGTGAGCGCACCCACCGGGCAGATGTCGACGGTGTTGAGCGAGTAATTGTTCGTGAGCTGCCGGCCGGGAAAACAAGTGAGCGTCGAGTAGCTGCCGCGGTCGGTGAAACCGAGGACGTCGTCCTTCGCGATTTCCTTGGAGAAGCGGATACAGCGCGAGCAGAGGATGCAGCGCTCGTCGTCGAGCATCACGCGGGGACCCAGTTGGGTGCGCTTGGGCTTCACGTTCTTCTGTTCGATGAAGCGGGAATAGCCGCGCCCGTAGCCCGTCGCCTGCTCCTGCAACTTGCACTCGCCCGCCAGATCGCAAATCGGGCAGTCCAGCGGGTGG
>SXSC01000305.1 GCA_005792355.1 Opitutaceae bacterium
ACGTGCCGGTGCCGCAGGGCGAGCGGTCGTAGGCCTTGCCCGGGCAGAGCACGAAGTTGCGACTGTGCGCACCCGCCCGCAGCGACGGGGCGAACAATTCAACGTGGTCGACGGCGGGAAAGCCCTGCGCATTCACGGCGAGACGGGTGCGCCAGGTGAAATCCGTCAGCGCTTCGAGGGCGGACATTTCGAGACGCAGGTGGTGCTCGGCGACGAGAAAGAACCAGTTGCCACCCCAGGCGACATCGCCACGCACCGGGCCGTGGCCGGGAACTTCCACGACGGCGCGATGCACGGTGCGGTGGGAAGGGACGTTGTCGACGGAGACGGAGCCGTCGTCGTGGAGTTCGGCGTCGACGGCCCCGACGGTGGTGTCGAGGCGCACGCGGCCGGGTTGAAGGCGGCCGAGATGCGCCAGCGAGGCAACGAGCCCGATGGTCCCGTGGCCGCACATGCCGAGATTGCCCACGTTGTTGAAAAAGATCACGCCGAAGTGGCAGCCGGCGCGGTGCGGGGGAACGAGCAGGGCGCCGACCATGGTGTCGGAACCGCGCGGTTCATTGACGATGGCGGAGCGATAGGCGTCGGATTTTTCGCGGAAGCGGATGGCTCGCTCTGCAAGCGGGCCGGAACCGAGGTCGGGTCCGCCTTCGAGCACGAGCCGGGTGGGCTCGCCGCCAGTGTGAGAGTCGAGGACACGGATGGTTTTCATGGTTTGAGGGAGAGAAACGTTTTCACGAAAAAATCCTCCAGGCGTTTTCGGCCGTAAGAGGTGCGGAACACCCCATGGCCGGCGCCGGGCATGACGAGGTACTCGAAGGATTTGTCCGCGCGGACCAGCGCGTCGGCCACCTGATAGGTGCTCGACGGGTCGACGTTGCGATCGAGTTCGCCGACGGCGAGGAACAGTTTGCCCCGGAGCAGATGGGCGTGGGTGACGTTTGAACTGGCGGCGTAATGCGGGCCGACTGGCCAGCCCAGCCACTGTTCGTTCCACCAAATCTTGTCCATGCGGTTGTCGTGGCAGCCGCAATCGGAGGCGGCCGCGTGATAGAAATCGCCGTGCCAGAGCAGCGCGCCGAGGGCGCTCTGGGCGCCAGCGCTTGTGCCGTAGATGCCGACCCGGGTGAGATCGAAGCCGGGAAATTTCGCGGCCGCGGCGCGAATCCAGGCGATCCGATCGGGGAAGCCGGCATCGGCGAGGTTTTTCCAGCACACATCATGAAACTTCTTCGATCTTCCCGCGGTGCCCATGCCGTCGATCTGTACGACGATGAAACCACGTTCCACGAGCGGATCGTAGGTGCGGGGGCCAGTGTCCTTGGGCACGTGAAAACCGTGCGGGCCGGCATAGATGCGTTCGATCACCGGATAGGATTTGGTCGGATCAAAACTTCGCGGACGATGGATGATGCCATGGATGTCGGTGGCGCCGTCGCGCCCCTTGGCGACGAAGCGTTCGGGCCATTGGCCGTGGCGGGCCAGCACTTCCGACGCGTCGGCGGTCTCAAGGGCGCACACGAGGGCGCCATCACGGGCGCGGCGGAGTTCCGCCACGGGAGGCAGGTCGACGCGGGTCCAGGTATCGATGAAGTGACTGCGCATGGGCGACCAGCGCACGCTGTGGGTGCCATCACCGGAGGTCAGGACGGCCAATTCCGAACCGTCGAAATTCACCCGGCAGAGGTGGGCGTGATACGGATCCTGGCCCGGGACGATGCCGCCGCCGAAAAACCAGACGACCCGCGCGGCAGGGTCGACGCGGTCGACGGAACGTACGGTCCAGTCTCCGCGCGTGAGGGCGTGTTTGAGCTGGCCGGAGCTGGCGTCGAACAGGTAAAGGTGATTCCAGCCGCTGCGTTCACTGGTCCAGACGACTTCCCCGGTCCGGGCGATCTGTTCATGGAAACTGGCGGCGCCCGAGTAGTGGATGAAAGTGTCGCTGCGTTCCTCGACCATGGCGCGGGCGGCGCCGGTGGCGGCATCGACGGCGACAAGCCGCAGCACCTGGTGACCTCGCTGGTTGTAGAGGAACGTGAAGCTGCTCGAATCGGACTGCCACCGAAGCTGGGTGAGGTCCCAGGGATTGAGGAAGAGCGACGCGTTGATGGCGATCTCGCGTTGCGTTCCAACCTCGAAGAGTCGCGGCCGTGGCGTGGGGATCTCATCGCCAGGTTTCAAGTACGGGTAGGATTGCGGCCGGGGTTGCAGCTGATCGCGGGGCGAGGACTCGATGAGTTGCACGCGGCGTTCCGGCACCTGGCGGGTTTGCAGGGCGACGAGATGAGTGGAATCGGGTGACCAGACCACGTCCGGCCGGGAGTGGGGGGATTCCGGGAGGTCGTATTGCATCCGGACGAGCCGGGAGCGCGAGGTGTCGTGGCGAAAGGTGTTGCCGGGACTGCCGTCGAAGGAGAGGGCGAAGGTCTCGCTGCCGCTGGTCGCGCGAAGCCACAGATTGTGTTCGCGTACGACCGCCTCCCATTTGCCGTTGGGCGAGCGGACGCTGGTCGGCGGCGGCGCGGCGGAGGGCAAGTCGGGCGACAGGCTGACGTCCTCGCTGCCGATCGCGACAGTGAGGGGCGCGAGCATCCCGCGGAGGACGGTGCGGGTCCGCCCACTTGGGGCGGTGACGAGCCAGACGTCACCGGCGGCTGATTTGGTTTCCCAACGCGCGGTGTCCAGCAATTCGCGAACCGGACGTTCGCCGCCGGTGGCGGCGAAGCGGTGGACGTCGAGTTTCCCCCCACTGCGGTTGATGAACAAGATCGGCCACTCCAGGGCGGTGTTGGGCTCGCTGCCGGGTGGAATGATCGCGGCGGCGCCACGATCCACGCTGACCTCGTAGGAAGCGAGGTTGAGGCGCCAGGAGCGGCTCCGACCATGGAGCACGACGGAGTCGCGGCTCGGGGAGAATTCGAGCAGTTCCACCGGCAGCTGGGGCGCCGCTCCGTCCTGTCCGCGAAAGGGGCCGAGCGCAGCGGCGGCGCGGGCGTGGTCGAAGGCCGGGAGGCGGGTCGCGTTCGAGGCGTCCACGAGGACGAACTCGCGGTTGCCGGCGGGGAGATCGTTGCGGTACCAGAAGACATTTTCACCGAGCCAGTGGGGCTCGACGTGGCCGCGATAGATTTTCGGTTCGGGCTCGGCCGCGTGGATGAGGGCCGGGCCGAGGCAGCCGAGGGCGAATGGCAGAAGGTGGTGCATGATCTCGGCGGCGGATCTCACGGCTGGTTCTCCAGGAATTTCCACGAACTGCGGTAGTCGCGCGGCAGCTTGGCGCCGGTCACGTGGGCGCGCACCATTTCGATCGGCATCGGGCCGCCCTCGAGAATGCGGTCGTGAAATGCTTTTTCGGGGAGACGCCCGGACTTCACGAGCTCGGCGTAAAGCGCGCGGAGCTGAATCGCCCCCAGCATGTAGCCGACCTGGTAGAGGGGCGAGTAGCTGCCGTTGAACGACCGGCGGACCTCGCCCGTCGCGGTGTGGCGGTCGTGGCCGACGCGCTCGACGAGGAAATCGATGCACTGTTGCGGGGTCCACTTTCCGAGGTGGAAGTTGAGGGAGAAGATGATTCGCGCGCAGCGGTGAGTGCGCCAGAAAAGCATGCCGGCGCGGTTCTCGGGCGTCAGCGGGAAACCGAGATCCCAAAGGTGAAATTCCCACCACAGCGCCCAGCCTTCGATCCAGAACGGGGTGTAGAATAACTGCCGGTGCTGGTTGTGTCGCGCGGCGTACCACATTTGCAGGTGATGGCCGGGGATGAGCTCATGATGGACCGTGGCGCGGCAGAAGTGCTGGTTGTTGGCGCGCAGGCTGTCGAGCTTGCCGGCGTGATCCATGGTGTCGGTCGGAAATGAAACCTGGATGGTCTCGCCGCCGAGGAAGAAAGGATTCACCTTCTGGCGCTCGGGCGACATCATCGTCATGCGAAACGTGTCGATGGCGTGGGCGGGCACGGTGAGCAGGTCGCGTTTCGTCACGAACTCGATCGCCTCGTAGGCCTGCCGGGCGATGAGAGCGGGTTGGTCGCCGGGTGGAACAAAGTCCTGTTTGGTGCGTTCGAGTGCGGCGCGCCAGTTGTCGCCGAGGCCCATGTCACGGGCGGCGCGTTTCCATTCCGCCTCGCACCAGGCAAATTCGCGTTCACCGACGGCGATGAGTTCCTCGGCGGTGTAGGGAATCATCTCGCGCTCGAGGTCGTGCCGCAGCCCGGCCACGCCGATGGGATCGCCGACGATGGGCTCATCCTCGCCGTCTTTGAAGCCAACGATTCTTTCGCGGAGAAACCTGGCGTAGCCGTCGAGGGAGGTGATGGCGGCTTTCTGCGGCTCGCGCATCCACCAACTGAATTGCGGATCGTAGGCATTGGAGTGGTCGAACCAGCTTTTCAGCGTGCTGGTGAGATCGCTGATTCGGGAGGCGGCGCGCAGGGCGATGATCTTCGTAGGCCGCCGGGCGTCGGCGGGTTCGAGGGCGGCGCGCAGCTGCTTGACCTCGCCGGCCACTTGCGCGAGCCCGGCGGCGGTGGCGGCGTGGGCGAGGGGTTCGAAGGCGCGACGCGCCTCCTGGAGGCGGTCGATGCGATCGGCGAACGGCAGCAAATCGGTGAGTTCGACGTTGCGCTCGCCGGTCCGCGCCAGGAGCGCGATCTCATGCCGGAGCTGGGTGCGCAACAGGTGCCAGTCGATGCGGCCGGCGGAGCTGAGCGGGTCGTACGGAAGCGCCTCGAGCCGGGCGAGCCAGGCCTCGTGGAAGGCGGCGAGGCGCTGGAGCTGGAGGGTGGAACCTTGAGCCGAGTAGAACCGCCGGAGGCCGTCGCGATCCGTCACGAATCGCTCGACGAGCTCGCGCAGCTCGCTCGAGGCCGGGTGCGCGAGTTTCGGCAGATCGGGCAGGTACGCGTTGACCGGGCGCTGCGCCTGGGGCGGCTGGCCGTGGCGGAAGTCAGGCCGCGCGGGGAGAGTGGTAATCGCGGCCAGCAGTGAGAGCACGGCGAACGTCCGCGGAGCTTGGGAAGTCATGGTTGGGTTACGGGACAGCGAATCGTAAGATCGGGCATCTGAAACCTAAAATCGGTCTTCTGAGATTTGGGCCATCGGAGTGTGGAGACGTCACGGGACGGAGATTTGCTGGCAGGAAACTGGATCTTCAGGGGGATCGAATCTGGGAGGGGTTTGATAAACGAGGGCGCTCACTTTGCCAAACCGAAGTGCCCTCGCACGAGTTCCGGCAGGTATTTCACCGGGATCGAGCCGTTGGCGAGCACGGCCTCGTGGAAGCGGCCGAGCACGAACTTGTCGCCAAGTTCGCGCGACACTTGCTGGCGCAACCGGTAGATCGCCATCCGGCCGGTGAAGTAGGTCGAGAGCTGCACCGCGCTTTGCTTGCTGCGGATCACTTTGAGCCGCGCCTCGCCTTCCGATTGAAACGCCTGCTTCACCATCAGGTCCATCGCTTCGGCGTCGCTGAGATTTTCGCAATGCATCCGATGGTCGAGGATCGTGTTGAGCACGGCGCGCAGATAGAATTTCAACTGACTGAGCCGCAGCGCGAGGCTGCCGTCACCGTAGCCTTGGTCGATCATCGTCTGCTCGGTGTAGACCGCCCAGCCCTCGATAAACACGCCCGAGCCGAGCACCTTGCGGACGAGCGACGGGTTGCGGTTGGCATACTCCATCTGCACGTAGTGTCCGGGATACGCCTCGTGGATGGTGAGGATTTGCAGCAGGTGGCTGTTGTATTCCTCCAGGTAGCTTTTGACGCGGGCCGCATCCCAGCTCTTCGGCGGCGGGCTCACGGCGTAGAAGCCGGCGGCGTTGGCGTCGAGGGGCGGCGGGGAGTTCATGTAGGCGGTCGAGTTACCGCGCTGAAATTCCGGCATTTCGATCACGCGGCAAAGGTCAGGCTCGGGCAGCCGCACGAGGTCGGCTGTGACAATGAACTTTCGGATGCGGTCGATCGTGGCGCGGGCGTCGCGCACGATGTTCTCAGGCTGGCCATGCTCCTGTGCCACCCGGCGCAGCACCCGTTCGACGGTCGCTCGCCGGCCCTCTTCGTCGTCCGGCGGCAACGCCTCGCGCGGGAAGTAGCCGCTCCACGCCTGCCGCGCGATCACGAACAGGTCGTTGCGCACGCGGGTGAATTCTCGCTGCGCGTCGGCGTAAATTTCGTCGGCCGACCGGCCGGCGTCGGTCTCGAGCTCGAACTTGCGGTGGAATTTCTCCCGGCCGATGCGCCACTCGCCGGTGGCGCGCGGCAGCAGGTCGGCCTCGAGAAATTTTTGGTAGTCCTTCAGCGCCGGGACGAGGGTGGCCGCCGCCGCCTTGAGCGCCGCGAGTTGCGGTGTCTCACCGGCGATTTCGAAAAGGTCCGTCTCGTAGAAACCGATGGCGCCCTTGTTTTGCTGGATGGCCGTCTCGGTGTGAACGCGCGGCGGGTTGCGCAGGTTGGCCCGCGCGGCGGCCAGCACCGCCGGCACCTGCCGGATGCGCGCGATGGCGTTGGCGACGTTGGTTTCTTTCGGCGACGACGACTGCGTGAGCAGGGTGTAAACCGCACCGCTGATGTAGTCACTGTAGACCCGCGGGTCGGTGGCGAACTCGTCGAGGTTCTCCCACCGCCACAACGTCGTCTTCAGGTCACGGGCGAGAATCTCGTAATCGATTTGGCCGGCGCGCGTGAGGCCGGCGTAGTTCACCCGTTGCGGCAGCGCGGCGAGCGTGGCCCGGGTCTGCTCGGTCCAGCGGGCTCGTGCCGGGGCGGTGAGGTCGTCAAGCTGCGCGTCGAACCGCCGGTCGCCGAGGCTGCTGCCGGCGACGGGTTGGAGCCGAAAGGTGGCGTCGAGTTGCTCGCGGAAAAAATCAGCGAGTTTGGCGTCTTCGGTTTGGGCGCCCACCGTCACCGTCGGGACCGCCAGGATTGTGAGGAGGATGAAGTTCCGTAGCATCATGGCCGCGAAACAAGCACCCGGGGCAATCGTTGTCCACCTCTCTGCCGCGACGATTCCCGGTCGGAAGCCCGATTTTCAGGGAGATCGGATCCGGGGGGGCTCAAGCTACCCTGCGAGTTGGTCAGGGTTTTGGGATCTGATTCAACGTGTAGTAGGCCACGTCATGCAGCAAACGCTGGCCGGCCCGCGGTCTAAAACCGCAGGGTCGTCGAGAGTTGGAGCTCGCGTGGGTCGGTGAAGACGAAGCGGTCCAGCGTGAGGCCGTCGGTCTTGTGGCGGCGCACCTCGAGGTGCGTGTTCGTCGCGGAGATTTCGCACATTCAACTGAAAACTCGCGCGGACGTTGCGACCGAAGATCGCACCCCGCGCCTGGTAACGCAGCATTGCGTCGAAGCGCAGGCTGTCGTCGCCGTACTTGATGCCGCCATTCACGCCGACGCCCGTGTTCGCGCCGGAGCCCTGCGGGGGCAGCCCGGGTTGCGTCGAGATGCGGCCGGCGACGATCGGGCTCAGGTAGCGTCCACCGAATCCCGCGGACCAGCCCTTGAAGACGGCATCCTTGAACGTGTAGTTGGCGAAGAAATTGGCCTTGTGCTTGCGGTTCCCATACGCGCCCTCGAAGTCGAGCCGGCGGCCGTCGAGGTCGGAACGGTGGGTGGCGACGAGCGACGCCAGCGTGACGCCCTGCGTGCCGCTGGCGTTGAGCACATCGGCGCCGGGATTCGCGCGCACGAGGTCGGCGAGGAAGAGGTCGAGCTGGTCGGCCAGCAACGTGGTGCGCTTGTAGACCTTGGCCCGCTCCTGGAGATTGTAGGAGTAGTTGACGATGAAACGCAGGCGGTCGCCGACGTTGGCGGTGACCCGGGCTTCGTAGCCCCGGTTGGCGTTGTCGAGCGAGTCGGCGTTGGCCTGGGCGGTCGGGCGAAGTTCGGAGTATTTTGCCATTTGGGCGGAGGTGTAGAAGCGATCGGTGGTGCGGCCGTTGCCATTGGGATCGTCGAGGATGGAGAGAATCTGATCGTAACGCGGGCTGAACGCGTTGTTGACGCCCATCGCCCCGGTCTGGTCGGTGACCTCGGTCGTGAAATAACTCACACGGGCGACGATGCGGTCCTGGCGCAGGCTGATCATCACGCCGGTGTCGAAGTGTTTACCCTTGGGCGCGGGGGGCACGCCGCCATCGGTGCCGACGCGCTGGGCGAAATCGGGCAGGCCGAGGTTTCGGGAGCGGTTGGCGAAGACCGAGAGCCAGTCGCGCGGATGCATGACGACGCCCGCCGTGGTGGTACTGCCGGAGAATCTATACTCAATGGCGGGCGAGCTGGCGCTGAAGATCTGGGCGCCCGCAGTGCCGGCCCAGATGCCGGTGGTGTCGCGCACGGTGGTGGTGCGGGTCTGGGTGAGGGCGTCGCGGCGATAGCCGAGCGTGGTGACGATGCGCCGCTCCCACCAGGTGCGCGATTGCTTGCGATGGGAGTTCCATGATCAATGATTCGTGCCGGGTGTCTGGGCAGACGGCGAATATCTTATTCGCATCAATCGTCTCCAGCTGATCTCCTTTGGCCTTCCCTATGAATTTATCGTTTTCGATCCTGCGCGCTCGCCTGCTGCCCTGTCTGTGCCTGGTCGTGGCCGCCGCCGGCCTTGCGGCGGCGCGGGGCGCGACGCCGAACATCGTTTTCATCCTTTTCGACGACCTGGGCTACGCCGATCTCGGGTGCTACGGGGCGAAAGACATCCGCACGCCGCACATCGATCGTCTCGCGCGCGAAGGCGTGAAGCTCGATAACTTTTACGCGAATGCGCCGGTTTGCACGCCCACGCGTTGCGGTTTCATCACGGGGCGCTGGCAGCAGCGGGTCGGCTTTGAGTTTGCGATGGGATTCGCGGGCGAGCAGGTGAGAAAAGTGAACGGCCAGTGGGTGAAGGAGCCGGACATGCACAGCCTCGGGCTGCCGACGACGCAGCCCAGCATCGCGAAGTTTCTGAAGACGGCGGGGTATGCGACCGGGGCATTCGGCAAATGGCATCTGGGGTACAAGGACGAGTTCAATCCCACCCGCCATGGCTTCGATGAATATTTCGGTGAGCTGCTGGGTCATTCCGACTACTACCAGCACGCGTATTACGACGGCACGTACGCGTTGCGCGACGGACTGGAGCCTGTGAAACACACCGGCCGGTATCTCACGGACATGTTAAATGAGCGCGCCGTGGCCTTTGTGCGGAAGCACGCCAGGGAACCGTTCTTCCTCTACGTTCCGCACCTCGCGGTGCATGTGCCGTGGCAGGTGCCGGATCGCCCGGGGACGCCGATGGTCACCAAGGAGAGCATGTATGAGGGGACGCGTGCCGACTACGCGGCGATGTTGGAGCGGGTGGATGCCGGCGTGGGAATGATTTTGGCCGAACTCGAGCGACAGGGCATCGCCGAAAATACGCTGGTGGTGCTGAGCAGCGACAACGGGGGCGAACGTCTCTCGGACAATCGTCCGTTGTTCAACCACAAGGCGACGCTCTGGGAAGGTGGCATCCGCGTGCCGTGCGTGTTGCGCTGGCCGGGCAAGCTGCCGGCGGGGCGGACGATCAAGCAGATGGGAATAACGATGGATTTGACGGCGACATTTCTCGCGGCGGCGGGCGCCAAGCTGCCCGCCGGGTACAAACCCGATGGCATGAACCTGCTGCCGATCCTGCTCGGCCAGGCGCCCGAGCGGGAGCGCACGTTTTTCTGGCGCATCGATCGCTCCAACCGCAAGCAGTGGGCGGTGCGGCACGGCAAGTGGAAGTACCTGAACGATGGCAACACCATGGACCTGCTGTACGATCTCGAGGCCGACATCGGCGAGCGCCGCAGTCTCACATACGTTTATCCGGAAATCGTGAAAGATCTGAAGGCGCGGTTGAAGACCTGGCAGGACGAGATGGATGCGAGCGATCGGGAGTTTGTCGTGCGGTGAAGATGCGCGTCGGCCGACGGCGACGATTCCCGGCGGCACGCCGAAACGGGAGCATCGCCGTTTCGCAATGGTTCCGATTTCGGGCACGCGAAATCAGTTCGGGCAGGAACCTGCCGCGGGTTTGATGCGGCGTCTGCCCGGACGTTTCGAGCCCAATCGTTTGCACGCATACGTGAGCCTGGCCTGCTCGCCTGCGGTCAGGCCGTCTCGCACCGCCGTGAGCGCTTTGACGACAGTCCGGTGATCGTTTCGATAAGAAGCCTCCATCGCTGCAAATGCCAGACGCCGGTGATCGGATTCAACTTGCTCCATTTCCAACTGGGTTTGCCACGCCGACGCAGGAGCAGTGTAAGCCGGAAGCCAACGGAAACGACCGTCCTCGCCCTTCGCCGCGCCCAAGACTCCCAACTGCTTGATGACGTCTTGCTGCTGGAGGTTATGATAATCCGCCAGATCCTTGAGCAAGATTCCGTCGGCGCCGGCCTTTTCAAGGCTCCGCTCCACGTCGCGGCGCATCTGGAATCGGTTCCACTCAGCATCGGTGATCCCGAAGGCCGCGAGCTTTTCATCAATGGTTTCTGCAAGGTCCCGATAAGTGTCGAATGCGCCGTACCAAATAACGTCAGTCAGTTCCCGCATCGCCTCCTCTCGCTCCTCGAGGCTCGATTTGCGCAGGTATTGTGTCGCCGAAGACAAGTATTGCAGGAGCCTCCCGCTCCACCTTGTGAGACGTGCCCAGAAGTTTTTCATACCCGGTTGTTCTGTCACACCACGGACCGCGATCGGCCCTTGATGGCAAACTGGATGCTTTGGGTGGAATGTCCTTCGGGGCAAGTTCGCACAGCTCGCGCATCTGGGTTGCGCTGGATTCGGTGATGATGTGTATGGGTGATGCGAATCGCCTCGTTGGTTCCTTCCTGCGAGGGAGTCCGCCGTGATTGCATCCACCGAATTGAGACTGAGGGTCATGACCTACAACGTTCTCGCCGACGCCTATGGCGCCGGTCATCCGGAATATTTTCCGCTGACAGCGTCGGGGGACCTGGCGGCCAAGAACCGCTATCCGCGTCTTGCGGATCGGATCCGCGCGGCGGATGCCGACATCATCTGCCTGCAGGAGGTCGATGCCCAACTGCACCGACTGATCTTGGAACGTCTCCGCGAATTCGGCTATGTCGACAGCTGCTGGGCCCAACGACCTGGTGGCAAACCCGATGGCGTGGCGATGTTCGTCCGGGGAGCCAACTCCGCTGCCTGGTCGGCATTTCCGCTCAACGATCCGCCCAATGCCACCAGACCGGCGCGCCGCGTTGCCATAATCTACGATGGTCGATTCGGCGGCGACCGGGTGCGTATCGTCAACGTCCATTTCGAGTGGGATCCCGCGGACCGTCCGATCACCCAGCGTTATGGCATGACCGCAATGCAAGATCTTCTTGGGCGGCTGCGGGAACAGGGCGACCTGCCGACTATCGTTTGCGGCGATTTCAATGCGACACCGACCGAGGCGCTACCGCTCGCCTTGCTGTCGTTTGGTTTTGTCGACTGCCATGCCGGGGCCACTTGCTTCACCTGCACCGCCAATGGCCGACCGGCGAAAATCGATTATATCATGACGACGCCCGAGTGGCGCGTACGCGAGGCCGGTGCCGTGGAAACCCCGGGTCCGGAGACGGAACTCCCGTCGCCGGCCGAGCCCAGCGACCACCTTCCGCTCACGGTGGACATCAGCTTGCGGCCGGCCTGATCGGGAACGTACCCGCGTAGCATGACAATCCGGTACGCGTTTTTTCGGTCATGAGCCGGGGCGGGACCAATGGAGTCACGTCCGCCGACGAGACGTGAATTGGTCAGCCGGCGCAGAGACCGTCGAAGACCTGATCAAAATGAAGGCCTCAGCGGATTTGTCCTTTTTCGCGCACTTGCGCGAGAAGCGCCTGCAATTCGGCGACCTTGGCGGGCTGCTCCGCGTGGAGATTGTGACGCTGCGCGAGGTCCCGGCTCAGATCGTAAAGTTCACCCGGCTGTTGGTGGGCGGCGTAACCATTGGCGGGATCAAACCACGCGGGGACCTTGCTGATGGCGCCGGTCTTGGTGGCGACGAAGAGCCATTGATCGTGGCGAAGAGCGTAGCCGTTGGCGTTCGTATTGTGGACGATGGTGCGGCGCGGGCTCGCGGTGGCGGGTGATTTCCAGACCGGCAGGAGATTGTGGCTGTCGTGAGCCGTGTCGGCCGGGAGGGTGTGACCGATGACGGCGGCGAGCGTGGCCATGAGATCGATCTGGCTGAGGAGTGCATCGGTCACGGTGCCCTTGCTCACGACGCCGGGCCAGCGCACGATGAAAGGCACGCGATGGCCGCCCTCCCAGAGATCGCGTTTCACGCCCCGGAGCGGACCGGCGCTGCGGTGCGAGAAATTCTGGATGCGCGGGTAGGCGTAGTGCTCGGGGCCGTTGTCGGCGGAGAAGATGACGATCGTGTTTTCCGCGAAGCCGTTGGCGGCGAGCGCGTCGAGCACGCGGCCGACGGTGGCGTCGGTTTGCTCGACGAAATCGCCGTAGCCGCCGGCCTTCGACTTGCCGGCAAACTCGGGTGACGGCACGATCGGGGCGTGCGGTGACGTAAACGGGAAATAGAGGAAGAACGGATCCTTCCGGCCCTGTTGCTCCTCAATCCAGGAGATCGCGCGGGCGGTGAGTTTCGGCATGACGGCATGGAAATCCCAGCCGGCGGTCATCGGTCCGGGCCGCGCCTCCCAGTTGCCCTCGGCGGTCTGCGGCGTGATCGTGAGTGGCACGGACGGAACGGTGATCACGCGGTCATTTTCGAACCAGGCGTAGGGAGGGAAATTGGGCACGTCGTCGCCGAAGTAATAGTCGAAGCCATGTTCGCGCGGGCCACCGGGAATCGGGCGCGTCCAGTCGAAATCCGCGGGGGCGTATCCGGTCTTCGGATCGGGTTTGGCGCCGGGGCGCTTGATAGCGTCCCAGTTCCAACCCAGATGCCATTTGCCGATGCACGCGGTGCGATAGCCTTTTTCCTTCAGCAGTTCGGGCAGGGTGAGTTCGGCGGCGGCGAAGACGGAGGGGCCGAAGCTGTTGACGATACCGTGAAACTTCCGCCAGTGAAAACGGCCGGTGAGCATCGCGTAGCGGCTTGGGGTGCAGACACCGGAGGAACTGTGGGCGTCGGTGAAGCGCAGGCCGTCGCGGGCGAGCTGGTCGAGGTGGGGCGTGCGGATCTTCGAATCGGGATTCTGGATCGCAAGATCGCCGTAGCCCATGTCGTCGGCGTAGAGGATGACGATGTTCGGTTTCGACAGGCTCACCGCAGGCGGGCGGTCGGCGGCGAGGGCGGACGTGGCGAGGGTCAGGGCGAAGGCGAGGAGGTGAAGCCGGGAACTCATGGCGAAGGAAAGGGAGCGGTCTGAGGGAGCCGGGAAATCGTGTGAGGTGCCAGTGGAATCGAGGCGAGGGTGCGGGGCGTTGTTTTCGGTCGGTGTAGGGATACAGGTCATCCCACAGATTCAGAAAGGCCACAGATGCTGAGTCAGAAGGCCGACCATCTGTGGTCTTTCTGAATCTGCGGGAGGCCAAAACCAAAAACCTCCAACCCCCGATCCACTGGGTCGGCGTCCAGGGATTCCACCCGGCCAATTTTTGAGGAACTTTGAAAGGGACAGGCTATTGGGAACGGCTCAGCCCGCGGTGGCAGGCATGAATTGGACCGATCAAGTAGGGCCGGCGCTTGCCGCCGAGCCGTCGCGCGGCGCGTGTGGAAACCGGAGGCGGCACGCCGACAAGCCGGTTCGACAGGCTCACGGCCTGCTCGAACTAGCGATTAGGCCCTGAGCCCCTCGACTCCGCTCGGGGCCTGAGCTTGTCGAAACGGCTGGTCGAAGGGCGGCGGCCCTACGGCGAGCGGCACGCCGGCCCTACGGCCCGCCGATGCCCGTCAAACTCGCGTGTTCGGCCGAAACTTGAACGTTGATCGTTAATCGTTGTGCGTTGAATGTTTTACCTCAGCTTCAGCCTCTCCCACTTCGCCCCGATGCCGTCCCTCACCGCCGAATCTCCCGTCTCCGCCGTCGCCGCCTTCGACGACGACGCGTGGGAGGACCTGCTCAACTACATCGAGGAAAAGCGCGTCATTCCCATCGTGGGCCCCGAACTCACCGTCGTGCAGACCGACGCCGGCCCGGAAAATCTCTACACGTGGCTCGCGCGGGCACTGGCAGCGCGCCTCGGCATGTCCCCCGCGGGCCGGAACGGCTCTCTCACGCTCAACGACGTGATCGTGCGCCACCTCGCGAACCGCGGCCGGCGCGAGGACCTTTACACTCGCATCCGGACGATCATGCGCGAGGCGACCTTCGCGCCTTCGCCCGCCCTGCTAAAGCTCGCCGAGATCACCGACTTCGATCTCTACGTCAGCACCACGTTCGACTCGCTGCTCGAGGACGCGATCAATCGCGTGCGCTTCAGCGGCGCGAAAAGCACCGACGTCGCCGCCTACACGCCGAGCGAGCTCGTGGACCTGCCCTCCGTGCGCTCCGCCCTGCAACGGCCGCTCGTTTACCATTTGATGGGCCGGCTCTCCGCCTCGCCGACCTATGTGATTTCCGATGAGGACGTGCTGGAGTTCGTCTGCGCGCTGCAGACGGCGCACTATATGCCGGAGCGGCTGTTCGCCGAACTCGAGCGCAACCATCTGCTGATGCTTGGCGGCGGTTTTTCCGACTGGCTGACGCGTCTCTTCCTCCGCCTGGCCAAACGCCGGCGGCTGTCCGATCCCCGCGACTCCGGCGAAGTGCTCGCCGACTCGCATGCGTTTCAGGAACCCGGTCTGGTGTTTTTCCTGCAGCAGGTGAGCAGCCGCACCCGGTTGTTCAGCGGCGGTGCCGCGGCCTTTGTGGACGAATTGCACCGCCGCTGGATGGCGCGGCGCGGGCCGGTCTCAGTCGCAGTCCCAGCCGCAACGGCTGCGACTAGTCCGGCTGGCGCCGGGGTGGGGCTCTTTCGAAAGCCTGATCGGGAGATGTCAGATCATGCCGTGTTTATCAGCTACGCACGCGAGGATTTGGCGGCGGTGCAGCAATTGAAAGCGGGGCTCGACGCCGCGGGAATCAAGGCTTGGTTCGACATGGACCGCTTGGAGAGCGGCGACGATTTTGCCCGCAAGATCCGCGGCAACGTCGCGCGCTGCGGGTATTTTATTCCGGTGGTTTCCGCGACGACGCAGCGACGCGTCGAAGGCTGGTTCCGCCGCGAGTGGAACTGGGCGGTGGACCGCACCGAGGGCATGCTGGCCGGGGCGCGTTTTATTTTACCCGTGTGCATCGACGACCTGCCGGAAAAAGGCGCGCACGTGCCCGAAGCGTTTCTGCGCGCGCATTGGACGCGGCTGCCGGGGGGAGTTGTTACACCCGAGGTGGCGGGCCGGTTGAAGGAACTGCTGGGGACGCGCGCAGAAACGAACGCTTAACGCTCAACGCTCAAGTGATGAAAACCCTTTCAGACGCTTCGAATCTTGGGGGCGGCGTGCCCTCACGCCGCAGGATGCGACGGAGTTCGTTTCGAAAGCGCGGGGTGGGGGCACCCCGCCTCCATTTCCGGAGGATCGTCACTTGAGCGTTGAGCGTTCAGCGTTGAACGTTGAGCGTTCCGGCGCAGCCGGTCCCGCCATCGACGCGGAAAATCCGTGGCCGGGGCTCGCCACGTTCACCGAGGATCAGCGCGCGTATTTTCACGGGCGGGATGAGGAAATTCTCGACCTCACCCAGCTCGCCGAGCGGCGCCCGCTCGTCGTCCTCTTCGGCCAGTCTGGTCTCGGCAAATCCTCGATTCTCCAGGCCGGCGTGTTTCCCCGGATGCGCGTGGACGGTTTCTGCCCGATCTACATCCGGCTCGATCATGGCGACGGCGCGCCGTCACCCACCGAGCAGATCAAGGAAATGGTCCGCATCGAAACCGTCAAGTGGGGCACCTGGACCAAGCCGGGCGCCGCGAAACCGGGCGAGACGCTCTGGGAATTCTTCCACCACCGCGACGACCGGCTGATCGACCGCGATGGCCTCGGCGTCGTGCCCGTGCTCGTGTTCGATCAGTTCGAGGAGCTGTTCACGCTCGGCGCGGCGCGGGGCGAACGGCGCGATCGCGCGGTGGCGTTCATGCGCGAGCTGGCGGAGCTCGTCGAGAACCGGCCTTCCGCGCAACTTGTCGCCCGCCTCGACCAGTCATCGGAGGAGATGGAGTCGTTCGATTTCGGGCGCACCGACTACCGCGTGATCATTTCGTTGCGGGAGGATTTTCTGCCGGATTTGGAAACGCTGAAAACGATCATGCCGGCGCTCATGCAAAAGCGCATGCGGCTCGCGCGCATGACCGGTCAGCAGGCATTGGAGGCCGTGCTCAAGCCCGGTGGCGCGCTGGTGGACGCCGAGGTCGCCCGCGCGATTGTCGAATTCGTTGCGGGCGCGCGCGGTGGCTCTGGCGAACGACTCGCCGAATTGGATGTGGAACCGGCGCTCCTCAGTGTGATCTGCCGCGAGCTCAACGAGCGCCGCCGCTCCCTCGGGCAGGCGCAGATCACCGCCGATCTCGTCACCGGCAACCGCCGCGAGATTCTCACCGATTTCTACGACCGCAGCGTGGCCGACCTTCCCGCGCCGATGCGCGCCTTCGTCGAGGATCGCCTGCTCACGAAGTCCGGATTCCGCGACAACCTTGCGCTCGAGACCGCGCTCGAGGAGCCCGGCGTCACGCGCCCGATCATCGACACGCTTGTCGCCCGCCGTCTCCTCCGCCTCGAGGACCGCGCCGGCATCCAGCGCGTGGAGCTGACGCACGATGTGCTCGCCGAGGTCATCCGCGCCTCGCGCGATGCGCGCCAGCAGCAGCAGGCGCTCGCCGCCGCCCGCGCCCACGAGCAGCGCGAACTCGCCCTCGCTGCCGCCCGCACGCGCCGGTTGGGCTGGCTCGTCGGTGGTCTCGCCGCCGTGGTCCTCGTGCTCTGCGCCGCCGTGTTCTACGGCCAGCATCAGCGCGGCTTGGAGTCCAAGCGCAACAGCCGGACGGACGTCGCCACCGCCTCGCGTCAGCTCGAGGAGGGCCGCACCGCCGAGGGCATCGCCCACCTGTTGCGCGCCGCCCGCCGCGACCCGCACAACCCCGCCATCGCGCCCCGCCTCGCCTCGCTCCTCACCTCGCGCAATTTCCTCCTGCCCGAGGGCGCGGCCGTTTCCCATCCCTCGCCAGTGCTGTGGACGGACTTTTCCGCCGACGGCAAAAGCGCCGGCGTGCTCTGGCAGGACGGCGCCCATGCCAGCATCGATCTCGCGACCGGCGCGGTCGAACGGGCGCAGTTGCCTTCGCCGCCCGTGGCTGGTGCTTTGGTTTTCCCGGTGCGCGGCTTTCTGGTGATTCGGTGTCTGGACGGCGTCGCTCGGGTCCTGGATCTTGGGGGGCGGATGACCCGGGAGTTTCGTTTCGCAAAAGAGCTACAGGTAAGTAGGAGGGGTCTCTCTGGGCGCGACTACCGTTCGAGCGCCTTCTTCCTTAACGTCTTCGCCGACCGGACGACGGTTCTCGCCGACGCCGCCACCGGCCGGACTCTGCCGCCATTTCCACTCGGAGATGCTCTTGTTACCGGCAATACGTCCGAAAAATGGTTCATGTGGCGCGTCGCAAGCACGAACCCACTCCCGACCGAGGTCCACCTGCGCGACATGGCAACGGGCACCACCAAGCTTACACTGCGAGCCGCCCACGGTTTTTTGAACGTCGCGTTGAGTCCGACCGGGCAGCAGGTGGCCGTGGTGCAACGCGAGAGCGAGGACAACGCGCTCTTCCTCCGCCGCTACTCGTTGCCCGACCTCGCGCCGCTGGGCCCGGCGCAGCCTATCGAAGGCGCGGCTGTCGGAGCAATCCTGGGAATGGGTCTGTTCTACAGTCCGGACGGCCGATATGTCGTTTCGTGGGCGTCCAGCCCCGGCACCCTGAAAGTGTGGGACGCCCAAACCGGCGCACGAATCGCGCGCATCCCGGCCGCAGGACGTGCCGGGTCGAACACTCACCGGATTTCTCCCGACAGTCGGACGCTGGCCACGTTCTCCAATCTCGGCTCGCTCGACCTGTGGGATCTCAGCACCGGCACTGCGCGGGTGCCGCCCTTGAAGCACGGCGGCAACGTGCTCGACGCCTCGTTCAGCGCCGACAGCGTCACGCTGCTGACCACCGCCACCGACGGACTGGTCCGCGTGTGGGATGTGGCCAGCGGCCAGTTGCTGGCCGAGCCGACCTTGCAGCAACGCACCGCCCCGGTCGCCGCGCTTTCGCCCGACCGCACGCAGGTCACGATCGGCACGCGCGAAGGCGCCCTGTATCGTTTTCGGATCGGTCAGGGCCGGGCGAAGTCCGTGGAACTGCCGCAGAGGCAGCAGCCCATGCCGGCGCTGTTTCTGCCCGGGGTGCCCAGCCGCGTGCTCCATATGCTTGGCGATCGCGCACTGGTGATCGACGCCGCGACGGGCCGCGAGCTCCCGGGCGGCTTCGCCTATCCCGAGCCCGTCCGCGCCAGACGACCAGGAATCTCCGGATTCCTCGGGACGCGCGTCAGAACGGATTTCAAGGTGATCGCGACGCAAACGGTTTCCGGCGGTTGGCAGGCGTGGTGGCTCGGCGAGGGCAAAGTCGAAAAGGTCGTTCCACTCGAAGACTCCCCGGCGACGAGCAACTTGAGTTTCGTGGCGTTCAGCGCCGCCGGAGACCGGGTGGTGCTCACATGGGCGGGTCACCTCCGCGTCTGGGATCTGCGCACCGGCCGGCCCGTAGGTCCGGCGATTCGCACTGGGTTCGGCCCCGGGCCCGGGCTGGCACCCGGCGTCAATCTCAATCCCGACGGCACGCGTGTGACCGTCGGATCGAATGACGGGGAGAGCTATGTCTGGGACGCCGCGACCGGCGATCCAGTGCTGACCTTCGAGGAACAGGGCACTCGACTGGAGGCGTTGCTCTTCAGTCCCGACGGCCGCCGGCTCGCCACCGCCAACAATTCGGGCGAAGTCCAGCTGTGGGACAGCCGGACCGGCGAACCGGTGAGCCCCGTCCTGCTGCACAATGCCCCCATCAGCAATCGGGGCGCGGGATTTTCCAACGACGGCAACCTGCTCTCCTATTCGTCCGACGGAGTGTTGAAGATCTGGGAGGGGAACACTGGCGCGCCCATCGGCGAGCCGATCGCGCTCGGCCTCGGGAGAATTTATTCCGCGCAGTTTTCGGCGGATGGCGGGCGCGTCGCGACGGCGGCGTCCGATGGCCAGGCGCGGCTGTGGGACGTGCGCAGCGGACTGGCCGCCGCGGAGCCGCTGGTGCACGGGCAGGCGGTGCGGAGCGCCGAGTTCAGCCCGGACGGCCGCTTCGTGCGCACCGAGACCGCGGACAACATCAATCACCTCTGGTCCGTGCCGCCGCCGCTGCCCGCGGGCGGGAAGACACCGGAGTGGCTGCTCGACCTCGCCGTGATTTGCGCGGGCAAAACGCTGAACGAAGACGGCCAGTTCGTGAATGCCACCGATGCCTTCGGGAAAATCGCCGACCTGCGCCGCACTCTCGCCGCGCTGCCGGACGCCGCGCCGTATGTGGAATGGGGCCGCTGGTTCCTCTCCGACCGCGCGACGCGATCGGTCGCGCCGGGTTTCACGCTCACGCCGGCGGAGGCGGAGAAGCTGGCGGCCTCACTGGCCGCGCCGCCCGCCACCGCTCCAGGCACCGCGCCGCGGCCGTGAACTTTCGGCGGATGGCCCTGCGGCAGGATGGCAAGGGAATGGGTGGCAGGGGAATAAATTCTCCGGCCTTTCATTCCCCTGCCACCCATTCCTCTGCCAGACGAACGCTCAACATTTGACGTTCAACGCCCAACTCGCCAGAGGCGAGCAAGCGCTCACGTGGCCGAGCCAACGGCATCTGTTCCGAGACTTGAGCGTTAAGAGCTGAGCGTTGATCGATCATCCGACTTTTCTCCATCCATCACGCGAAGTTGATGTTGTTGCTCAAGCCTTGGTCGCCAGCATTTTTGAGCAGCGTCAGCAGGCGGCTCGTCTCCATTTGCCGCGAGCGCCGGCGGTTTAAGATGATCAGACCGGGATAGATTACGGTGGCGGCGGCGAGCGCGAGAAAGTGCGCGCGATTGCAGGTGATGACAATGCGGCCATCGGCACAGGCGCGCATCCAAAGGGCGTCGTCGGGCGTGTCGGACGGCAGAATCTCGCTCAAGCAAACCGCCTCATGGCCGCGCGACCGTAGCACGAGCGCAAGATCGGCCGGCACGTCGTGATCGAGGAAAAACCTCACCGCGAATCTTCGGCCATTTGCTCGGCCACCAAGGCGTCAATTTCCGGGCGGTGATCTTCGTAGAAAGCGAGGCACTCGTAGACTTGGGAGCGCTTCAGATCGGGGAAGCAACGCGGGATCACCGTGTCGATGGTTTCCCCATTCTGGAGCAGGCCGATCACATCGTGCACGCCGATGCGGGTGCCTTCGATGATCATGCGCCCGGCGCACACTCCGGGAATCCTCGTCAGGTAGCGATAGGAGATGGCGGGCATGGGCAAACCTTACGGCGTCCGGCCCGTGGCGCAACGTCGTTTTCGGCGTAAATTCGCCGCGCGGCCCGGCGATGCGTCGTTCGTCAGCTCCTTGTGTTTGAACAGTTCGACCACAGAAAAGAGGACATTGAAAGGGACGGGCTATTTGGAACGGCTCGGCCCGCGGATGCCGGCATGAATTGAAGCGATCGGGTAGGGCCGGCGCTTGCCGCCGAGCCGGCGCGCGGCGCGCGATGGAACCGGACGCGGCACGCCGGCGAGCCGGTTCGACAGGCTCAGGCCTGCTCGAACTAACGATTAGGCCCTGAGCTTGTCGAAGGGCGGCGGCCCTACGGACGCGGCACGCCGGCAAGCGGCGGCCCTACGGGAAACTCCGCTGCGGGCCGATGGCGTCGGCGCGCACGGTGCCGTCGAGCGTGAGGAGCGGCTGGGGCTGCTCCACCCGGCCGAGCGGGCGGCAGCCTGGGGTGAGGCCGTCGCGACCGAGATCGGAGGCGTCGGCCAGGGCGGTCAGGCGCTGGACGATGGCGGGGTTGGCGGCGGCGACGTTGGTCGCCTCACCGATGTCGTTGCCGAGGTGATACAGTTCGCTCTTGGCGAGGTGCAGTTTCCAGGGGCCGCTGCGCACAGCCTCAAGCGTGAGGCCGCGATAAAAGAGGAACGAGTCGCGCGGGGGTGTCGTGGGGCTGCCGACGAGGACGGACCAGACGTCGACGCCGTCAAGTTTGCGGTGGGCGGGCAGCGCGGCGCCGGCGAGTTTCGCCAGCGTAGGCAGCACATCCATCATCGCGGTGATCGCCTCGGTCGAGGTGCCGGCCGGGATCTTGCCCGGCCACCACGCGATGCCGGGCACGCGCACCCCGCCTTCGAACGTGGTGCCCTTGCCGGCGCGCAACGGAGTATTGGTGGCGCCCTGCTGGATGGGTCCACCGTTGTCGGAGACAAAGAGGACGAGGGTGTTGCGGTCGAGTTTGAGCTCCCGGAGCACGCCGAGCACCTGGCCGACGCTCCAGTCGACTTCCTGAATCCAGTCGCCGAGCAGACCGTTGGGCGACTGGCCGCGGAACTCCGCGCGCGGATAGAGCGGGAAGTGGACCGCGTTGTGGGCGAGATAAAGGAAGAACGGGCGATCCTTGCGCTCGCTGATAAACGCCACGGCGCGTTCGGTGTAGCGGCGGGTGATTTCGAGCTGGTCGGTGGCGCGGATGCGGCCGACGACGGCGTTGCCCTCCAGCAGAGGCAGCGGCGGCTGGCTGGCGCGAATTCCCGTGCCGTCCTCAGGCGGGACCGCCTGCTTGGGATTGGCGGCATTTTTCGGGACGGGCGGAGCCGCCCCGAAGTTGCTCTTCACGCCCTCGGAGGCGGGGCCCATGTCGTTGGAGTAGGGCAGGCCAAAATAAGTGTCGAAGCCCTGCTGGAGCGGCAGAAACGCGCGCTGGTCGCCGAGGTGCCACTTGCCGACGCAGCCGGTGGCATAGCCGGCGGTTTTCAAAACCTCGGCGATGGTCTGCTCGTCGGGGTGCAGGCCCACGGCGCCGGCGGGGAAAAGGACATGCGGGATCGGCAACGCGCGCTTCGGGTAGGAGCCGGTCATCAGGGAAGCGCGGGACGGTGAGCACAAGGGTGCGGCGTAGTGGCTCATGAGCTTGCGGCCCTCGGCGACCATGCGATCGATGTGCGGCGTCCGATTGGCCGAGCCCCAGGAGCCGAGTTCGCGGTAACCGAGATCGTCGATGTTGATGACGATGAAGTTTGGTTTGGCAGACGTGGCCGCATGGGCCGAAATCAGGCCGGCGGCACAGAGGGCGAGGAGCGAGGAGAGGAATCTCATTTTTTGTTTTTGCCGCTCTTTGCGGCTTTTCCGGCGGCGGGCGGGGCATCGCCGATGTCCGGCAGGGGAAGGTAGTCGAAATCGAGCATCATCTTTTCGGCCAGGGCGACGCGGAGATCCTGTTCGACCTTGGCCAGACCGGACGAGCCGCTGAGGTTCTTCAACTCCGAGGGGTCGCTGTCGAGGTCGTAGAGTTCGTAGACCGGCCGCGGCGTCGTGAAGTAGGTGGTGCGCAAGCCGGCGGTGAGTTTCCCCTGTTCGTTGGCCTCGGTCATCTGCTGCCAGGCGGCGCCGCCGGCGGAGTCCACCGGGGAGTAGGGGATCCAGGGCGTGCAGTTGTAGATGAATTTGTAGCGATCGCTGCGGACGGCGCGGGAGAGGTCGTAGCTGCTGTTCTTGATGTTGACCGTGACCGGGGCGGTGCCGTGCGGTCCGCGCTCGACGAAGATGTGGGTGCGGGGCGTGTAGGCTTCGCCGCGGAGCAGGCCGGCGAAGGAGCGGCCGCTCATCTTGGGGCCGGGTTCGAGGCCGGCGGCGGCGAGGAGGGTCGGAGCAATGTCTTCGTTGCTGAGCAAAGTGCGCGACTCGGTGCCGCCCTTGAGCACGCCGGGCCAGCGGATCACGAGGGGCACGTTGGAGCCCGGGTCGTAGAGGGAGCCTTTGCCGTGCGGCAACGCGGCGCCGTTGTCGCCGGCGAAAACCACCAGCGTGTTGGTCGCGAGCCCGCGCGTCGCGAGCACGTCGAGGACCTTCTTCATGCTTTCGTCGACGCGGTTCACCTCGGCGCAGTAGTCGGCGAGTTGTTCGCGCATTCCGGGAAGATCAGGCCAGTGGGCCGGGAGTTTGAGCGTCGCGGGATCGGGCCGGTGAGCGGCGGGGGCGTTCCAGATGTGGTGCGGGTCGCTGAAGTTCAGCCAAAGGCAGAATGGCTTCGGCCCGGGTTTTTGATCGAGGAACTCCTTCAGCTGGGTGATGGCCTCGGTGTCGGAGCCGGTGCGGAGATAGTCGACGCGCCCGGTGAACGTGCGCAGGCCGTGCTTTTCCAAGAGCCGCCCGACTTCGGTGCCGGCGGCGCGGGCCGAACCATCGAGGTGAAAGGTGCGGCCGCAGATGCCGGTGTAATAGCCGGCCTTCTCGCGCAACAATTCGAGGAAGGTGATTTCGTCGCGCGGAAGGGCGGAGGAAAAACGTGTCATGCGGGCCGCAACGGCCGAGCGGCCGGTCAAGTATGCGGCCCGCGACGGTACGCACTGCGGCGCGGCGGTGAAGAAGCGGTGAAACTTCATGCCTTCGGCGGCGAGCTGATCGAGCGCCGGAGTGCGGACGTTGGTGTCGCCGTAGCAGCTGAGGAACGGGTAACTGTGATCGTCGGAGAGGACGAACAGGATGTTGGGCCGCGTCGCCGCGGCGGGTGCGTTGGAGGCCGTGGCGGCGAGGGAGAGAACCAGGCCCGCGACCAGGAAAACGTGTCGGAAGGAGCTCATGCGTGGATACAAGTCATCGTGGCGGCGGACGACGAGACTGAATTCCGGCAGGCAAGCCCGATGGCCTCAGCGGCTTTGAATCGTACGCTCCCAAATCAGCCCGATGGGAACATCGGGCTCCACCCTTCATTGAATCGTGACGGCTCAGCGCCCGAGAATCGTGCGCAGGGCCGCGAGCACGAGGTCGACATTGCGCACGGTGGACCCGTGGCCCATCAGGCCGATGCGCCAGGCCTTGCCGGCCATCGGGCCGAGGCCGGAACCGATCTCGATGCCGTATTCCTCGAGGAGTCGGCGGCGCACCGTGGCGTCGTCGGCCCCGGCGGGAATATGGATGCAGTTGAGCGAGTGCAACGAGCGCTTTGGGATGTAGCCGAGGCCGAGTTTTTCGAGGCCGGCGCGCAGGCGTTGATGCATCGCGGCATGACGCGCGATGCGCGCCTCGAGCCCCTCCTCGAGCACGATGGTCAGCGCTTCGTGCAACGCATACGTCATGTTGATCGGCGCGGTGTGGTGATAAACGCGACCGCCGCCGCCACCGGTGTAGTACTTGCGCAGCATCGAGACATCGAGGTACCACGACTGCACCTTGGTCTTGCGGGCGTCCATGCGGGCGAGCGCGCGCGGGCCGAAACTCACGGGGGAAAGTCCGGGCGGGCAGCTCAGGCACTTCTGCGTGCCGCTGTAGATCGCGTCGATGCCCCAGTCGTCCACCCGCAATTCATGGCCGCCGAGGCTGGTGACGGCGTCGACCGCGAGCAGCGCGCCGTGGGCCTGGACGATGGCGGCCAGACCTTCGAGGGGTTGATGTGCCCCGGTGCTGGTCTCGGCGTGGACGATGCCGATTAGTTTCGATTTGGGATGGGCGGCGAAGGCGGCGGAGATCTGTTCCAGCGTGAACACGTCGCCCCAGGTGGTCTCGAGCGCGTGGACGGTGGCGCCGCAACGTTCCATCACGTCCTTCATGCGCGTGCCGAACACACCGTTGACGCAAACGATGACCTCGTCGCCCGGCTCGATCAGATTGACGGCGACACACTCCATGCCGGCCATGCCGGTGCCACTGACGGGAAAGGTCAGGGCGTTTTTCGTCTGGAAGACTTTCCGGAGCATCTCGCAGACCTCGTCCATGATGGTGAGGTACTGCGGGTCGAGGTGACCGAGGGTCGGGGCGCTGAGGGCGCGGAGGACACGGTGGGGCACCGGGCTGGGGCCGGGACCGAGGAGGATGCGTTCGGCGGGATGCATGGAGAGGGGTAGAGGAAACAATTATTGTGCCGAGGACGAGCGCGAAGATCGGGGGCGAGCGCGCATTTTCTCACCCTTGCCGCGCTTCGTTCCTCGGTCCGTCGGCGGAGGAGGCAAGGTGGCATCGCCTGCGGGCGATGCGATGGAACCATTTCGACCGCGCGGGCACGATTTTCCAATGGGCGCTTCTCCAGACGGGCAACCACGGATTACACGGATCAATCACGGATGAAGACCGCCCTCCTTTGGTTGCCCCGCGACACCGCTCGGGGCCTTGAGCTTGTCGAAACGGTGGCCTTGAGCCGGGTTGGAAAATGTTCGAGCTTACCGGCACCACTCATGCCATCTCCGCCACAACTCACGGTCATCGCGTGCAACGTGCTCGAGGACGAGGTCCGTCATTATGCGCGCGGACTCGCGCACGTGCGCCAGCTCGTCTTCCTGCCGCAGGGGCTGCACAACGAGCCGGTGCGGCTGCAGCGGGAATTGCAGGCGGCGGTGGAGGCGGCGGAGGCCGACGCCGGGACCGACGTGATCGCGCTGGTATACGGGCTGTGCAGCCGCGGGGTGGAGGACCTGCGGCATGCGCGTTGTCCGCTCGTGATCGCGCGGGCCCACGATTGCGTGACCCTGTTTCTCGGGGACAAGGAACGCTATGCGACGTATCTTCGCGAGCATCCGGGCACGTACTGGTACAGCCCGGGCTGGATCAAGAGCCATGCGCCGCCGGGGCCGGATCGGGAGGCCCGCCTGCGACGGGAATACGCGGAAAAATTCGAGGCGGACGAGGTCGATTACCTGATGGAGGTCGAGCAGGGATGGATCGAGAAGTACGATCGCGCGACCTACGTCGGACTCGGAGTGGGCGAGACGGAAAAGGAGGTGCGCTACACGCAGCATTGCGCCGGCTGTCTCGGCTGGTCGTTCGACCAGGTCCGCGGGGATCCAGGGTTGCTGGTCGATTTGCTCGCCGGTCGTTGGGATGAGCGGCGCTTTTTGGTGGTGCCGCCAAATCACGTGATCCGGCTGACCGCGGACGAGACCATCATCCGGGCGGTGCCCCGGCCGCCTTTGCCGTGAACGCCGTCCGCCTGCAACTCGAGACGCCGGACGGCTCGCGCGAGCTTGCCGTGTCGGCCGGAGAGGGGGCGCTGCCGCTGTCGGAGCTGCTTGCGCGGCGTGGTGTTTCTCTGAATACGCGTTGCGGCGGGCGCGGCTTGTGCGCCGGCTGCGAAGTCGAGGTGCGCGCGGGCGAACTCCGCCAGCTGGCCGGGGGCGGAGCGATTGAGTCGGTGGCGGGCGGGTTGGTGCGCGCGTGCCAGCTGCGGTTGCCGGCGGGGGGCGAGGTGCGGCTCGGCGTACCGGCGCGTTCGCTGCTCCGGCACGAGCCCGCGGTGGTGTCGGAGTTTCGCCTGAACATTCCCTGGGCGCGGGATCCGCTGCCGTCGACGGCACG
Source organism: Opitutaceae bacterium (assembly GCA_005792355.1). Taxonomy (GTDB): domain Bacteria; phylum Verrucomicrobiota; class Verrucomicrobiia; order Opitutales; family Opitutaceae; genus ER46. The sequence continues at coordinate 26,533 of SXSC01000305.1, forward strand.
CTATGGTGCGGCGGTGGATGTGGGCACGACGACGGTGGCGTTGCTGGTGTGCGATCTCGCGGGGGGGAACGTGGTCGCGGAGGCGTCGGCCTTCAACGCGCAGATCAGCCAGGGAGAGGATGTGCTGACGCGCATTCAACGGTGTGCGACGGAGCCCGGCGCGGTGCAACGGCTGCAGCGGGCGATTGCGGTCGAGACGATCCAACCGCTGCTCGCCGCCGCGTGCGCGGAGGCGGGCGTCGCACTGAGTGACGTCGGGGTGATGACGGTCGCGGGGAACACGACGATGCAGCATTTGCTGGCGGGCGTGGACCCGACGCCGATGGGCACGCACCCGTTTTCGGCGGTTTTTCTCGATCACCGGGAGTACGCGCCGCGCGAGCTCGGGCTGGAATTCGGTGGAGTGGGGACGGCGGTTCACCTGTTGCCGGGTCCGGCGGCGTATGTGGGCGCGGACCTCGCGGCTGGAATTGTCGCCACGGGCCTGCTCTACGATGCGGGGCCGACGCTGCTCGTCGACGTCGGCACCAACGGGGAGATCATCGCGAAGTTTGGCGACCGGCTGATCGGCTGCGCGACCGCGGCGGGTCCGGCGTTCGAAGGTGCGGGGCTTTCGTGCGGCGTGCGGGGCGTGCGGGGGGCGATCGAGCGGGTGCGGCTGGTGGCGGAGCCGTGGAGGGTGGAGTGTGAGGTGATTGGCGGGGGCGACCGGCCAATGGGCCTCTGTGGTTCGGCGTACGTGGATTTCCTGTGGGAGGGCCGCCGCACCGGGATTCTCGGGGAAACCGGGCGCTTTACCGCCGGGCTTGCCGCGAGGGCCGGGGAGGAAATCGCGGCGGATCAGTGGGGCCGCAAACTCCGGTTGCATCCGCGGGGCGCGTCGGGCCCGATCTGGATTTCCGAAGTGGACATCGCCCGGCTGCTGCAGGCGAAGGCGGCCATCGCGGCCGGCATCACGACGCTCCTCCGTCTGCTCGGCACGACTCCGGGCGAGATCAAGACGGTGCATCTCGCGGGCGGCTTCGGCCTGCACCTCTCGCTGGAGCACGCGATCGGCTGCGGCTTGCTGCCGGGTTTCTCGCCGGGGCAAATCTCGGTCGCGGGCAACACCTCGCTCGGCGGGGCGTTTCTCGGTTTGAACGATCGCCGTCTGCTGGAAGAGATGAAGCTCGCGTGCGGCCGGTTGGAGTCGATCGAGCTCAATCTCCAGCCCGGCTTTGAGGACGCGTACATCGATCACCTCGCACTCTGATCCCGACCGTTGCCCCCACCACCTCCGATTTTATGACCTCCCTCGAACGGTTTCACGCCTGCATGAATTACCAGCCGGTGGACCGTGTGCCGAATCACGAGGTCGGCACCTGGGCGCAGACCAAGCAGCGCTGGCGCGACGAAGGCCTGGCGGTGGACGACCTGCATTGGGACTGGTTTGTCGGCGAGGCGCGCTGGGACATGGATCCGCGGGAGTACGTTGACGTTCGCTTCGACCTGGTGCCGCCGTACGAGGAGAAAGTGCTGGCGCGCGAAGGTGAGACGGAGATCATCCAGCGGGCGAACGGCGTGGTGAGCCGCGCGCTGGTGACGGGTGCGGTCGCCGGAATGCGCGCGAGCATGGACGAGTATCTGCGTTTTCCGGTGGAGACGCGGGAAGATTTTGTGGCGCTGAAAAAGCGTTTCCGCCCCTCGTCGCCGAGCCGGTATCCGGCATATTGGGATAAGTTCCAGCTGGCCGGCTGGCAGCAACGCGAGCACGTGCTGGTGTTGGGGAAGAACTGTAGCACGCTGGGATTCTACTGGCGGGCGCGCGAGTGGATGGGCACGGAAAATCTCAGTTACGCGTGGTACGACCAGCCGGAGCTGATGCACGAGATGATGGAGTTCGTGGCGGACTTCACGATCGAGACCGCGCGCCCGCTGCTGGAGCGCGGGGTGAAGCCGGATTACGTTTTTCTCAACGAGGACATGAGCATGAAAAACGGACCGCTGCTCAGCCCCGACACCTACCGGACCTATATTTTTCCGCACCTGCGGCGGCTGGTCGCGTTTTTCAAGTCGGCCGGGGTGCGCTGGTTCGTCGTCGACACCGATGGGAACTGCGAACTCCTCCTTCCGCTCCTGCTGGAGACGGGGGTCGACGCGATCTGGCCGCTGGAGCGGGCGGCGGAGATGGACCCGCTGGCGATCCGCAAGAAATTTGGCCGGTCGCTCCGGCTGTGGGGCGGAGTCGACAAACGCGAACTCGCGAAGGATGCCAGGGCCATCGACACGCACCTGCGCACGCTGCAACCGTTGGTGGCCGACGGCGGCTTCATTCCGACGGTCGATCATCTCGTGCCGCCCGATGTGTCGCTGGCGAATTTCGAACATTACCTGCGACGGAAGCGGCAGCTGTTGCGCGGGGAGCCGTTTTGACGGCGGGCGCCGCGCCTCTGCGAGTTGGCGGCGGCGGGTCGCTTGGCGGAGGGCGCCGCTTCGTCGGCGCCGTTGTTTCCGGTCGAGGACACGGCGGCGACAAAGCGCATGCGACAAGCCCGGGGGGCTCGGACGCGGCCCTCCGAAAAGAACCGACCGCGCATCCCCGTCCCCGCCCTTGACACTCCCACGCCCGTCCTAGTAATGCCGTGGCCCCGTACCACCGAAATGGAAGCCGTGCTTGAACAACCCGTGCTCGTGCTGAACCGCCTCTGGCAGGCGGTCAATGTGATTGGCGCGAAGCGGGCGTTCGGGCTGCTGGCCCGCGATCACGCGCAGGTGGTGCATCATCACGACGACGATTTCCGCACGTTCTCGATGCTCGACTGGATCGACTTCTCGACGAGCAATCCGCCGCTGGCGGAGCTCGACAAGGTCCATACGCCGACCCGGGTGATCCGGTTTCCGCGGGTGATCCTGCTCACGTTTTTCGACAAGCTGCCCTGCAAGGAGCTGAAGCTGACGCGCAACAACGTCTTCGAGCGGGACAAGAACACCTGCCAGTACTGCGCGCGACCGATGGCGCGGGAGCAGTTGAACCTCGACCACGTGATCCCGCGCGACTACGGCGGGAAGACCACGTGGGAGAACATCGTGTGTTCGTGCATCAAGTGCAATACGCGCAAGGCCAACCGGCTCCCGCACGAGGCGTCCATGAGGCTGATCCGCAAACCCGTCCGCCCGAAATGGCGGCCGGTCATCTCGCTGGTGCTCGGCCACCAGCGCCATGAAGTCTGGAAGGATTTTCTCGACGTCGCCTATTGGAACGTGGAGTTGGAGGAGTGAGGTTTTGGCTGCGCCAAAACCTTTCAGGCGGAGCATGCCGCCCGGCGGACGTCCTTCATTCCCTGCGCCACCATGCTCGCAACCCGTTTGATGAGGGTGATCGGAGGCGATCGGCATGGTCTCGTGCGGATCCTGGCGGCGCAGGCCGCCGATCACGGAGGCAATCGTTGATTTGCGATCCGCCCCCTTGGCAAACGTGCCGGGTTCTGTATGCTGGGATGAATGTTCGTCGATGAATGCACAGTAAAGTTTGCCGCCGGTGATGGTGGTCGCGGCTGCACGAGTTTTCGCCGGGAAAAATACGAGCCATGGGGAGGGCCCAACGGCGGCGATGGCGGACGCGGGGGCGACGTGATTCTGCTCGGCGACGTCAACACCAACAACCTGGTCGACTACAAGTACCAGCCGCATTGGCGGGGCGAGCGTGGGGAGCATGGGCAGGGGGCGGATTGCCACGGTCGCGACGGCAAACCGTGCGTCATCCGGCTCCCGCTCGGCACGGTGGTGACGGATCTGGCGACCGGGAAACCCGTCGCCGAGGTGGTCGCCGACGCCGAGCAGATCGTGCTGTGCAAGGGCGGCAACGGCGGGTGGGGCAACACGCATTTCAAGAACTCGACCAATCGCGCACCCAAGCGGGCCAATCCGGGACTCGAAGGCGAGGCGGGCAGTTACCGGCTGGTTTTGAAAAGCATCGCGGATGTCGGTCTCGTGGGTTTTCCAAACGCGGGAAAATCGTCGCTGACCGGCCGGATCACCAAGGCGCGCCCGCGGACCGCGGCGTATCCTTTCACCACCCTGCATCCCCAAATCGGGGTCATCGAGTACCCGGATGAAGCGAAGGGCCACCAGCGGCTCCTGCTCGCCGATGTGCCCGGGCTCATCGAGGGCGCCCATGAAAATCGCGGGCTGGGCCATCGTTTTCTGCGTCACGTCGAACGATGTGCCGTACTAATCTTCCTGATCGACATGGCGGGCACGGATGCGCGGGACCCCCGCGACGACTACAAACATCTGTTGCACGAACTAAAACTCTACGATCCCGCGTTGCTCGCCAAACCCCGCCTGGTGGTGGCGAACAAGATGGATCTGCCGGAATCCGTCGCGTTGCTGGCGAAATTCAAGCGCCGCCATCGGACGGCCGAGGTGCGGGAGATCTCCTGCGCCACTGGCAGTGGGATCGATCAATTGAAAAAAGAGTTGAAAAAACGAGTCGCGAAATTCCGCGCCGTGGAAAAAGCTTCGCAACCCTCGGCGACCTGACCTACTCCTACCGTGTCCATGTCGAAAGAACATCGTCCGCTTCTGATGCGCGCCAACCGGATGTTGGGCGCCAATCTGGTCGAGCACAATTTGGTGAAGATCGAGGATCTGGAGATCGCCAACGAGAAGTTGATCGATCTCGTGGCCACCGACCAGCCCCGGCAGAGCACGATCCTGGGCATCCTGGCCTATGACATGAAGGTGTTGAAAGAGGACGAGGTGCTGCACCGCATCGTCGAGACGGAGGGAGTCGGCCTGGTTGACCTGCGGGATTATGAGGTGCCGGAGGATTCGCGGAAGAACCTCGATACCGGCGCGTGTTGGGCCACGTGGTCGGTGCCCTTCGATCACGAGGAGGAGTTCACCTTCATCGCCACGGCGTACTATTTGAGCCCGGCGGTGCGGAGCCACTGGGAGAAGCTGCTTGGCGGCCAGATTCTCTGGTTCGGGACGACGCTGGAGTGCATCGCCGACTACCTCGAAAAGCACGCCGCCACGCTCGCGGCGGCCGCCCTCGCCGCCGCTCCGGCCGTCGCCGCCGCTCCCGCCGGAATCGGCGCCACGCCACCTCCCGCCAAATGAGTGAACCGACCCCCAGTTCCAAGGTCGGATCCCGGCGCGCGGGATCGCCCGCCTAACCCAATTTTCCATGCCGCTCGGAAAGATTCAGCTCCAGATTGTCACCAAGCTTGTCGAGATGCACCGCTTGGACGCGGATCAACGCAACGCACTGGCGACGCGCCCCGACGATCTCAGCGGCGATGCCTTGGACAAGCTGTTGCAGGAGGAATTCAAGATCAGCGCGTTTCAGTGCCTGGTCGCGAAGGCGCGGGCGCTCCATCTCTCGCCGTACAATGTGGCGCATTACAAGGTGACCCCGCAGACCTTCGAACGCATCCCGCAGGAGTTCTGCCAGGAAAATCTCGTGCTGCCGGTCGGGCAGGTGGGCGACATGTTGCTGGTCGCGTTTGCGAACCCGTTCGAAGTCACCCTGCCGACGAAGATCCAGGAAATGACGGGCAAGCCGGTCGTGCGCCTGCTGGCCCGGGAAAAGGACATCAAGGACAAGTTCGCCAAGGGCCAGGACAAGGCCGCGGGTTTCGACGACGTGGTGATGCAGATTGGCGCCGAGTACGGCGAGGGCGCGGTCGAAGGCGAGTTGAAGGAGGACGACGTCAGCGAGGAGTCGGGCCCCATCATTCAACTCGCCAACCGGATTATCGAGGACGCGTATTTCTCGGGCACGAGCGACATTCACATCGAGCCGCAGGAAAAGGAAGTGATCGTGCGGAACCGCATTGACGGCATTTGCCATGAAAAACTCCGCCTGCCCAAGAAGGTCGGTCCCGCCCTGATCGCCCGGCTGAAGATCATGTGCAACCTGGACATCTCGGAGCGCCGGTTGCCGCAGGACGGACGCATCGTCTTCAAGCAGTACACGAAGAAGAACCTCGATCTCGATTTGCGCGTCTCAACGGCGCCGCTCAATCACGGCGAGGGCGTGGTGATGCGTATTCTCGACAAGCAGAAGACGACGCTGCCGCTCCCGGCGCTCGGTTTTTCAGAGGAAAATCTCGCCCGGTATCGCGACTGCATCCGCCAGCCCTACGGCATGATCCTGCACTGCGGACCGACGGGCTCGGGCAAATCGATGACGCTCTATTCCGCGCTCAACGAGATCAACACGCCCGACATCGTCATCCGCACGGCCGAGGATCCGATCGAATACACGCTGCCCGGCCTGAACCAGATGCAGATGCACCGGCAGATCGGGCTGACGTTTGCCACGGCGTTGCGCGCCTTTCTCCGGCAGGATCCCGACATCATTCTCGTGGGCGAAATCCGCGACAAGGAGACGGCGGGCATCGCGATCGAGGCCGCGCTGACCGGGCATTTGCTCATCTCGACGTTGCACACCAACGACGCGCCGACGACGATCTCCCGCCTCACGGAAATGGGCGTGGAGACCTTCATGGTGTCGTCGTCGTTGTTGTGTGTCTGCGCCCAGCGACTGATGCGGCGGGTGTGCAAGACATGCCGGGTGCCGTACGTGCCGGAGGGACGGGAGAAGGAAATTGTGGAGACCGCTTTGAGCTGGTCGGGGCAGATTTTCAAGGCCAACCCGAAAGGCTGCCCCAAATGCGGTGGCAGCGGATATAAAGGACGCGTCGGCATCCATGAATTGATGGTGACCAACGAGGAATTGGTGGCGGCGATCAACAAGGAGATGGAGGCGGCCGAATTGAAGAAGATCGCGATGAAGAACGGCATGAAGACGCTGCACCAGGACAGTATCCTGAAGGTGAAGGAAGGTCTCACCACCATCGAAGAGGCGCTCGCGAACGTGCCGGCGGATCGGGCCTAGGCGGTGGCCTCGCCTGGTTTCGGATCATGACGACCGCTTCCGCCCGCACCGTTGCCACGCAGCCCAGGCGTCCGCTCCGCCAACCGTGGCGGGCCGTCACCGGCTTGCTGGCGCTCGGGCTCGCTCTGGGCGCCATGGGCTGCGGGGCGAAGAAAAAGGAAATCACCGAACTCCAGCGGAAGGAGGCGGATTTTCTGGTGGCGGACGCGAACTTCGCGATGAACATGCGCGATTGGGCGCGGGCCGAGAGTGGGCTGACGAAGGCGACGGGGCTCGTCCCGGACAATGGAGTCTATTGGACCAGCCTGGGTTCGATGCGGGTTCGGCTGGGCAACAAGAGCGGTGCCAAGCAGGCCTACCTTGGGGCGCTCAAAGCCTATGAAAACGCGGCCGCGGCGGACAAGACCAAGGCCGACGTCGAGCCCTGGCTCAAACAGGTTTATGTGCTGGCCCTGCTGGGGCGGGTGGAGGAAGGGCGCGCGTTGCTCGGCAAGATTGGTGGGCGATTCCCGGGCAACCGCAACGTGCGGGTCTTCATCGAAGGCAAGCAATTCGACACCATGATCGCCGATCCGCTCTTCAAGCAGGCGGCGCTGTAGCTTACGGATTCGGCGCCGTCGGCCCGCCAGCGGGGGTGAGCGGGTCGAGGCCGGCGGCGTAGCGGCCGGCCTGCACCCAGTCGGAGATCGAAAGCACGCCGTTGCCCAACGTGGTGCGGCCCGCGCAGTCCGCCTTCTGGAAATCGATGCCGTTCGCCACGGCATCCAATCCGGCCACGATGCGACCGACCTTCACCCAGTCGGTGATCGACACGGCGCCATTCGCATTCATGTCCGCCTCGAATCCGGTGGGCACCGTGATCGTGCCGCCCTGGTAGCCGCCCGGCAGCACATTCGCCGAGGCATCGGAGATCTCCCGCAGGATGGGCGTGTCGCCAAACGTCAGCGCGGCCACGGTGCCGCCCGCCAGACTCGCGTTGACGGTAAACGTGAGCCTGACGATCTCCTGCGTCCCCGCCGTCCAGGTCGTGCCGGTGGGCTTTGCGAGGGCGATACCGAGTTTGCCAGCGGCGAGCTGGGTGGAATTGGTGTTGAGCGAGGCATCCGCCGCCTGCGCCCCCACGACCGCACTCACGAAGGCGAGTTTCGCCGGATCGAAGTTGATCGTGAAGCCGACGGCGTTCTCGGTGCCGCTCGCGACGAGCTGCACCGGCACGACCGTATTCGCCCCGGCCGACGCGCTCTGGCTGATGAGCTGCACGCTGCGCACCGCCACCCCCGCCGCGGGGCTGGTGACCGTACCGTGCGCATTCGTGACGACCAACTTGTAGCTGCCCACGTGCGCCGCCGCCGCCGCCGGCACCGTGTACGCCGCCTTCGTCGCGCCCGCCAGCAACACGGCGTCCTTTGTCCACTGATACGCCAGCGGCGGCGTCCCGTACACCAGCGCACGGAGCGTAAAAGGTGCGCCTGGATCCGCCACGATGGCGCCGGGCGGCGAGGCAATCACCGGCGCGAAAACCGCTGGCCGCGCGGCATCGAGATCGTGGAGTTCCAGCAGCACGAGGCCCCCGGCTCCCTCGGGACTGCTCACCTGCATCGTGTGCGGCCCGGCGTGAACGTTCCCGGTCAACACGAGCGCGGCATCCCGGCTGCCGGCCGCGAGCGGCGCCAGTCCCAGGCGCGCCGCCGCTGCCGCGGTCACCTCGGCTTCGAGCGCAACGGCGTCCCAGTTGTCGTTCATCCCGACGAGCGAGCTGTCGCGAACCACGAGGAACGTCGGATCGCTCACGGCTTCGGCCAGCCCCAAGCCTGGACCCACCGCGCGCAGCAGGTAACTTCGCGGCCCGCGGCTATTCGAGCCCAGGCCGCCGATGAGCACTCCGCTTCCGGGTGAGACGCGGCCGCGCACCGCCACATGGGGAATGGTGCTGTTCGGGCCGGGAGCCAGGTCGGCGTCGTAGAGTTCGAGGTAGGCGATGCCGCCCGCGTCGCTGGCCGCGGTGGCCCGCACCGTGTAGGAACCCGGGGCGAAGCTCCGCAACACCGCACTGTCGCGGCTGCCCACGTCGAGCGGAAACGCCCCGATCGCCGCGGTCGTCGTAGCGATCATGGATGCGTTGGCGGTCGCGTCCCAATTGTCGTTCACCGCGATCGGATTGCCCGCCCCGTCGAAAACCTCGAGTTGCGGATTGGCCATGAGACCCGTGATGCCGAACGGCGCCAGCCCGGGTCCGACGGCGCGAAGGAGCAGCGTCTTGCTGACCGCGCCTTCGACCGTGAAAACCGCGACCGCGCCCTCCGTTCCAATCACGAGGCGGGCGGAAAACGTCATCACCCGGGGAACGACGTTGAGGCGTGCCACCGCACTGGTCGCGCTGCCGCGGGCGTTTGTCACGATGACCGTGTATTCGCCGCTATCGTACGTCTGCGCGTTGACGATGGGCAGCGAGCCGGCGGTCGCCCCCGAAACGGCAAGTCCGTTGCGCCGCCACTGGTAGGTCAGCGGCCCGCTGCCGGCGACGCCGATGTTCAGCGTCACCGTCCCGCCTGCCGCGACGGTCGCGCCGAGGGGTTGCGTGGTGAAGGACGGCGCCGCGTCACTCACGGTGAGCGTTGCGGGGTTGCTGGAGAGGCTGTAAGCTCCGGAAACATCGGAAACGATGACATCGTACGAACCCGCGTTGCCCGGCAGCAGGGAGGTCAGCGTCAGACTGCCGCTGGTGGCGCCGCCGAGGGCGATACCGTCTTTGCGCCATTGGTATCGTGGAGCACCCGCGGTGCCAGCGACCACAACCGACAAAGTTACGGACCGCCCGACGAAACCCGTCTGGGTCGCCGGCTGGGTGACGATGGTGATCGGTGGGTTGACGATCAGAACGGCCGGGTTGCTTGTCACCGATCCGGCGAGATTGGATACCACTGCATCGTAACTGCCGGCGCTCACTGGCGTGACTGGCCCGAGAAGCAACGTGCTGCTGACCGCCCCCGCGATGGCGGCGCCGCTTTTCCTCCATTGATACGAGAGCGGTGCCGACCCGGTCGCGGTGACACTCAAACTCGCCACGTCGGAAACATTGAGCGTGCCGCCTGCCGGGTGAATTGTGATGGCCGGCGGAGTCGGTGGAATCACGGTGAGGATTGCCGCCTCCGATATCACCGAGCCCGCGCTGTTCGTCACCACGGCCGAATAGCCGCCGGCGTCGCCTGGTTGCACGTTGTTCAGCGTGAGAGTCGACAAGGTCGCCCCCGCGAGATTCGTTCCTCCCCGTCGCCATTGGTAGGAGGGCGCGGGGGTGCCGGTCGCCGTCACGCTGAAGGTCACGGTAGCCCCGGCGATTACCGTCTGGCTCATCGGCGGCGAAGTGACGATCGGCGCGACCGGGGTAGGGGCCGGGGTGAACGCGAGGTTGAGTGTGACAAATCCCGAATCGCCATCGAAACCATCCACCGCGAACGCGTACGTCGTGCCGCTCGTGACCGGGAAGATCAAGGAGCTGTATTGAATTATGCCAGGCTCCACATCGTCAACGGAGGCGATGGTGACGAGGGTGGAGACCGAGGAGCCGGTGTAAACCCCGAGCGTCGTGTCAAAGATGCTGCCCTGCGTGTTCAGCGCGACACTGCCGGCGGCGGGCGCGGTCCATTTCCACCACACGGATCGGCCGCCGGCGTTGTCGGCGTGCGCGGTCTCGCCGGCCTCCTTGGTGGCGTTGGTGTTGTAACCGGTCACCCTGGCCACGCCGTTGCTCAGGGTCAGGTTGATGGCATTGGCAAAGTTGTTGTTCCCGGGCACTCCGGGTGGCCCGTAGAGGAGTTGCGCGCCGGCAATGTCGTCCGCGGTGGGCGCATCGACGTCGCTGATGACGCTGTTCATGATGGCGGACACCGACTGGGCCGGCGTGGCTTCGTCCGGGTGATCCAACCCCAGGACGTGGCCCAGTTCGTGGATGGCGACCCGCTGAATGTCGTACGCGCCTTTGTGCCCGAAAAACTGCCCTCGGTAGGAATCCCACGCGTGGTTGCTGTTGAAGATGACATCGGCCTCGGCGGCGGCGTTGCCGTCGTGCCGCGAGAGCGTGACCGCCAGGGTGCGGGAATCGAAGCCGGACCCGTAGATGGTGGCGGCGAAGACGACTTCATTGACGCCATTGCGGCTTCCCGTGGAGCCGGGGGCCGTGATTTGCGGCTGAAACTGGGCGGAGCCGAGAAAGCTGTTCAGAATCTGGGACGCTGACTGGATCGTGCCGGCGCGGGTCGAGCTGTCACCGTCGAGGGGGGTGACGTTGTCGGCCTTGATCTGCAGTGCAATCGGGCCCGCCGGCCATTTGATCGGCAGCTTGGTGTTCGGATTGGTGATCACGGCATAACCCCAGGCCACCGAGGTGGCGGCCAGCATCAGCAGACTGGAGCAAAGTAGTTTCACCGCGGCCGCCCAGCGGGTAATCCGGTCGATGCGCCGGGCGTCGGACCTGGAAACGCCAGGCTGGCGCTGCACTTGGCCCACAGTTCTGTCGTAGCACTGTCGATTGTCGGAGTGGCGGCATTCCTGCCGCGGATGCATGTCCCGAAGACATCGGCGACAGCAATGTCGCCCCTCCGGGGGATGCCACCTGGGGCGAACCACCTTTGTCGTGTTCGAAATGTGGGCCAGGCGCAGAGCTGGCGGGAAGTCCCTTGGACCGGAAGCTGTGCCATTGATTGGAATTGGGCAGAGTACAGTAGGACGATATGAGCCGTCGATGCCATCTTGGCGTGATTCATGCAAAAATCGGTCACACGGAAACCGGGTGGTGGCGGGCGGATTCTTGCACGAGGACGACGCGACATGAAAGGTGAACCGTGCGCTCCGCGCGCGGTTGACTGCATCCGCCAAAAAGGCGCGCGCGGAGCGCAAGCCCCAGCATCCGGCCCAGCCTGGGCAAAAATACGTCGGGCGGGGTGGCGTGCCTGTCAAATCCGCGCTTGCGCCGATTCCGGTCGGGCGCACGCTGCTGCCCGGCCACCCTCTAACTTGCTCGTTCACGCTGCCATGTCCTGCGGGAAATCGCACCTTGCCCGGGCCGCCCGTGGGAAGCCATGACCCCCGAGGAATTCCGCCATCACGGCCACCAGTTGATCGACTTGATCGCCGATTATCGGGCGCGGGTCGCGGAGCGACCGGTGCGTCCGCCGGTCGCGCCCGGGGCGGTGCGGGCACGGCTGCCGGTGGCGCCACCGGCGCGGCCCGAGGCGTTCGAGCACGTGTATCGGGATGTACATGACATCATTTTGCCGGGGCTGACCCACTGGCAACATCCCGCCTTCTTTGGGTATTTTCCGGCCAACGCCGAACTTTCCTCGGTGCTGGGCGACACCCTCAGTTCGGGGCTGGGAGTGATTGGACTTTCCTGGCAGTCGAGCCCGGCGTTGACCGAACTGGAGGAAGTCGTGACCGATTGGATGCGCCAGATGGTGGGTCTCTCCGGTGCCTGGAGCGGGGTGATTCAGGATACGGCGTCGACCGCGACGCTCGTGGCGTTGTTGTGCGCGCGGGAAAGGGCGTCGGATTTCCCGCTCGCCGGCGGGGGCCTGCAAGGCGCGGCGGCGCCTCTGGCGATTTACCATTCGGCGGACGCGCACAGTTCGGTGGTGAAAGCGGCGTTGTTGGCGGGGTTCGGGCGGGAAAATTTACGGGCGATTGCGACGGATGAAAACCACGGTCTGCGGGCGGACGCCCTGGCGGCGGCGATTGCCGCCGATCGCGCGCGCGGCATCACGCCCGGCGCAATCGTCGCCACCACGGGCACGACGACCTCGGCGGCGCTCGATCCGATCGCGGCGATTGCGGCGATCGCGCGGAAGCACGGGATCTGGCTGCACGTGGATGCGGCGATGGCGGGTGCGGCGATGATCCTGCCGGAGTGCCGTTGGATGTGGGACGGGATCGAGGGGGCGGATTCGCTGGTGCTCAACGCCCACAAATGGCTCGGGGTGGTGTTCGACTGTTCGCTCTATTTCGTGCGCGATCCGCGGCACCTCGTGCGGGTGATGAGCACCAATCCCAGCTACCTGCAGAGCGGGGTCGATGCGCAGGTGAAAAATTTCCGCGACTGGGGCATTCCGCTGGGCCGGCGATTTCGCGCGCTGAAGTTATGGTGTCTGATTCGCGAGCAGGGGGTGGAGGAACTGGCGGCCCGTCTGCGGCGCGACCTGGCGAACGCGCAGTGGTTGGCCGCGGAGGTGCGGGCCGCACGCGCGAGCGGCTGGCGCGTGCTGGCGCCGGTGCATTTGCAGACGGTGTGCGTGCGCCACGAACCCGCGGGACTGGCCGGGGAGACACTGGACGAGCACACGCTCGCGTGGGTCGAGCGCATCAACGCATCCGGTGCGGCGTATCTCACGCCGGCGCTGCTCGACGGGCGCTGGATGGTGCGGGTTGCGATCGGTGGGCTGCAGACGGAACGCACCCACGTCGATGCGCTGTGGAAGTTAATGCGCGCGGAGGCGGAGCGCGCGGGTTGACGCCGGAAATTGCGGGGCCAACGAATCGGAGGCTTGTCCGCCTCTGGCGTGGTTTGCCTGCCGGAGACCCGGTTGCGATGGGCGCTGGGGCAAGCGCCCATCCTCGTGGCTCGAGGCGTGATCTTGGAGATGCCGCTCCGCGGAGCGTGCCGCTGAAAACCGCGTCTCCGCTCAGCGCGCCGCCCCGATGGCGTGCAGATGTTCCCACGTCCGGATGAACATCCGGCCGCCGGCCAACGCGGGGGTGGACTGGCAGAGTTCGCCCAGCTCATTCTGCGCGAGGACTTCAAATGTGTCCGCGACGGCGAGGACCGTGACCGTGCCGCCTTTGTCCACGCTGAACAGCCGGCCGTTTACCGCCACGGGGGAACCAAAGGTGTCGCGCCCCGCCCGCTCCTGCCAAAGGACTTTGCCGTCGGTCAGTCGCACGCAACTGACGATGCCCTGGTCGCTCCACAGATAAGCGCGGGCGCCCACGGCGATGACGGACGGGATGTGCGGCACGGTTTTTTCCACCCGCCAGACTTCGGTCATGCCGCCCGCCCGGTCCGGGCGCAGGGCCACGACATGTTTGGGCCCGTTCACAAACGCGCAGTTGGCGATCACCAATTCGTCAATGGCGATGGGCGAACCGACGGCCCGCTCCGCTCTCCCTTGGGAAAACACGCCGGCCTGCCAGAGTTGCCGGCCGGTGGCCGCCTCGATGCCCGTGACGCCGAGCCTCCAGCTCGAAACCACAATCTGCGGCACACCGCCCGACGGCGTGTAGAGGCACGGGGTGGAGTAGTTTGAGTGGTTCTCCGCCCGCGGCAGTTTCCAGCGCACCTTGCCGGTGTGGCGATCCAGCGCGAACAGGGCCGAGTCTTTTTCCTGGTCGTTGGAGAGAATGACCAGGCCGTCGTGAAGAATGGGAGAACTCGCGAAGCCATGCTCCCGGTTCATCGCCCCAAGATCGGCGGTCCAGACCGGCACCCCGTCATGGGTGTAGGCCGCCACAAACACTTTCTCCGGCGAGCTCCACGAGAAATAAACGTGGTCGGCATCAACCGCCGGAGTGGTGGAAGCCGGGCTGTTGAATTTGTGTCCACTGCGGTAGGCGACGCCAAGGGTGGAATGCCAGAGTTCCCGGCCGGAGGCGGCGTCGACGCACACGGGGATGCGCTCCCCCTCGGCTTCGCGCCCGCAGAGGAGAAACACCCGCTGGCCCCATACCACCGGCGAGCCGTGGCCCTCGCCGGGAAGCTTAATCTTCCAGAGCCGGTTCTCCCCGGTCCATTTGGCGGGGATGTCGCCGGACGCGACGCCCGAGCCGTTGGGGCCGCGAAAGCGCGGCCAGTTTTGCGCGAGATCCCCGGCGGCAAGCGCCAGCGGGGCGAGTGCGCCCAGGAAAACAAAACGCGGCAGTCGCGAGCGGGCGAAGGTGGGCAGGTGCATGGGGTGGACCGGAGAGAAGCGGGTCGGCCCGGGATGCGCCAGCGTGGAAAGTTGGCGGGGAATCAACGGAGCCGATCGACGGGTTAAAAGTGCTGGTCGGGAAGGAGGGGCTAGACATACACCCCGCCGCCGAGCAATTGCTCACCGTCGTAGAAGGCGAGCACCTGGCCGCTGGCGAGACCGCGTTGCGGGGCGCCAAACGTGATGTGCGCCGTGCCACCGCCGGGCTGGGGTTCGAATTTCAGGGGCACGCGCGGATCGCGGTAACGCACGCGCCCTTCGAGGGTGCGGGGTGTCGTGATCGCGGCGCCGATCCAACTCAAGGAGTGCACGCTGACCTCGCGTTGAAAAAGCCCCGGGGCGTCGGGGTGATCGAAGGCGACAAGGAGCGCGCGATCCGCGGCGCGCTTGCCGACAACCACGTAGGCTTGGTGGTCGGTGTTGGAGGGGACCCTGATGCCCTTGCGCTGGCCGAGGGTGTAGAAATGCAGTCCGCGGTGCGTGCCGAGCTCGCGGCCGTCCGTGGCGCGGACGATCGGGCCGGGCGCATCGGGCACGTAGGCGCGGAGAAAGTCGGCCATCTTCACTTCGCCGATGAAACAGATCCCCTGGCTGTCCTTCTTGTCCGCAGTTGGCAAGGCGGCGGCACGCGCCAGCGCGCGTAATTCAGGTTTGGTCAGATGGCCGATCGGGAAACGGGCGTCGGCGAGCTGCGCTTGGGAAAGGAGCGCGAGGAAATACGACTGGTCCTTGTTTCGATCGGCGCCCTCAAGGAGGGAAAACCCGCGTTTCAATCCCCGTTCCGCGGAGCTTTCATTTTCCCGTGATACGGGAAGATCAATTTCCACCCGCCGGGCGTAGTGGCCGGTGGCGACGGCGGCGAGGCCGTGGTCCCTCGCCCAGGCGCGGAAGACCCCGAACTTGATTTCGCGGTTGCACCTGATGTCGGGATTGGGCGTGAGACCGCGCGCGTAACCGTCGAGCAGGTACTCGACGATCTTCGACCGATAGTCGCGCATCAGGTTCACGACGTGGAACTCGATCCCGAGGTGTTCGGCAACCGCGCGGGCGTCCGCGATGTCGCGCTGCCACGGACAATCGCCCACGACGTTGTCCTCGTTGATCCAGTTCTTCATGTATGCGCCGACGACGTCGTGCCCCTGCTGTTGCAAGAGGAGCGCGGCGACGGAGCTGTCGACGCCGCCGGACATCGCCACGAGGATTTTTTCTTTCACCGGCGACACGGGGCTTAGACCTGCACTTTTCCAACGCGGCACCGGGGCCGCCACCAAAGGAACAGCCAATCCAATTTAACCGCCAAGATCCCAAGGCGGCGCAGCCGCAACCAAGGGTCAAGGCAGGACGTCCACGGAACACACTGAAAACACGGAAGCCGATCTTTTCCGCGTGTTCCGTGTATTCCGCGGGCCCGCTGCTCGACGGCGACGCTACCCTCCGTTCCGAAGTGCTTTCCGCCTGTCAACCCCTGGCAGCCTTCCGGGTTATCGGCATTCAGCCTACGGCAGAATGCGGTTAGCCCGCATTGACTCGACGGCCGCGCCGGAGCGGAAAAATCAGAGCTGGAGACGTTGGGGAACAAGCAGAATAAGTGCGAAAAATGCGGGCTAGCGCGGCGCGAGAATCTTCGCCTTGGTTGCGGAGGGCAGCTTGGCGGCGGCGAGCCACTCCTGGGCGGCGCGCGGGTCCAGCATCCGCCAGAGGGAGTGAACGCCCGTCATCGCATTGGTGCGGAGGGGCTCGCCTTCGAGCGACTCCGCCCAGCGGATCGCATCGACGGGTGAGCGTTGCGCCCAAGAGGACGCAATGGTGACAAAGGCGGCGTTGCGCGCGGTGATGCTCGGCAGGGCTTCCGCCCAGAGGATGGCGTCCTGCGGTTTGAGGGCGACAACCGCGGCGAACTGGCCCGCGATGTAATCGACGCCCGGGCCGGCTGGCATCTCGACGACATAACGGGCCGCAGCCATCGGATCTTTTTGCGCCCAGACGGACAGGATGGAGGTCAGCGCGAGCCATTGCGTGAAATCGATGGGGATCGTCCTGGCCCAGACGAGCGCGGCGGGGATGTCGCGCATCGCCAGCGCCCGGGCGACGTCCATCGCGGAAAGCGTTTGCACGTCGCCGGGTGGAATCGCCAGCAGGAGCTGCGAAGCCTGCGTGGGGTCCTTGCTGGCCAGAATCTGGAAAGCGAACTGGAGGATCCGCTCCACCCCGGGACCGGTGAGTGATTCTTGCACGGCGGTGATCGCCCGGGCGGGATCGCGCATGGCGAGATCGCGGAGGGCGGATTCGAGCGCGATGTTACGGTCGGCGGGATCGGCGAGTTGTTGCGCCCAGGCGAGCGCGGCTGCGGGATCGGCGCGAACCCAGGCATCGGTGAGGGCGCGGAGGGCGTTGTCGCGAGCCTCGCCCGTGGGAACCAGTTTGAGCTGTACGATCGCGCGCGAGACGTTCTCCCGGGCGAAACGGTCGAACAGCATGCTGTAGACATTGCGGTCGTCGCGGGTGACGGCGAGTTCACCGGCGATTGTGAGCGCCCGGGCCGGATCGCGGCGGCTGAGGTGTTCGAGCAGCAGGAGCAGGGCCTGGGGAAACTCGGGGCCGCGTCGCATCTCGCGCAGATAGGCCAGCGCGGCTTCGAAATCGCGGGAAAAAAGGGCGACAAACTTCGGGAGGAACTGTTGTGCCCGCTGCTGTGGGTCGGAGCCCGCGAGGGCGGCGTCGAGGTCGGGGTGCGGCCGGGGCGTCGGCGGCGACGAGGGCGCGGGTGATGGGGCGATTGCAACTGGCGCGGCGGCCGGTGGCGCCGCGGGGCGAGGCACTGGGGTCGGGCGGGCCGGGAGGGGAGTGACCGAGGGCGCCGGTGGTGGCTGCCAGAAAAGGAACAAGGCGGGCGCCACCACCGCGAGGATGGCGAGGGGCCAGAGGCGTTTGACGGGAAAAGGAGACATCAGATCGTTTGATACATGAAGGACGGGCGGCCCGGCTACAAGCCGGACTCGGCGATTTGGAATATGGTCGGCGATTCGTGCGGATCGTGCGGATTTGCGACGATTTCCGAATACCTTCGGCTTGCCGGCCGGAGGAGGGTGGCGGTTGCCGTGTTGGGGAAAAATCCCGGCTACGGCACCTCGTAGATTTCCAGGAGCGCCACGCCGGTCGCGCCGCCAAGCCCGTTCACCTGGGCAGTGTACGCGCCGGGGGCGAGACTGAGGATCAAGGCGGCGTCGAGGCTCGTGGCACCAAAGGCAAACGCGCCGACCCGCGCGGTTGCGTCGGCGAGGGCGGGGGCGTCGGGCGCCGTGCTCCAACCGGCATTGACGGCGAGCACCGCCGCACCGGCGAACAGCGTGAGTTCCGGGCGTGCCAGCACTCCTGATACGCCGAACGCCGCCAGGGCCGGGCCGGCGGCGCGGAGGAGCACGCGCTTGGGCACCGTGCCGCTGACGACCAGGCCAGCGATGAGCGTGTTGTCGCCGGCGCCGGTGCGGGCGCGGATCGAAAGGTTGCTGAGCCGCTGGGCGCGGGAACCGCTGGAGAGATCGTAGACCTCGACGAGGGCGGCGCCCGCCCGGCCGTCGTCCGCGCTGGCGACCGCGGTGTAGGCGCCGGGCGCCAGCGTGGTCAAAATGACGGAATCGGCGCTCCCGGCGGCGAGGGGAAAGGCCCCGGCACGCACCGCCGCGCCGGCGATTTCGGTGGCGTTGTCCGCGGAACTCCAGCCGGTGTTGGTGGCGACGGGTGTGGCGCCGCGCAGCACCTGGAGGCGGGGCGCGGTGAGCGCCGTCGTCACTCCGAAATTGCGCAGGGCCGGGCCGATGGCGCGGACCAGGACGGACTTCGACTCGAGGCCGGTGATGACGAAGCCGACGATCGCGACCTGATCGCCGGTGCCGGTGCTGGCGCGCGCCGAGAGATTTGCCAGCCGCTGCGTTGCGGCGGAGCCGGAGTTTTCGGCGAAGCCGGTGAACGTGAGGGTGGGTCCCCGCGGGTCGGTGAGAGTGGCGCCGAGCAAGCCGGTGGCGGCGGACAACGTCGCGGCGAGCGACTGCGCGCCGGAGGTCGCGAGGGTGAGCTTCCCCGTGGCCTCGGCGATGCCGAGGCCGGCGGTCGTGCCCGTGGCAGTCGGCGCGAGAAGGATCGCCTGACCGGCCGCACTGATGATCGCGAGGGCTTGAGCCGCACTGCCGGGAGCGCCGGCCTGGTAGAAACCGGCCACGGCCGCGAAGGAACCGGCGGCGGGCGATTTCGTGGCGGTGAACGCACCGCTGGCGGAACCCGTGGCCGAACCGGTGAGTTCGCCGGCTTCGCTGATGCTGCCGGAGAAAGTGACCTCATCGAACCCGACAATTCGCGGCGTCGGTGGTGGCGGGGGGCCGACGCCTCCGACCGATCCAAACGAAGTGGTGATGCTGGCGGAGACGAAACCGAAGCGCCCGTTGTCGTCGATGGCCGCGGCGCGGCTCACGTAGGTGCGGTTCCCGCCGAGTGTGCCGCCCGCCGGCAGGTCGTCGCGGAAGGCCGGGATGACATCGTAGCCGAGAAAGACGCCGGTGTGGTCGTCGTTCACCAGCAGAGCGAATCCGCCGCCGTCGCGTCGGGTGCCGAAATAGGTGCCGGCGTAGCTGCGGCGGAGGACGTTGAGGAAAGCGGTCGTTGAGGTGACGCGGGCGGCGGAGTTGCTGATCACGACGGAGTAGGCGCCGGCTTGCGCGGGCGTGATGGCGGTGAGGGTGAGGGTGTCGCCAGTCGCGCCCGGGATCGCCGTGCCGTCCTTGAGCCACTGATACGCGGGGGCGGGCGTGCCGCTGGCGACGACGGTGAACGTCGTGCTGCGACCGGCGACGACGGTGCCGCCGCCGGGCTGGCGGCTGATGATCGGCGGGGTCGCGGAGTTGGCCACGACGCTCGTGCCGAGCCTGAGATCGTCGAGGCGCCAGTTGGCGGTGCTGACGCCCGCGTTGCCGGCGCCGTGGTAGCCGTAGAGGCGGAAGGTGAGCGCGGTGCCGGGCACGGCCGCGAAGGCGGGAAACGTGGGGTTGAGCAGCGTCCAGACGCTGTTGTTCGCCAGCGGGCCGGAGGTGAGGGGAGTGGTGAAGTTGTCGAGGCTCGTGAAAACGGCGAACGCCTGCGGGCCCGTGCCCGTGCTGCGGGAGCCGAAGCTGAGCGACGAGATGACGAGTTGCCGGCCGGCCGGGGAAGCGAGCGTGACTTCGAAGTACGCGGAGCCCGTCGCGGGCGTGCGGTCCAGCGGGCCGATGCGCGCGGCGGCGCCGGCGTTGTTGCCCCCGGAAACGCCCGCGTAACCGCTGGAGACGGAGACGTTGGTGAGCAAGGGCGTGGTGCCGTTGTTGGAACCCTGCGTGACGTTGCCACCGGTGATCCCGGGAGGGAGCCCGTTGGTCGTCGTGGCCGCGGCGAAATCCCAGTAAAGGACGCCGGAGTCCGCGGCCCCGAGCGTGAGCGCGGCGGTGGCGCTCGTGACGGAGCCGAGGGGGTTGGTGACGACCACGGAGTAGTTGCCGAGGCTGGCGAATTGGACGTTGCCAAGCGTCAGAGTGGAGTTGGTCGCGCCGCCGAGGTCGTCGCCCTCGAGCGACCATTGGTAGGTGAGCGGCGCGTTGCCCGAGGCGGCGACCGTGAAGGTGGCCGTGCCGCCAAGGTTCGCGGCCTGGACGGCGGGTTGCGTTGTGATGCGCGGAGTGCCGGTCGCGGTCTGGTCCTCGATTTTGGTGCGGAGCGCGCCGGCGATCGCTGCGGGCAGATCCGTGAGAAACGTGTAGCCCGTGTCGCTCTCGAGCTGGGCCACCGAGGTGGTGTATTGCTGCCACGGATTGCTGCGGATGCCGGCGATGTTGGGGATTTTCAGGGCGATGAGGCGCGTGGCGGCGGTGATGCGGCTGAGCGCGGAGCCGGGGCCGAACGGGACGACGACGGCGATTTTCCACACGTAGGCGGGGATGGCGACGCCGCTGGCGAGAGTGGAGCCGGAGAATCCGCCGGGCCCGGTGACGATCAGGATTTCGTTGCCCGCGCCGGCCAGGGAGCGGCAGTAGTTTTCAAAACTGGCCCACACGCCCTGATTGTGGTCGGGAGTCTGCGGCACCATGTTGGACATGTAGAACGTGACCTGATTGTCGGCGACGGTCGCGGTGCGATCGCCGGACGGACACAGGTGGCCGCGGTCGTAGCCGGAGCCGGAGTAGTCGGTGGTCAGCACGCGGTAGAACGAGGCGGGGAGGGTCGCATCGATCGCGAAGTCGCCGCGCCCGCTGGAGCCGATGTCGGTGGAGGTCAGGTTCCAGCTCACCCAGTTCGGCTCGCGTGTGGTGTTGTTGTAGTCGAGCGCGTACTGCGGGCGTTGGATGAGAAAATTGCGCGGATTGGCGGTGTCGGCCGTCGCCTTGCTTGGGTTGCCGAGCTGCAGCTGCAGTTCCACGCCGGTGGTGGCGCGGGCCGTGGCGGCGACGAGCAGCAGGAGGAAGACGAGCCCGCATTTCTCATACCCTCCACGACGACTTGCTGATGAAGGACAACGATCGCGCGGCGCGCTCGTGGCTGGGTGCGGGTCCGGCGGGCGAAAACAAAATTGCTTCCGCGATCGCCTCGGGATCCGGAGTCGGTCGTGCGAGCAGGCGGTTTTCAACCGCGCCCGGATTTCCGATCCGAAACAGAAAACAGAACGGGAGTCCGCACGGTGGGGAGCGTGCCAGCCGGGGGGAGCATCAGGTTTCCGGGCGGGTCGCGGGCGAACAGGAAATTTCATGAGACGAAGGCCGTGCCTGAGAAGTGAGCCACCGCAGGACGGAAAGTCACGGCGGAACCGTTCCGCTGCGGCACACGATACGGCTTTTGAGCGCGCCCTCTCCCGAACGGATCAGCACTCTCGGATCGAGCAAGCCTTTCTCACTTGGGAGGAGGCCGATCCGTTGGTGTCGAGCCGAGCGGCGGCCCCGGGATCGCACCTGACTCCCTCGGTCTTGGAAATCACAGGAAAATACTTCCCACCATCGAGTTTTCTCCTTGGCCCCCCACACATTGCCTCACGCATGGTGGCACGATGCCGGTGAACACCAACGAATCTCAAGGGAAGCCCCGCCGCGTCACGGTGCTGCACATCGAGGATGATTCGCTCTGGGCGGTGGCAATCGCCAATACAATTGGCCAATGGCCGCAGTTTCGACTGGTCGGAACGGTGCCAACCGGCGCCGCCGGCATCGCGCGTTGCCGGGAATTGCCGCCGGAGATTGTCATCTTGGACCTGCGCCTGCCAGATATGGATGGATTCGCTGTCCTCGAAGCGATCCGGGCTCGCGCGGTGTCACCACGAGTGCTCTTTCTTACGTGTCGAAATGATGATTTCGCATTGAATCACACCGCCGCGGATCACATTGCCGGCATGCTCTTCAAATCGCCGGATTACGATCGCGAACTGCGGTCCGCGCTGGACGCGATTGCCCGCGGCGGTCGCTACTTCTCCGGCACAGTGCAAGCGGTGGCGCGTCGGTCTCGCGCCGTTCCCGACGCGTTTTTCAAAATCCTCTCCAACCGCGAAATCGACGTGTTGAAGCTGATCGCGTCTGGTTTCGCAGACCATGAGATTGCCGCCAGCCTGGCCATCGGCGGGTCAACGGTTTGCAGTCACCGGCAGAGGATCATGGACAAGATCGGAGTGCACAGTTCGGCCAAACTAGTGCGGTGGGCGCACGAAAAAGGCTTTGGCATGAGGTGAGACGCCGCAGGGCGCTGGAGTTTGTGGCGGCCTGTCAAGCCGTCATTTTCATTAAATTTAATGAATCGCGGGATTTGAAAACGGTCCGCGGTGGCGTGAACGCTGGTCGCGTGAAAGCGCAATCTCGTTCCGTGTTGTCACAGGTGTCTCGATACGCCGGCGCCGATCGCCACTGTCGCACGTCGCCTGGAATGATCCCAGCCGATCCGGGTGCGCGCCCGCCAGTTGCCCCTGATGGCCGAATTTCTATGAGAACAACACCCGTGATGGTCGCGAGCGATTGGGGTGGGTCGGCCACTCGTGTCTCCCCTGCTATGAACCGCTCGCTCATCACGATGATGGTCGCAGCCAGTGCGGTTCTTTGGATTCCTTCGATCTCCGGGCAATCGGCCCCGACCGTCGTCACTCCTCTATCGTCGACCTCCACCACCGTGGCAGACCAGCAGTGGGAATCGCTGAAGAACTTGGGGCGGCCCGTTACGCTGGCACTTTCGAATGGCGCGATCGGCAAGAACCCTTCGCCGGCCGAACTGGCCGGTGCCCTGGTCGCCCAGGCGAATCAGCTGAAGGGTTTTTATTCACAATACCCGACGCATGCCGCCGCCAAGGAAGCCAAACGACTTGAGGGTCTCGCGTTGAGCCGCGCCGCCATCAACGGCGATGCCTCCCAAGACGCCCGCCGCCGGGTGTTGCTCGAGGAGATTCGCAAGGACGCGAGTGTGCCGGAGGTGAAACGTTACGAAGCCGTCGCGTGGGATCGACAGGTGACCGTTTCGCGCCAGGCTCCCGCGACGCACGCGGCCAAGATGACGGCACAGGAGGATATCAGCCGCGCGTTGGTGGCCGAGTTTCCCGGAGTGGCGCTGGGCTACGAGTCATTGCTCGCGGTCGCCCACGACAGCGACCCGGCAAGGGCTCGCGCGGTGTTGGCGGATCTGCGGGGGATGCAAATGCAGCTTCCACCGCGGGTCGCCAGTGAATCGTTGATCCTCGCTGAACGCCTGACGCTCATCGGCAGGCCCCTTGCCGCAATTCTCGGACCGGCGGGCGCGCCGGCGCTTGCGACGGCAATCAAACATCGTCCCGTGGTGCTCTATGCGTGGGAACCGGGTAACAAATACAGCATCTCTACGGCCCGGAGAATGGCCAAAATGGCACCGTCGGCCCTCTTGATCGGGGTGTGCCTTTCGACCGACCCCATTGCGGCGCGAACGGCCGCGCAGCGGGAGAAAATCCCCGGCGAGCAGTATCTGGATCCGAGAGGTGCCGCGAGCGCGCTGGCCATCACGCTCCAGTTCAATCGCGCGCCGTTGGTCTACCTCGTCGATCGCGCGGGCCAGATCGCCGACGTAAACGGCTTGGTCGATACCGGCGAGAAACTGGCCCGGATCATTCGCTAATCTCTGTCCCTTCGAAGATGAAAAAAGCGTGTTTTTGGGTGGTCATGGTTGTCATGCTGGCGGCCCGTTCGTTTGCCTATGTTTGGTGGGAGAGGTTTCCGAGTGAGGCAAATGCGAACGAGTCCTATCGTGTCGTGGCAGCGTCGAGCCAGACGAACGTCACCATCACGATTCTGAAAGGGGGATCCTATCTTGCGGGTGGAACCGGGTCACCGTGGTGGGATGAGGAGACGGAAACGTGGGAGGCGTTTCACGTGGAAGCGGATACGTCGGATCCCAGCGGCCCGGTCGCCTTCTCGGCGTCGACCGGCTCTTGGGATACCATCCACGGCACCCTCGAAATCCTCCACCCGCCCTTCGTGAATCTGCAGCCGATTTCGCGCACGCTTAACCTCGGTGCCAACGTGACGTTCGAAGCGCAATTTGGCGGTGGCACTCCGATCACCTATCAATGGAGAAAAAACGGCGTGAACATCAGCGGGGCCGCGGCGGTCGCAGCCGGAGGATCGCATTCGTTGGGGCTGAGCCAACAGGGTCAGGCCTTGGGGTTTGGGGTTGACGCCGGGCGAATGGTCGAGAAGTTGAAGGCATGGCGAGAAAACCACGCTTGGAAAGTGAGGGTGGGTTGTACCACGTCATCAATCGCGGCAATTACCGAGCCGAA
>SXSC01000306.1 GCA_005792355.1 Opitutaceae bacterium
ATGCCCAGCGTCTGCAGCCAGTCCGGCAGCGAGGTGTTCAGCAAATGGTGCGGCCCGGCCCAGATGTAGAGAAAGACCAGCGACCAGAAGTGCACGACCGAGAGGCGGTACGAATACACCGGGCGCTCGGCCGCCTTCGGGATGAAATAATACATGATGCCGAGGATCGGCGTGGTGAGGAAGAAGGCCACGGCGTTGTGCCCGTACCACCACTGGACCAGGCCGTCCTGGACGCCCCCGAACAACCCATAGCTGTGCGTGAGACTGGTCGGCAGGGAGAGGTGGTTGACGATGTAGAGCATCGCCACCGTGATGATGGTCGAAATATAGAACCAGATCGCGACGTAGAGGCTGGGCTCGCGGCGGCGGGCGAGGGTCCAGAAGAAATTCACGGCAAACACAACCCAGATGAGCGCGACGGCGATGTTGATGGGCCAGATCAGTTCGCCGTACTCCTTGCCGCGGGTGAGACCGAGCGGGAGCGTGATGGCGGCGGCGACGATGATGGCCTGCCAGCCCCAGAAATGCAGGGCCGAGAGAAAGTCGCTCGCGAGCCGCGCCTTCACCAGGCGCTGCGTCGAGTAATAGATGCCGGCAAACATCATGTTGCCGACAAACGCGAAGATCACCGCGTTGGTATGCAGCGGTCGCAGACGACCGTAGGTGAGCCAGGCGGTCTTGAAATTGACCTCCCAGAAATTGAGCTGCGTCGCGACAAGCACGCCCACCAACATGCCCACGACGCCCCAGAGGACGGTCGCGAGCAGGAACTGGCGGACTACTTTGTCGTTAAACTCCAGGGTGATTTTCTGTGCGGGCATCGGTCGTGGGAACAAGGTGATGGAGGGCGCGATGGAGCGGCGCAGTCTCCGGATGGTATCAGCGGCGGTCGGAACCGGCCTGGGCGGCGCGACCCGGCTGGATCGATTCTCCCGTCAGCGGCGTCCGCGCCAGGCGCGAGCCTTCCTCCGCCAGCGGCAGGAGCGAGTCACGCTCAGCGCTGCTGAGGTGACCCCGGGCGTGCTCCCGCAGGAAAAAGATGATAAACGTGAAGACGAGGCAGAGGCTGATGGTCAGGGTGAGTGGGACGACGGCCATAAAATGAGGAGGTGATTAACCGTGGTGGTTGGTGTCGACCGGCAAGCGTACGATGCGGCCGGCGGCGCGGCTCGGCCTGGCTTGGCTGGTGTTGCGCATTTTTTGCGAACCGGTCAGGCGGCGAACGCCATCGCATGGCTCGGTCGGGCCGGAGCGGTCGTACCGTGGAGGTGGATCCGATAGGCCGTCGGCGCTTCGCCCACCACGCGACGGAAAATCCGGTTGAATTGCGAAAGCGATTGGAAGCCGGCCTCGTAGGCGGCCTCGCTGATGCGCATGTGCGGATTAAGGAGCAGTTGCTTGGTCTTCTCGATCCGGGCACGGGCAACGTAGTTGGTGAACGTGAGGCCCGTGGCGGCCTTGAAGACCTTGCAAAAGTAAAACGCGCTCATGTTGGCCGCATGCGCAACCTGATTCAGGGTCAGCGCCTCGCCGAGATGCTCGGCGATAAAGGCCCGGGCCTTGACGGCCGCCGGCGGTTCAGACGACGCCGTCGAAATCATCAGCTCGTTGCTGAGGAGCGACAGATGTTGGGCAAAACTCACCAGCAACCGCAGTGCCGCACCGTACCGGGCCTTTGGCAGCACGCGGGTTTCGAAAAACGCCACCCGCAGCACCGCCACGTCGACCGCCGCCTTCCATTTCTCCAGCTGCGCCAGCGCCGAGCGAAAGCCCCGCTCGGTCGGCGTGCTCAGCAACACCTGGCCGGTTTGCAGGTAGGCGATGACCTTCTCACCCACCCGGACGGGCACGACCGACTCACTCAGCCCGGCGAAACAACGCACCGTCTTGCCGCCGGCACTGGCGTCCAGCTCAACTTCCTGCTGCACCTGCAGGCAGCCCGCACAGGTCCGGCTCGCTCCTGACATCACCGCGCAGAAGGAACTGATCTGACGGGACCCATGGAGCGGAGGCTGAAACGAGCCGGCGGCCCGCAGGACCAGCGGCAGGCCGGTGGCCGTCTGAAATGCATCCTGATAATCACGAAAAATTTCCGATTGCCGAAGGCGGTTCACGACGTCGTCGTGCTGATGCTCAGAACTCTCTACTGGGCTGTGGGTGAGGTGGGTGGCGTTCATTGCACCGTGAGCATAGCCACTCTCGCCGTTCGGCGTAAGTGGAGGCGGGGCGGTATCTCGCTAAGGGTTTTCCCTAGCCGATAGCCGCCGGTCGGGGTTCGATACCGGCGATCTTTTCCCGGTCGATCCCCCGGGAGGAATCGAAAGCTCTGCCTCCGCCCGGCGGCTAAAGCAGCGCTCCGCGCTGTGGAAACCATAAAACCCCGGCACAAAGCGCCGGATTGCCATTGCGCGGTAGATCCCGTCGAAAACAGTCTTCCGTGCCACATCGGCTTTGTCACGTAATACGTGACAAGTTCCTCGGGCGGATCTTGAGAAGCCAGGTAACATCAGCAGCCTTGCGACTCCGCATCCCGTGGTTTGAAGTCCCGTTCGTGGCAGCATCCGATTCATCATTTTCCCCCGCTCCCGCCAGGCTACCGCCCGAACTCGGCGCCACGGTCCGGGAATTGCGCGACCTTAAAGCCGCGATGGATGCGCATTCCATCGTCGTCACCACCGACGCCGCCGGACGGATTACCGACGTCAACGACAAGTTCTGCGCGATCTCGCAATATTCACGGGAGGAACTAATCGGGCGGGACCACCGCATCATCAACTCGCAGCACCACTCAAGGGATTTTTTCCGCGAACTCTGGGCCACCATCAGCGGCGGTCGGATCTGGCGGGGTGAAATCAAGAATCGCGCCAAGGACGGCACCACTTACTGGGTCGACACGACAATTTTCCCCTTCCTCGATGAATCCGGCCTGCCGCTGCAGTACATCGCCATCCGCACGGACATCACCCGGCGGAAGGCCGACGAACTGGAATTGCAGCGCATCGCCGCGGAGCTGGCGGAGAAGAACAAGGAACTCGAGGCCATCGTCTACACCGTGTCGCACGATCTGCGTTCGCCGCTCGTCAACGTCCAGGGCTTTGGCAAGCAGCTCAACCGCGCCTGCGAGACGATTCAAGCGGCCGCCACCACCGCCGGCGAAGACGGAGCCATCCCGGTCGCCCGGCTGCGCCAGCCACTCAAGGTCGCGATTCCGCAGGCGCTGCGTTTCATCAACGCCGGAATCCACAAAATGGACACGCTGCTCGCCGGCCTGCTGCGGTACTCGCGCCTCGGCCGGGTTGCCTTGGTCGTGCGTCCCCTCAACCTCAATGGCGCGATCGCCGACATCACCGCCGCGATGAAGTTTCAACTCGACGAGGCCCGCGGCGAGGTGACCGTCGCCCCGCTGCCGAACTGCCTCGGCGACCATGTCCAGACCAGCCAGGTCTTCGCCAACCTCCTCGACAATGCGCTCAAGTACCGCGCACCGGAGCGGCCGCTGCGCGTCAGCGTCACCGGCCGGTTGCACGAGGGCCAGGCCGTCTACGCCGTGGCCGACAACGGCATCGGCATCGCGCCCGAGCACCAGGAAAAAATCTTCGAGATTTTCCACCGTCTGAATCCGGAAACCACCGCCGGCGAGGGTCTCGGGCTCACCATCGCCCAACGCGTGCTCGAGCGCCAGAAAGGCCGGATTTGGGTTGAGAGTCGCGTCGGCGCGGGGTCTACTTTTTTCGTTTCCCTGCCCGCCATCGACGCCGGCGCCCACTCTTCATGACTCCTCTGCCCACCATTCTCATCGTCGACGACGACGAAGGCCACGCCATCCTGATTCGCGAGAATCTCGAAGCCGCCGGCCTGAGCAACCACATCAAACATTTCCGCGACGGCCAGGCGATCCTCGACTTTTTTTTCAAGGGGCCGCCGCCGGCTCGCGAACCCTACCTTGTGTTGCTCGACATCCGCATGCCCAAGGTCGACGGCATCGAGGTCCTGCGCCGGCTCAAGGCCGCCCCGGAACTCCGCAAGCTGCCGGTCATCATGCTGACGACCACGGACGACTCCCGCGAAGTGGAGCGTTGCCACGAGCTCGGGTGCAACGTGTACATCCAGAAACCGGTCGACTATGATCGCTTTTCCGAAGCCATCCGCCGGCTCGGGCATTTTGTTCCGCTCCTGGTCGTGCCGCAATTGCACGCCTAGCAGGCGGTCGGTCTTCCACTGCGCGTGACGTATTCAATGCAAAGATTCGGTCTGGTTTTGGACGTCGGTCGTCGACCGCCCGCTAGACCGTCACTTCGCGCCGGGAAAATCCAATTTTTTGGGAATTTCGCGGCGCCCAGCGCTGCTTTGGCAGACTGTCGGAGCCAGTGTGTCCGGATCCGAGCAAACTGCCGACCGGCGGCAAACATCCGGAATCAAAGCCCGAAAGGCTGCTAGCGCGTGGCCACGCCGGAGCAGCCCCCGCATATTCTGGTCGTCGACGACGACGAGGGCCTGCTCATTCTAATGGCCGAGACGCTGCGGGGTGAGGGCTACGAGGTCGCCACCGCCACGTCGGCCCGGACCGCCCGCACCTGGCTGGACGGGCACGCGGTGGATCTCATGATTTTGGATCTAAAGCTGCAGGATGGCGATGGCCCGGCGCTCGTCGCCAGCCTGCAACGCAATCGCACCGCCGTGCCGTTCGTCGTGGTCACCGGCCAGGGCGACGAGAAGATCGCCGTGGAGGTGATGAAGCAGGGCGCGCTCGACTACGTGATGAAGGACACCGGTCTGCTCGACCTGCTGCCGGCCGTCGCGAAACGCGCCCTCAGCGCCGTCGCCCAAGGCAAGGCGTTGCGCGACGCGCAGGCCGAACACCGGCGCCTCGAGCGTGAGATTGTGGCGGTGAGCGAACGCGAGCGCCACAGCATCGGGGCGGATCTCCACGACAATCTCGGGCAGCAGCTCACGGCACTCGAGTTGATGTGCACCCTGGCCAAGGAGGACGCCGCCCCCCACCCCGAACTCGCCGCGCGCCTCAATCTCATGGGCCGGATGTTGCGCGAAGCCGTCGCGCAGACACGCTTTCTCGCGCGCGGCCTGGTGCCGGTCGGCCGCGAGCCCGACGCACTGCAGATCGGGCTGGCCGAACTCGCCGAACGCACCAACGCCCTCGGCCGCATGCGCTGTCGCTTCGAATGCCCCGCGCCCGTGAATGTGGCCGACCCGTTTCTGGCGGGGCACCTTTATCGCATCACCCAGGAGGCATTGAACAACGCCGTCAAACACGCGCGCGCCAAGCTCGCCACCATCCGCCTCCTGCAGATCGGCGGCAATCTGAAGCTTGAAATCGAGGACGATGGCGCGGGCCTGCCGAAGTCGCGCGACTCCGGCCGCGGCGGCATCGGTCTTGGCGTCATGCAACACCGGGCAAATGCCATCGGCGCGCTGCTCGCCATCAACTCCCGGCGCGGCGAAGGCGTCTGCGTCCGCTGCACCCTTGCGATGCCCAAATGAAAACGCGCCCCAAACCCCAAGTCCCCCCTCCCACCCCAGCCCGCCAGCGCATCTTGCTGGTGGACGATCATCCGTTCATGCGCGCGGGGCTCGGTCAGCTGATCGACCGGCAACCCGATCTGATGGTCTGCGGCGAAGCGGGCAATCCGACCGAAGCGTTTGAACAACTCCGCCGAACCAAGCCAGACCTCGTGCTGACCGATCTGACCATGCCCGGACGCAGCGGCCTGGAATTCATCAAGGATTTGCGCGCCGCCCACGCCGGAGTGGCGTTGCTGGTGGTCTCGATGCACGACGAGGCCGTCTACGCCGAACGCGCCCTGCGCGCCGGAGCGCGCGGCTACATCATGAAGGAGGCGGGTGGGGAGAATTTGCTGGCCGCCATCCGCCAGGTGTTGCGCGGCGAAGCCTACGTGAGCCCCCGCATGTCGGCGCGCATCCTCGACGCCCTTTCGGCGGGACGGCCGCGCGGTTCGCATTCGCCGATCGAACAGCTCACGGATCGCGAGTTCGAGGTGTTCCAGCTCATCGGTCAGGGCAAGAGCACGCGCGACATCGCGGCCCAGCTCCACCTCAGCCCAAAGACGGTCGATGTGCATCGCAGCCACATCAAGGAAAAGCTGGCGCTGAAGGACGCGACCGCCCTGATCCGTCATGCCGTCCGCTGGGTCGAGACCCAGCACGTCGGCGGTTAGCCCACCTCTGTCAAGCCTTGCGCAGTAATCGCCAAGCGGCGCGCAGCGCGATGCGGACACTTGTGGCAGCATGGCCCGGTGCAAGACGCGCTGATGACCGCCCTCGGTGCCCGCCGCCCGCAAATCCGAGCGCGCTGGGAAGATTTGTTGCGGGCGGAAAGAGTCAGCACACCCCTCGCCAACCCCGACGCGCTTGTCCACCTGCTCGACTGGACTCTTGACGAAGTGTTTCGCACCCTCAGCAGCCTGCCGACCCGACGGCGGCCGTTGCGCGCGTTCACCAAGGGCGACATCGACTGCCCGTGCGGCCGGAATCCGTTGCTGACCTATTTCGCCGCCGGCGAGCAGGCGATGCAGGAATCACTCATCCTCTCCCAGGCGGAAGCCCTGCGACTGGACCCGATCGAGCGCGACGCGGCGCTGCACGAACTCAACCTCGCACTCCGTCACATCGCCCGTCGCGAGATCGGCGCCTTTTGTTCCCTCTGCCAACTGCGCGATGGCGCGTGCGCGGAAAGCGGCGCGGTGACCCACGCGGTGTAAGGCGTGAGGGTCGTGTCTGGTCGGTCCCCTCCTCGCTTCACGACCCATCACCCAACAAATGCCGGAAGCGCGCCTGCAGCGCTTCGGCGTCGCGCACGAGCAGCGTGCTGCCGGCGACCTCGAGCAGCTGGTCCGCGCGCAACCGGGCAAACGTACGCGAGAGGGTCTCGCTGCTGGTGCCGAGTTCCGCCGCGAGCACCCGCTTGGTGCCGGGCAGTCGAATCTCGCCGTTCCGTCCCATGCGACCTTGCTTGAGCAACCAGTTCAGCAGCCTGGCCTCCACATCTTTCAAGGTGAGATCGTCGAGCATACCCACCAAGACCCGCAGATGCTGGCTCATTGAGCCGAGCATCCGGAGCGCCAGATCGGGCCGGCGGCCGATGAGTTCGAGGATTGGCACCTTCGGGATCATCAGCACCGCGCTCGCCTCGACGGCGCGCGCATTGGCCGGATAACCAACGGGGGACGCGAGCGAAGCTTCCGCCAGTGACTCACCCGCGCGAAATACGTGGATGACCTGCTCCTTGCCGGCCGGACTGACGCGGTGCACATTGACCGCGCCACTCTGCACGAGGTAGCAGCCCCGGGAAGGCTCTCCCTCGTGAAAAAGATAGTCGTCCTTGGCCAGCTTGATCAGCTGCGTGAAACGCGCAACGACCACCAGATCCTCCGACGGCAGGCCGCTGAACAGCTGACAGCAACGCAACGTGCCGATCAATCCGGTGAGTTTGAGGTCGGCAGGACGGGGAATCTGCGGCATCGGAGTAGTCTTGTACGCCGGAATCGCGAATGTCGCTCGAATTCTCGCGTTGGGTGGGCGTAGTGGCGTCTCGGCGATTTCCGAGTCGCACGGGGCTTGTTCGCCTCGGACGGGCCGCTGCGCCCCGAAACTCCCAGCCAACAATCTCGTCAGGTGCACGGTCGTCGCGTGCCGACGCCCCGGCCCTCGAGCGCCCCTCGGAACATGTAACGTATTACGTTACATGTTCCCGGCGCGCCGCGCGGACGGAGGGCATGCTGGCAAATGACGGATCCGGAGGGCGCCGACCACTCGTCAGGAATCCTCACTTGAAATCTCCGCCACCGCCGCCGTCGGTGGCGTGGCTTGCACAAGCAGAAACGTCAGGTCCTCCACCGCCCGCACCGCATGCGGCAGATGCGGCGGCATGTGCAACAGGTCGCCGGCGGCGAGGCGCTGAACCCGCGGCCCCAGCGTGATCTCCCCGGAGCCGGCGAGCACGTGGAGCAAGACGCGCGCCGGGCTGGTGTGCTCGGACAACTCCTGCCCGGCCGCGAAACGAAACAGCGTCGCACGCAGGCCGGGCGCCGTGAGCAACGCCTGGCTGACGATGCCGTCGGCCACATCTGGCGGCGGCGTTTTCAGGGAGATGAGATCGGCCCGGTCGATGGGAAGCATGATGGAAAGTATTGGAAGGAGGCTGCCACCGACGTCGTCGATCGCTGGTGGTCCGACGGAATCAGTTCAACCAGAGTTGGTCGGATCACTCGCGCCAGAAATTGACCGCCCAGCCGCCGTCGGCGCGGTGTTCCATCGACGACGCGAAGCCCTCGCTCTTGAGCCGCTCGATCAACGGCGCAGGAAAAAACGGCGCGATGACCGTCAGCCCATGACCGGCCGCGAGGGCATCGACGCGGGCGCGAATGATGTTGAACGGCTCTTCCCCCCGCGCGATCACCGGCCGGACGTCTAAGACCTTGAATTTGATCGCGCTCATCGCGGCCTCAGTACACAAACTCGATTTGCAGCCAAAACTTGCGGACGTCGGGGTAGGCCAGACTGTCTCGCCGGAAGTCGGCCACCTTCGCCGTCCCGGACAGAAATTTTCCGAACTTGCGGACGAGTTGCGCATTCCACTCGGTCCCGACATCCGCGCCGGTCCGGTCCAGCGTGTAACGATGATAGAAGGCCAGAAACGTGAATCCCTCCGGCAGGTTGGCCGCGGCTTTCACGTAGGTATCGCGGAGCCCGGCTGCCGGTGTCGCCAGAAAGAGATCCGCCCAGCCGTTGAAGGCGTGCAGAGTGGCGAGCGGCGTCTTGAAGCCGACGTTGTTATCCTGGCCGAGCACTTCGTAGCCCAGCGACACACTGCCCGGCTTGAAGCCCACTCCGGCTTCGAGTGAGAGATAGCGGGCGCGGTAGTTCAGCGCGCTCGATCCGTAGTCAGACTGGAGCGCCGCCTCCGCGCGGTAGAGCAATTTGGTGTCCGGGGAAAGCGGGGCCGACCCGTTGAAGCTCGTCCCGTAGGTGGCGCAGGAGTTGGCGGCGGCGTTGTCGAAATCCAGCAGGTAAGCGTAGCCCGCCAGCGTGCCCAGGGAGAAGCCGCCGTAGTTGGCGTGCGCCACGTGCGACTCCGATTTCCATTTACCCTGGAGATGGCGGTCGCCGAACACGCGGTTGATCTGGTGCAGGAAACCGTAGGTCAGCGTGGTCTTGGCGAGCGATTTGTCCTGCACGACCGCCGCATCAAACGTCTGCTGGTTTTGCCGCCAACCGACGTCGCCGATGAAACGCGCGTTGTCGAGCACCAGCCGCTGCCGGCCCAGGGTGAACTGGGTCTTCCCCTCCTCGAAGCCGATCCAGGCCTGATTGATCTCGGTGGACTCCGGGTCGGCCACCACCGCGCGCCCGGTGCCACCCGGATTGAGACCGGCCTGGCTGTAGCGATCGCCGTCGGCCGCGACGATGTTCTCCGCTTCGAGCATGGCCTTCCAACCGTGCAGGGTCGCGGTGGTGAAACCGAGACGCGTGCGCAACGTGAGGGCGGCGGCATCGCGAAGACCGGTCTGCCCGACGCCCTCATAACGCAGCCGCGCGTTGATCGAGACCTTGCCCTGGGCCAGGGCATCGGGGAGCGACGCGGGCTCGGCCCCGCGGGCGGAACCGGCCAACAACAACAAGAGAAGCAATGATCGTGTTTTCATCTGGGAAGTTTGCAGGATTACGTCAGATTTTATGGAATCAGTCTTGATGGAGGCGGGGTGCCCCACCCCGCAGGTCACCGGCTCCGCGCGAAGTTCCACGCAGTGGGGAAAACGCTCCCCCAAAGGCCGAAATCTGGGTTGAGCCTCAGCGGCACAATAAATTGGTCATCATTTCGGAGGGCTGCGCGTCGTCGCAGCCGTTTTTCAGAGCGGATCTCATCGCGCCGACCAAGCGGCGCCCTCCGCACGTGTGCCTTCCTTGATGACGTCGTGGTTAGAATCATTCGACGCTGATTCAGGGTTGCTTTGCCACCACCGCGACGGCCTTCGCCGCCGGCGAGATGTCGCCCATCAGGCCGGCATGTTGGTGCGCAACTTCACCCTCGGGATTCAGAATCGTGAAGAGATTGGAATGCGCAAACTGTCCGCGCGCATCCTGCTTGAACTTCACCCCGAGCAGCATCGCGAGCTCCTGCACCGGGGCGTTTTCGCCGCGCAACAGCGTCCAGCCAGCATCGAGCCCCAGGCGCACCCGAAATGCCTGGAGCGCCGCCGGGGTGTCGCGCGCCGTGTCGAAACTCACGAGCACCACCTGAGCCCGGGCGCGCGCCTCGTCGGACAGCGCGGCGCGCAGGCGTTTGAGGTCGTCGACCAAAACCGGGCAGGCGTATTCGCAGGTGGCAAAAAACATCGCAAGCACCACCGGCCGGCCGCGTAACGAAGTTAGTGATACCGTTTGCCCGGCGTCATCCGTCCATTGGGCGTCGAGCTGGTAGAGTGAGCGGGCGGTGAGCGGAACCCCGGCCTTCAGCTCCTCGCAACACGGCGCGGTCGCGGGTTTTGCCGCCGCTGTTTTTTCCGCCGCACAGCAGGCGGGCGTCACGCCGGCCGGCTGCGCCGCGGCGCAACACGGGGGTTTGGTTGCCGGCGGCGGGCAACACGGGGCCGTCGTGGAGTCGGCCGCGCCGGAGAAACTGGCCGCGGTCACGGCGGCGAGGAGGAAAACAAGCTTGGTTTTCATGGCGATTGGGCGCAGCGGAAGCCGAGGTTGGGCACGGCGTAGTTGGCGCGCACGGAGCTGCGAAAGCCGGCGCGCATGAAGGCGGGAAAATCAGAGGGGTCGCGGACGCCGGCGGCGCCGGCCCCGCAAAACAGATTGCGTTCAAGTCCGGTGTCGCCGCGCGATTCACCCGTGACCATCGCGGTGTTGAAATCGTCGACCCACTCCCAGACGAGCCCGTGAAGATCGCGTGCGCCAAAATAATTTGGACGCCCCGTGCCCGCCGCCGGCAGCTGCACCGGTGTCGGTTGGCCAAACCACGCCAGCACGTGCGCGCTGAAGCCGGGCTCGGTCGCCCCGTCGGCGGTGGCGAATCCCGCGGCGGCGGCGCGCTCCCACTCCGCCGTGGTCGGCAGGCGTTTGCCGAGCGCCTGGGCATAGGCCCGCGCGGCAAACCATGACACGCGCACCACCGGAGCATCGGCAAGGGCGTTGGGCCCGAGCTCCAGATCGGCGGCCCAGTCGGCCAGATAACCGGTGTCGGCGAAGAGCGGGCTCACCCGCGACCGCTGCCATTTTGGCTGCGCCCGGACGAA
The DNA here is from genome assembly GCA_005792355.1 of Opitutaceae bacterium. Taxonomy (GTDB): domain Bacteria; phylum Verrucomicrobiota; class Verrucomicrobiia; order Opitutales; family Opitutaceae; genus ER46. The sequence continues at coordinate 11,277 of SXSC01000306.1, forward strand.
GGCGAGGAACTCCCCGTTGGTCACCGGGCGCGAATCCAGCCAATACGCCGCGACCGGCACGCGCTCCGGTTCATCCTTGCTGCGAATGAGCGGAGCGTAACTGCCGGCGGGAATGCGGCTCATGCCCAGAGGAGGCACATCTTCGGCGCGCACGGTCGCCGCCGCCGCGGACAGCGCCATGAGAGCAGCCAGCAGACTCCAATGGAGGCGGGGTGCCCTCTTTGTCCGCCGAAGGCTCGGCGAAGGTGGAACCCCGCGATTACGATCATTCGCGTGCTTCAGTTTGCGGGGTGGGGGCACCCCGCCTCCAAACAAACCATGTGTTCGGACGCTCATCCGCAGTTCACTTGTTGTCGCCGCGCACCCGCTTCACCTCGGTCGCAGTGACTCCGCCGAGGGCGTTGCCCCAGGTGTTCATCACATAGGTGAGCACGTCCGCGACCTGATCGTCGGTGTACTCCTGCGGCGGCATCAGGTTGTTGTACGGCTTGCCGTTGACGGTAATCGGGCCGCTCAGCCCTTTCAGCACGACCTTGATCGCGCGTTCCTTGTCGGCCTTGAGGTAATCGGAATTGGCCAGCGGCGGAAAAACCCCGGGCAGGCCCTCGCCATTGGCCATGTGACACGCAAAACACGACGTAAGGAACACCTTCTTGCCGCGTTCGATTTGAATGTCTTTCGTGATGTTGGCGATCTGCGGATTGGAGGCGATGGCCTTTTCCTTCGCCGCGACGAGTTCAGCCTCGCGCTTGCTCGCCGCGAAACCGGCGTCGGAGGCCTGGCCGATATAGACTTCGTCGACCTCCTTGCCCGAATAGATGAGCCGGTTCTCCGGGCCGGTGACCTTGAGCATGCCGAGCGCGCCCTTGTTGAAGGCCCGCGACAGGGAATGGTCCACGAGAATGAACGTGCCCGGGACATCGACCTTGAAGTCCACGATCGTCGAACCGCCCGACGGCACCATCGTGGTCTGCACCTGGCGCTGCGACGGCATGATGCCGCCCTCGAGATACACGGTGTCGAAAATCTCACCGATGACGTGGAACGACGAAGTCACGTTGGGCCCGCCGACGCCGAAATAGATGCGCACGCGATCTCCCACCTTGGCCTGCAGCGCCCGGTCACCGACGAGCGCGCCGACGGCGCCGTTGAACACAATGTACGGAGGACGCTCGTCCTCGGCCTTCATCGGATCGAAATTCTGCAAGCCCGGTTCCCCGTGCCGGCCCGTGGTGTAGAACTCACCCTGCATCACGTAGAACTCGCGATCGACGGCCGGCAGGCCGTCCTTGGGGTCGACCAGAATCATGCCGTACATGCCGTTGGCGATGTGCATCGGCACCGGCGCGGTGGCGCAGTGATAAATGTAGAGACCGGGGTTGATCGCGGTGAAGGAAAATTGCGATGAGTGGCCCGGGGCCGTGAAGGAGGAGGCCGCACCGCCGCCCGGTCCGGTGACCGCGTGCAGATCGATGTTATGCGGCACCTTTGAAGTCGGGTGGTTGTTGAGGTGAAACTCGACGAAGTCGCCCTCGCGCACGCGGATGAACGAACCGGGGACGTTGCCACCGTAGGTCCAGAACATGTACTCCACGCCGTCGGCGAGCCGTTTCACGACCTCGCGCACCTCAAGGTTGACGATGACCTTGGCCGGGTGCCGGCGCGTGATGACCGGAGGCACATTGGGTGCTTCGGTGAGCACAGCGAGCTCGACGGGGAGGTCGGCGGCCAGCGGTGCCGCGCCGGGCTGGGCGAGGACAGTGCCTTCCGCCGCGCGGGCGGACGGCAGAGCTGCGGCGAGCAGAAGAACAATCGAAGCGGCGCGAAGTCGGGAGTGGAGGGATGTATTCATGTGAGTTGTATTAACGGCTGACAGGGGAGATGATGACAGAAAGGTGGCGTGGGTGCCTTGACGTGGATCAAGCGAATGGCGTGGGAACATCCGCGGCGGTTCGGGCGGTGGGGGCCCGAACTGCGGCGCCAAATATCGCAAATTTCAGCGCCGGGAACGCTGCAAATCCTGCGGTATCGCGCGCATGGCTTGCGGGGTTTCATGCGTGACCGCCCGCGGAAAAAGCGACGGCGCACCCCACCTGACCGATGCTGGATGATATCGGGCCAATCCAAAAGAGTCAGGCCTTGCGGTTTGCGGCGGAAAGGAAAGAAAGCACGGGCAAACCGACGCGGCCATGACATACAAGCTTCGACTCGATTTTGCGGACACCGCTGGTCAGCTCATCAAAGCTCCAACGATTAGGTGATCCTCGGAGAGTCGTGCTGCCTGACAACCAACGGGATTACTGCCGGACCGACCGCCTGGTGAGCAGTCGCTGTCCACAAAAGGAACCTCAAAAAATGGGACGTCTGGATTTTCAGACTTCCGACCGGCCTCCCGTTGAAATTCGCCGTTCCGATGACGGTGGGATTATGAACGCTCCAAACTGTCCCAACCGCCGCCGACCATCAGCCCTCTCAGAACAGCGGCGCGTTGTTCTTTGGGTCGTTGAGCAGCGCCTCGAAGCGCGGGTCGCCCCGGAACGACCGCCAGGCGGGTTGGTGACGGAACTCGTAGACATTCGGACCATAGGGCGTGCGCAGGAGTCGCGCGAGCTCGGTCAGCGCCTGATCCTTTTCGCCCGCCAGGGCGAGAATCTGGACATAGCCGTATCGCGCCTGCGGATCGATCCAGGCATCGGGTCGCTTGGCGCGGATTGCCAGAATCTCCCGCGCCAGTAGCAAAGCCCCGGCCGGATCGCCGGCCAGCACATGCATCAGCGCAGTGTCGTAAAATGGCGTCCAGTTGGATGAGTTATCGGCTGCCTGCTTCCGGATCCTAGCGACGGCGGCATCGAATTCCGGGAGCGATTTTTCCGCGCGAAGCCGCGCGGCGGCGTGATCGCCCGTGCCCAGTAGGTCGGTCAACGACGGGTCGCGCTGGGGACCCGGGCGGGTTCGGTCCAGTTGCACGGCCGCAGCGAAGTCACCGCGCTCGCGCAGCCACCTCGACTTCAGTTGCAGGATCTTGGGGTCATCCCGCGCGAAAGGGCGGGGATTGGCCAGCCACTCGTCCACCTCCCGCGTTGAGCCGTGCGCATGAAACGCCATTCTCACTTGCTCGAATCGCCACATGGGTTCTTCGGGAATGATTCTTGAAACATGCTGATATTGCACGGCCGCCTCGTCGTAGCGACGCAGGGCCGCGAGTAGACCCGCGAGGTGCCTGTTACTGTCCCAATAATTGGGATTGAGTTTGGCCGCTTGGCGCAGGGCGATGACTGATTCGGGCCAGCGACCGAGACGCCGGTAAACATAGCCGAGGTGTTCCAGCGTTTCCTCTGAATTGGGCTGCAACAGATGAGCGCGCTGGAAGAATTCCGCGGCCCGTTCAAAGTCAGAATCTACAAAAAAGTGATAGACGCCTTGGGCGCGAAGGCCGGTGGGGCCTCCAGGTTCGAGGCGGTTGGCGGTGTCGAGAGCCGCCTGGATCTTCGCCAGCCACTCCGGATTGTGGAACTTACGCTGCCGATATAAGAATGACCGCCTACCCGCCAGATCCCCCCAAGCTTGGGTGAACTTGGAATCCAGCGCCACGACTTCCGCCAGGATTTGCTCCCTTTCCTCTTCGTCCTTGGTCTCGCGGGCCCGCAGGTAACGCTCGTAGGCTGCCGGGTTGACGGTCACCATGCTGATAACGGGGCGCTTGGTGAGTTGGTCTCTTTCCTCCGGGGAGATGGTGACGGAGACCGCGGCGGCGATCTCCTGGGCCAGCTCGGACTGGATCGCAAACACCTCGGCAAGGTCGCGATCATAGGCCTTGGCCCAGACCTGCTGGTCGGTGCGGGTGTCGATGAGCTTGCCGGTCACACGCACCCTGTTGCCTAGGCGGCGCACGCTGCCCTCGAGGACTAAGGCGGCCCCCAGTTCCATCCCGATTTGCCGAATCGTCTTGGTGGAGGCGCGATACTGCATGACCGACGTGCGGGAGATGACCGACAACGCCCGAATGTTCCCGAGGTTGATCAGGATGTCTTCCTGCATGCCGTCGGCAAAGGTCGCCTTGTCGTCCTTGTCGTCGCTCAGGCTCGCGAATGGCAGCACCGCGATGGTCTTGTCGGCGGCGGTCACCCCCACCTGACGAGACTGGCTTGAATCCCGCGACGCCGCGAAGTTCGGACGCCATTTCCACCAAACAAACCCGCCCCCGACCAGAATCGCCGCCAGCGCCGCCACGCGGAGCAGATATTTCCCCACCCGCCGGCCGCGCATCGAGCTGCCCGCCTGCAACGCGAGCAGATCCGACAGGAACGCGGCGCCGTCCGAGTAGCGGCTGGCGGCTTCACGTTCGCAGGCACGGATGATGATTTCGTTGAGTTCGAAGAGCGCCTCGCTGTCGGGCAGCCGTCGCACTTCGGCCGGGAGCTTCGGAAATTCCTGGCGGTCGAGTCCGGTTGAAAGTTCGTAGAGCAGCTTGCCGAGCGCATAGACGTCGGCGCTCGGCGAGCCCGGACCTTCGGGCGGCACAAATCCCTCCGTGCCGACAAACGTGCTCGCGTCGCTCGTGGGCGTGACGAGCCCGATGTCGGCGAGTTTCGCGACGCCGCCGACGAAGATGACGTTCGACGGCTTGATGTCGCGGTGGATGAGTCCGCGTTTGTGCAAACCCGCGAGCACGCGCGACAGTTCGACGCCGATGTTCACGCACTCCGCCGCCGGCAGCCGGCCGCGCCGTTTGCGCGCCTCGGTGAGCGTGAGCGGAACGTAGCTCGCCGGCACGATGTCGCGTCCGCGGTCGGCGTCGTCGGCCAGCTCCATCACGTAATAGAAATATCCCTCGTCGTCGTTGCGCCCGATGTGCAGCAGCGCCATCTGGATCGACTCGCCGAGCGAGATCGCCGCGAATTCCTTGAGTCCCTTGAACTCGCGCTCGAACGGCCCGGCGTCGGCAAAACGGTCCCGCCACACGACTTTGATCGCGCGAACAATCCCGGTGAGGCCGCGCGCGAGCCACACATCGCCGTAGCTGCCGCGGCCGATCACGCGCAGCATTTCGTAGTCGGCAATGTCCGGCGTGCCGTCCGCGGCCGTGGCGCGGAATTTTCGCGCCGGGTTGGCTGAGCCCATCGGCGGAATCGCCCGCGACGATTCCCCGCCCGCCAGCAATTTCTTCACGCGTTCGACAAACGCGTCGGTGTTTCCGCCCTCGCGGACTCGCATCCACTGCACCGCGAGAAACACCTCGGGCACTTCCGCGTCCCGCTCCGGCGTGTCGTCGATGCACACGGGCACGATGAACGGCCGCCCCTTCGCGATCAGCAACGAGCGCTGCTCGGCGAGATGCCACTCGAGCCGGAAGTAGCCCTCGTGCCGCGCCTGCGTGCTCGCCGAAATGATCGGGAGGAAAAGCGTGCAGTCGCGAATCTGTTTGCGGATGGTCTTGTCCCACGCGTCGCCGCCGCGCAGTTCGTTTTCGTCGAACCACGCTTCGACACCCGCCGCGCGCAGCGCCCCCGCCAAGCGATGCGTCGCAGCCGCGTCCTCGCGAGCATAGCTCAGGAAGACGGCGGGGAGGGGGACGCTGCCCGGCGAGCTCGGCATCGACGCAATAAAGCCACCCAGGTCGGGCCCCGCCAGCGGAAAACACGGGAGCGGCCGGCCTTGGCAGTGGCATCGGCTTCCAGCCGCAGCCACTACTCACTCCAGCTGCTTCTGCAAAATCTCCACCTCGGCCTTGAGCTGCTTCGTGAGGCGGTGGCCGATCACGTAAACGGACGCGGGATTGATGCCGAGTTTCTTCGCGACTTCGAGCACTGACCAATTCTGCTGCACGTAGAGATCGAACACTTGGAAGTGCCGCGGCTTGACCTTGCGCGCCAGTCGCTCGCCGGCGGCCACGAGCAAGTGGAGCTGCCACTCGTGGTCCCACTCATCGTCCTCGCTTTGTGGCGCGGGCAGCCGCTCGACCGTCGCCGTGCGGTCGCCCTCGCCGTCGTGACGCTGCGGCAATCGCGCTTCGGCTTTCGGCCGACGTGAGATCCTGTCGGCGATGCGCCAGTGCGTGAGTTGCATCAGCCAGCCGCGGAACGAGCCGCGCTTCGGATCGTAATCGAATTCGCGAATCGTCTCGGCCACGCGTTTCAGGATGTCCTGCGTCACATCCTCTGCATCGACGTGCGCGAGACCGGCGCGACACGCGCGGCCGTAGATCAGCCGCCGGTAGAGCCGGTGAAATTCCTCCCAGCTCTCACCATCCTGCCAGTCGCGGATGCGCAACAGCAGCGTCGGCCGCGTGCGCAGCGTGGAACCAAGACCGGGGTTTTGCTCGCTCATACCTGCCCCCTACGAAGGGGAGACGCGGAATCTTTCAGCAATCCGGCGAAAACGAAACGTTAGATTTCCGGAAATTTTTGAAAGATCGGGCCTCCGGCTGAGTAGGGCACCCGACGATCCTCGTCATCAAAACAAAAATCCATCCATGAAACACCCACTAGTCATCCTTACCTCGCTCCTCGCGCTGATCCCGCTCCAACTCGCCTCCGCCGCCTCCGTCGATCCCGTCGTGTCCTTCGACGCCGCCAAGATGGAATTTCCCGAGTCCATCGCCATCGACAAGGCCGGCAATATCTACCTCAGCATGGTCGCCACCGGCGTCGTGAAGAAAGTCACGCCCGCCGGCGTGCAAAGCGTCTATGCCACGATCGCGGACAACTTCATCGTCGGGCTTGCGTTTGACGGAACCGACAACCTCTTCGTCGTCGGCGCCAGCGGCATTTGGAAAGTAACGCCCACCGGCGTCGTCTCGCTGTTCAGTTCCATCCCGGGCGGTGCCATCAATGATCTCGCCTTCGCATCCGACGGCAGCCTCTACACCACCTATCAAGGCGACGATAAGTCTGGCTCGCTCTGGAGGGTGGATTCAAAGGGCGTGGCAAAACTCTGGTGCACCTCGCCGCTCTTCGTGCCCGCGAAGTCCTTCATGCCTGCCCCCGTCGGCATCAACGGCGTCGTCGTCGATCCCCAAAACAAATTCGTCTACGTCGATGTCGTGAGCGCGGGCCGCATTGTGGAAATCAAAATCAATCCCGACGGCTCCGCCGGGGCCACGCGCGTGGTGGTCGAAAACGCTGCGCTTATCGGCATGGATGGCCTCCGGCTCGACGACCGCGGCAACTTCTACACGGCCGTCAATCTCCAGAATCGCATCACCAGGGTCACGCCCGATGGTAAAATCACCGACCTGGCTTCCGGCGGTCTGCTGAATTTCCCGACGAGCGTCGCCCTCGACACGCGCGACGGGAAGACGTCGATCTACGTCTGCAACAACGGCAATTTCTTCTTCGGCAGCACGCAGGTCAACCAAGGGCTCCTCCGCATCACGAACCCCGACCCCTCGCGCCTCCTCCAAGTCTCGACGCGAGCCCAAATCGGCACCGGCAGTGACATTCTCGTCGCCGGTTTCGTGATTGATGGCACCGCGGCCAAGACCGTGCTCGTCCGCGCCGTCGGGCCCACCCTCGCGAGTTTCGGGGTCTCCGGCGCGCTGGCCGACCCGAGGCTCGACCTCTACGCCGCCGGCCAGTCAGTCACACCAATCTACTCGAACGACAACTGGGGCGGTGACGCCCAGCTGGCCACGGCCGCCGCCGGGTGCGGCGCCTTCGCGCTCACTGGAGCGGCAAGCAGGGACGCCGCGCTCCGCGTCACCCTCGCACCCGGCACCTACACCGCGCGGGTGAGCGGGGTCGGCAACACCACCGGCATTGCTTTGCTCGAAATTTACGAAACCCCGTAAGAACGATGGCGGGTGGGCGCCTCCCGGTGCCCGCCACCAAAAGTTTGGACTCTCCTGCCGCGGGCCCACCAGCCCGCGGGTTTCTTGCGTCCCGGCACCCGCAGGGGCCGAACCAAGGGAGTCAACCCGCTGATTGCTGCTCGCTCCCGTGTCCAACTGGAAAGTGCATTGCTCCCGGCTGGCCACCGCCCAATCGACCCCAGTCTCCTTCCAACGGTCGTATCGACCAGCAGCTTCATGCGGTGCGGGTGCGCCGCATGGCCGCGCGGTTTCCCATCCCTCCAATCTTACCCTTCAGCCCCAGCAGACCGACCTGCTATTCGCGTCGTACCAGCTCCCGGAGAGCGTGGTCGACGAGGGCTCGTCGGGTTTTCATGCCCGTTGTCTTCAGCTCTTCCCGGACGAGTTTTTCGTCCAAAACGATGCTGGTCCTCTTCATCGAATACGAATGATCATCCCGTTCCTGGTGTAGGAAAAAATGAAGCCCGGCTCGGCGGCTGTCAGGGGTCACCCCAAAACCGGCCAGTTCGCCAGGGCGACGGCGACGACAAACGCCAGTCCCAGCACCGTCTCGATCATGCCGATCGTGCGAGCCCGCAATTGCGGTCTCGGATATACGAGGAGGAAAATGGTCCGCAACGTCAGCACCGCCAGCGCCAACACCGCGAGGCGCGGCGCGATCCATGCGTCCGCCAGCCAGATACCCGCCGCGAGGAACGCGCCGGCCGCAATGAGAGCAGGCGCACGGTGGAACTCTCCGGTCTTGGCGTGGCGCAGCGCCGCGCGCACCGTCAGCACCGCCGGCACCGACCGGCCGATCATCACGACCGCCAAGGCGAGGGCCGTCGCGGGCGGCCAGCCGGCCAGCGTGGCCAATGCGGCCGGGAGCGTGGCAAAGGCGGCGGCTCCCGCCACCTCGGCCACGGCCTCACGTCCGGCGTTCTGGAGATCGAACCATAGAAAAATCGCACCCCCGATCGCCGCCGGCCCGAGCCAGACGAGCCACCCCACCCCACCCACCGCAATTGCGCCGAACAGCGCAGCGGCAGCGCCGACTCCACACACCGCGAGGGCGCCCCACGCGGTCACGCGCTGCTCCGGGCTGGCGTCGCGCCACGCGATCCGCAGCGGCCGGCGGGCGAAAAAGGCCAGCGCCACCGCCGCCCCCAACCACGCACCGCCGGGAGACGGCGCCGCGAGCAGGCCAAACGCCAGCGGCTCAAAAGCCAGCGACCAACTCCCGTGCTCCTTCGGCCACACGACCTCGCGCCAGTCGGCGGCGGCCGGGAGCCGAATCCAGCGGACGGCGTTTTTCATTTCTCATTCTAGTCTCTCCCGCCCTTCGCAGCCTTGACACAGATCAAAAAGGCATGGATTCGCAGGTCTTAACCTGGAAAATTCGCACCGGAGTAAAGAACCCCGGGGCATTTGCCGGAAACTGTGGGAGCGGGTTCACCCCGCGATTCCTCGTCGAGCCAACCCTTCGCGGCGTGCAGCCGCTCCTGCACCCAACCAAGCCGAAGCAAGCTTCGGGGTATGCGACCCATCGGGAATCAAGCCAAGGCCTGCGCCACAGAGGCCCCGGCGCCCAGCCAGAGCGCAAGACAGCGTGTCTTCGCTCTGTCTGACTATTCGAACGGAGAGACCAACATGATTGTCTTAGTGCTTAACCGCATAACCAAACGATTGCACCACTGAGACAGCAGAATTTGACCACGGATTACACGGATGGGCACGGATGCAATCCCTGCCTTTATCCCTGTTGATCCGTGAAATCTGTGGTGAAAAAGGATTGTGCTGATTCGGTTGCGGCGGAGCCGCGCGAGGGACTCGGACGTAATGACAACCTCCTCTCGCCGCCGGAAGAATCACACAATCTCGCACGCCCCGCCCGCGCACGCTACGACCTGTTTCAGCTCCGTCTCGTCCGTCGCCTCGCGCATCAGGGTGTAATCTACCCGGTGCGGATGCAGCGAATTCCACCGGACAATATCACCCTCGCTCGAGACTTCTTCGCGGGGCGCCTGCGCGTAGGCCTTGTCCCCGGCGTCCTGCAGCAGCGATATGCCCGTGAAGAAACGTCGGTTCGCCCAGATGAAATCCGCCACCTCGTCCCATTCGTCGGGCCGGACGGTGCAGGTGTTGGAGACGTTGTGATGCAGTTCGGGCGAGCGCGAGTGCGGGTCCCCGCCCGGGATCACCCAGCATTGCTGGACCAGTTTCACCAGTTCGAGAAACTGGATCGCGTTGAGGTCCTTGCGCAGGATCGCCTTCTTGGGCGCCTCGACGGGAAACGTGATCACGTCATCCGTGTCCGGGTTGTAGACCGAGGTCTCGGTCATCTGGGGATTGGCGGTCTTGAAAAACGCATAGACCGGCTCCTTGCGGTTCGCCTGCACGCGCCGGAAATAGCGGCGCGAATGATGGGGATGGATGCCGGAGGCCGCGTTCAGGATCAGCGACGCCGTCCCCTCAGGCTTGCAGGTGGCCAGCTTCGCCGCGGGCCGGATGCCGATCAAATCCGCCACGAGCCGGTTCGTCGCGCGACACAGCAGCGCCCCCCGGGTGAGGATTTCCTGATCGAACAGGATCGCCGGGTTATCCATGAAACCGCAGATCGACACGCCGAGCAGCGCGTCGTGCTCGTTGAGCAAACGCGTCACCGGCCCCAGGTACGGCATGTCCGTGTAAGCGGCCTGCAACGTGCCAATCACGGTCGCGGCCATGCAGGCCTTGAAAAACGCGGCCTCGGAGGTGGCCGCCTGGCCGTTGATCGTGGTCAGGTTGCAGTGCTGGAAGCCGGAGAGGCGCACGGTGCCCGGCAGGTCGCCGCTGTAGCCGCGCTCATAGAGACCGCTCAACTCCGCGCTGGAAAGTTCCCAGTCGACCACCGGCAGCAGGCTGATCTCGGCGCAGGGATTGCAGCCGGCGTCGGGCTGGTCGCAGAAATAAAAGCCCGGCTCGCCGAACTCCTTCTGGGCCCGGAACAGCTTCCGAAACTGTTCGGCCGCCGCGTCGCTGCGCGAGACCACGGCCGAGTTGTTGGACGCGGCGCGCTGCGGGTGCGACTCGAACCACTTGCCGGTCTTGGCGTTCATCATCTCCTCATCATCCGGAGAGAACAGGCAGATCGTCGCCGATCTCCGGATACCCCCGGCGAGGACCGCCTTGGCGATGAACATGTTGATGTCGTAGACCTCGATCGGGCGCAGGCTGCGGCCCGCCGCCTGCGCGAGAATGCCCTCCACCTGGCCGAGCGCCCGCTTCAAGGGCAGGTGCCCGGGGGCCTTGCCGCCCGAGGTCCGCAACGCCGCGCCGCGGGGCCGGAGCGCCGAAAAGTTGAACTCGACCTTGGTGCCGTCGTGGAACGAGACCAGCAACGCGTGCAGCGCATCCGACCAGCCTTCGATTGTATCCACGATGTGGTGATGAACGACGGGCAGATCGGACTCGGCGCCGCGCCCGGGCAGGGGCGGCAGCAGCGCGACATGGTGCTTTTGCACCGAAAAGCCCACGCCGCAGCCGCTCAGCAGCAGGAAGAAATACTCCCGGAAAAACTCCGGCCGGTCGACGTTGGCGAAACTGCAGTTGAACATCCGGCTGTGGTTCTTGAGGATCGCCTCGCCGCCAAATTGCATCGAGCGCATGCTCGGCAGGACCTTTTTCGCCGCGACCTGCAGGAAGGCGTCGCGGATGAGGTGGTCGAGACTCCGCCCGCCGAGCGCCCGGGACAAGATTTCGGCCCGATCGCCCGCCAGCTCCGCCACGGCCGGGGGCAACTGCGCCGGCGTCCGGTGCGCCAGGCGTCCGGAAAAAAACGCCAGATGCATGTCGCGCACCCGCTCCACACCCTCGGCGAACACTTCGCGCCGGCCCAGCTCCGGCCGGTACCGCGCGTACTTCGCCATGGCGATGTAATCCGACATGCCGTTGTCCGCGTAAGAGACGAGGCGACGTTCCGAGTGCCGTGCCCGGTAGAGCATGTACGAGCGCGCCACTTCCCAATGACCCGCCGCGGCGATCGCCTTCTCCACCGCATCCTGCACCTGCTCGATCGAGGGGTGCTTGCCGTTGCGATAGTGCAACTCCAGCATCTGCGACACCGCCGCCGCAATCTGGTTGACCTCGGAAAAAGCTCCGCTCTCCAGTCCGAAGCAGGCCAGCGGGTCGTCGCGATACGGATTGGGCGCGTTGTCCGTGCGGACCTCGTGGAATGCCAGCGCGATGGCGCGGGTCACCTTGATCAGATCGTAGCGCACCCGGCTGCCGTCGCGTTTCACCACCATGCGCGCGTCGATCGCGATGGCGCGGTTGAGCAGGTGGGCACCATGAATCCGATTGGGATGATGCGGGGCCGTGGGATGATGCGGGGCCGGGTTTGATCGGGAGAGAGCCGTGAGGGTGGAATGCATGGAAAAAAGAGCGACGCGCCGCCCCTCGAACTTGTTCGGGAACCACCGCTGCCGCGCCGAAAATCGGCGAAGACCACTACCGCTTGTGGCACGGCAGGGGTCAACCCACCAGCTGATGGGGTCGAAAGTTATTACAAGAGTTCATCGGTGCCGTTATGTTCCGCACTAATTCTCGCGGAAATCTCCTCTGCCGGGCCACGGCTGAGATTTCCGGCCGGGCAAGAAACGCGCACCAAGAAACGCGGAGACCGCGACTACTCGACGAGGAACCCGCCAGCGGAGTCGTAGGTGATCACCTGTAACCGCCGCGCCACTGCCTTCACCGTGCCCGCCCAACGCACGGCGGGCTGGGTGCCACCGGGCAGAATCTCCACCACCACCTGATACTCACCCACCGACCAGGGTCGCCGCCATTCGCCGATTGCCGACCCATCGTGCGAGACCCCCTTGGCCTCATACGCACGCTCCTCACTCACGCCATCGACGGTGAGCCGCACGACGACCGCAGCCCGGCGCGGTTTTTCCGTGGTCCGTCCGCGCATGTGCACCGGCTTGGCGGCGTCCGCCGCCGCATCGATCGCGGCCGTCGGCAACAAATCCCCAAACGCCTTGATCGACAGCACGAGCTCCGGCGCCGGCGACGCGGGATTCGCCACGTGGAGATGACTTGGCGCCACGGCGGCGAACGTGGCGAGCAACGCCAGCGCGAGTCCCCCGATGGCAATCGTGAGCCGCGCCGGGCGCCGCGCGACACCAACGACGCCGGTGCGCAACTGCTCCGCGGCCTGCGCCAGTTCCTGCGGTCGCGACGGATCAAAGTCGAACACGCGCCAGACTCCACCCTTGGTTCGCTGCGGCCGAACCACCGGCGGGCGTGCTCCCGCCAGCCGATCCTCCACCCATCGGCCGCCATCACGCGCCGAAGCCTCCGTCCGGGCGTCGCGCACGACCAGCACGCCGCGCACACCCAGCTCGAACATCCGCTCGATCAGGTTGGCGCGAATCCAGCTGGCCGTCGGCACCCGGTGCACCTGGTAACCGGGCAGCACCGGGAACGGCGCCGGGATTTCCGCCGCGATCAGCGCCACCGCCGTTGCCCGGTTGCCCGCGACCGCGGACTCGATCGCGCGTTCGATCCGCGTCTCCTCGATCCGTGTGTCAAACCACGTCAGCGCAATGCCACCGGAGTCGCACGACCCGCCGCACACGCCGCAGCCGACGCAGCGCGCGGGGTCGACCTGAGCCTGCGACGGAAAGCGTTTTCCATCCGTGCGGGCGACCAGCGTGATCGCGTCGAACGGGCAGTCCTGCGAGCACTGCGAGCAGGAATGGCAGCGCTCCGGGGTGACGACCGCCTGGAAAGCGACGGGCGCCCGGCGCTTCCCCAGCAACCACGGCACCAACGCCCCCAGCGCCACTCCGCCAAACATCGCGACCCACAGGCCCGCCGATTGAAAGCGCAGCCCGAGCGCCAGCGGCGAAAGATACCACGCGTCGACCGTGAAAGCCTCCGCCTTCACCGCCATCTCGGCACGCGCATCAAGCGGCGCCGGCACGAGCACCGAGGCCAGCGCGAGCGCCACCACCACTGCGAGCGTGAGCTCGCGGCGCGGCAGCAGACGCGCCCGGCTCAACCGGGCCAGATGCACCACCAAACCGACGGCAATCGCCAGCGGCAGCAGCATGTGCAGAAAAAATATCACGAAGAACAGGAGGCTCGGCACCGTGCGATCAGCGATGTACAGGCGGCCGAGGGGCTCGCCGAAGATCGGCAGCGCATCAAGCAGACGCATCGAGGAAACGGCCACCTGTTGCGCGGGTTGATCCCACACGAGCCAATACCCGGTCCAGCCGATGAACCAGATCGTCGCGAGCATCACGATGCCCGACACCCACGGCAGCCAGCGCGCGCCGGAAAATTTCCGCGCGAAAAACACCCGCCCCAGGTGTACGAACAGCAGCAACATCGTCAGGTCGGAGCTGTAACGATGCAGTGCCCGCACCCAGCCGCCCAGCGTGCGGCCTTGAATCGCCGCCAGCGACGGATAGGCAAATTGGAGACTCGGCGAATACCAAACGAACATCAGCACCCCCGTCACCGTCGCGACGAGCAGGGCCACATTGGCCGCGGCCCCGGCCTGCGCGAGCAAGTTGAATTCGGCGGGCAGCCAGCGCGCGAGCCAGCCATCGCACCAGGCCAGCCGATCGTCGATCCGCTGCCACAGGCGCTCCCCGCGCACCGCCGCGGGTGGAACCGCCGGGGCCGCTCCGGCGACTTTCCCGGCGGCGTCGGCCGCCCCCGCCGTCATTGGATCTCCCGATCGCCCGACTCGACGGCCAGGGAGACGATGGCCTCCCGCAACCACGCCTGGTGCCGCGGATTGAGGTTGAAGCGGTACGCGATCAAGCCCTCCGGATCGATCAGGATGAGCAAATTGGCGTGGTCGATGAAGCCGGTCTGCGGGTTTTTCACCCGGGCAAACTGCAGTTGCTCCAGCACGCGGTGCATCGTTTCCGGCGCACCGTTGAGGTAGCGAAACTCCGGATGCTCGAATCCGTAGCCCGCCGCCACCGCCGCCATCAACGCCGCGGTGTCGTATTCAGGATTGAGTGACAGAGCGAGCACGCTGACCCGCGCCCGGACCGCCGCGGGCAGGGTGTCGAGCAGCCGCCGCGTTTCGATCAGGATTTGCGGGCAGGTGGTCGAGCACAGCGCGTAGATGCCGGTGACCAGCACCACCCGGCCGCGCAGTTCCGCGAGCGAGCAGACCCGCCCGGTTTGGTCCACCAATTGGAACGGCGGCGGAACGAGCCGCGTGCGAATGCGTTCCCCGGGAAACGGGGGCAGCACCTCGCCGCCCGCGCCCGGACCACCCAGCGCCATCACGCTGCCGATCGCGGCCGCCGCGACCCCGAGTCCGGCCAGGGCGGCGCGCCACGAGGCGTGCCAGCGCCGGCTCGCCAACGCCCGCCGCCACAGCACGACGGCGACCACCACCACGAAGATCGGCTCCAGCAGCATCATGCCGACGGCCGACCACTCCATGCCGCCGGTGCGCGGATCGTAGTTGAAGCACCAGATCTTGAACTCGCGCGCGAAGTCCCCCAGCCACCCCGATTCGAGGGGGCCGAAGATGATCGCCAGCAGCGCCGCCTCGTAGACGAAAACCGCGGCGAGCAGGAAGACGGGCAGCCCCGGACCGACGAAGAACCGCCGGCCGGCCGACGCGTTGTCGCCCGCGAACTGAAACTCCGTGGCGTCATCCGGTCGAAGCGTCATGGCTGCGTGTATCGCTATTTTTGTTACATGTAACGTATTACGTTACATGTGGCGGGAGGCCTCAGCGGACGGGCCAGACGTCGGCGAGCGCCTTCCAGTTGGCGAAGTAGTAGACGGCGAAGCAGGCGAGGAACACGCCGGTCAGCACCACCGTGCCCTTGACGGCCCAGTGATCGTCGGCGAGCGAGCCCTCCCGGCTGCCGGTGAGCGACGACGCGACCCCCCAGTCGGCCATGGCCCGGCCGTTGGTCCGCTCGCCGAACAAGAGCGTGCCGACACAGAGCACCACGAAGAGCAGCAGCCCGACCACCGCGCAGATCGCGCCAATGCCCATCACGCCGAGCATCAGATGCGCGGCGGGGCCAAACGCGCCCGACTGATCGATGTCGTAGATGCGCCGCGGCACACCCATCGATCCGGCAAACGACATGCCGAGGGAAACGAAGAGGATGCCCACACCAAACAGCCAGGGCTGCGCGCGCGCGGCCGACCGCCAGATGAAGTTCCGCCGGAACATCAGCGGGATGACGTAATAGGTGAGGGCCATGAACGCCAGCGTCGTGCCGCCGACCACAGTCGCGTGGAAGTGGCCGGTGATGCGCAGCGTGTTGTGCGCGATGATGTTGATCTGCTGCGTCCCGAGCGTGACGCCCGTGATGCCGCCGATGAAGCCGAAGATCAGGAGCGAGAGCAGCGCGCCGGAAAACGCCGGGTTGCGCCAGGGCAGCGCGCCGACCCAGCCGAAGAGGCCCTTCGTGTGGCCTTTTTCGCGCATCGCGAGTTCGACCGAGGCCGGCACGGTGAAACCGTGGATCATCGAGGCGAGCACCGCGAGGTACATGGCGTACGAGGTGTTCCAGATCTTCCAGGTCGCGCCGACCGCGGGGTCGACCAGCAGGTGATGCGCCGAAGCCAGGTTGATGAAGAGAATGTAGAGGACGAACGCCGTGCGGCAGACCGTCTCATTGATCGGCTTCGAACCCGTGGTGAGCTGGCCGATGAGATACCAGATCGCGACCATCGCACAGACGTTGACCTGCTGCGATTGGTGGCCGAGGCCCCACCAGATCATCCGATACCACATCGGGTCGGGCTGCGGGGTCCAACCCATGGAGAACGTGAAGGTCGGAATCATCACGATCGCGCCGTGCAGGAGCGTGACGACGGCGATGATCGCGGCGGCCGTGGCCCCGTAGGTCACCAGCGGCACGGAACCCTCATAGGTGAGGTCGCGTTTCGCGACGTACAGCGTGGCAAAATAGTTGAACACGCCGGTGAGGGTGCCGGTCGCGACGAGAATGATGCCAAGGTAGAAGAGCGGATGCGCGAGCAACGGCAGGTAGCTCGTCATCAGGACATCGGCCTGGCCCTTCAGGATGATGTAATTGACCATCAGGGCGCCGATGAGCATCTGGGCGAAACCCGCCCACGCGACCTTGCCGGAGAAGAGACGGGCCTTGAGCGGGACGGTGCAACAAAAGTACAGCACGGCGACCTCGAAGAACAGGATCCAGAAGATCAGCATGTTCAGCCCGTGCAGCGTGAGGATGCGATAGAACCAGTCGACCCGCAGCAGATGGACGGCCTGCCACCGCGTGAGCGCCAGCAGGATGGCGGCGACGCCGCCGATCAGCAGGAAGACGACCGCGCAGACGGCGTGGAGCTTGATAAAACGTTCCGCCGTGAGGCAGACGTTGAAGCCGGTGGTCTCGCACTTGCGCGTGTGCGCGGGTGCGGATTCGGCCGAGAAGGAAGGTGTGGCGGATGAGGACATGGCGGAGGTCTCCGGGTGCGGGGGTTATTCGACGAGGATCTTGCCGAACATCTTGTCGTGCCCGATGCCGCAAAACTCATTGCAGACGATCGTGAACTCGCCCTTCGACGTGGGCGTGAGCGTGAGCACGTGATCATAACCCGGCATCACCTGGAAGTTCATGTTGAGCGGTTGCAGGGAAAAACCGTGCTGCAGATCCAGCGACGAGAGGTGGACCCGATAGGTCTCGCCCTGGCGGAGCTTGAGAATCGGATACCAGGCCCACATCCGCGCGACCAGATAGGCGTCGCCGCCGGGCGCGGGCTCGACGATCGGCACGCCCCCGCGTTCGCCCACCTTGTTGGACGCGACAAATTTTTCCGTGCGCTGGTAGAACTCCGACGGCTTGACGGAGTAGGCTTCGCCGCGGGAGTTCTGTTTTCCCCGAAAATGCCAGTACGGCATCATCAGGCTCATTACGAAGCACCAGAGCAGCGCGAGGCCGATCCAGAGTTTTTCAGCGCCAACCGGCGGCTTGTACCAATCACGGGCGGGGAGAGTTAGGCTCATGGTGCGGTGCTCCTCAGGGCAGGGTTGCGGGTTGGACCAGCACAAGTTCGATCCAGCCCCACGCCGTGTAGGAGAGGAACGGGATGATGACGCCGAGGGCCAGCAACAACCAGGTGTTGTCGAGCAACCGTTTCAGGAGGGGATCTTTGGTTTCGTTATTCATGGAGTGGAGGGGACGGAAAATTCGGGGGCGGCGGCGCGGCGCGCCCACCAGCCGCGCATTTCGCGCAGGACGAGCAGCAGGAACCACAGGCCGGCGGCGGTCGCGACCAGCCCGCCCACGCCCATCACGGCGAGCCCCGCATATTCGCCGGTGCTGCGCACGTGCTGCTCACTGGCGTACGCCTTGCGCCCGAGGCCGTACAGGCCGCCGAGCGCGAAACCCAGCGCAAACACGGTCTGCCCGAGACCAAACAACCGGAGTTGCCGGCGGGCCGCTCCGGCGACTTTCGCCGCGAGCCCGGAGCGCGACGCCGCCGAGCAGACGAGGTACGCCGCGGCCATGAAGCTCACGGTGACCGCACCCAGGGCCGCGTGGTAATGCGCCGGCACCAGCGTCGTTGACCCACGAATACAGGCGCCCAACACGATTCCGAGCAGCGCGAGCCCGACGCTGGCCACGAAGCCGGTGCGGGCCACCGGCGCGAGCGCGTCACCCCGCGCGAGCCCATGCCGCCGCAGATGGGCGACCCCGAGCACCACGAACGCCAGGACCACCGGAAAGATTCCCCAGCGCATGAGTTGGGTCGCGCCGGAATGATACAGGGCGTCCAGCGCCCCGCGCGCCGTGAGCAACGGCATCACGAAATGGGGCGCCACCAGCAGGGTAAACGCGAGCCCGGCCTTGCCCGGCGAAAGGGCCGGCCGGCCGGTGGCCCGCTCCAACAACCACAACCAGACCCCCAGCATGGCGGCGGTGTTCGCCACCTGGAGCACATGCCCGGCGCCCCACGCCGAGAACTCGAAGCGGGTCGTGACGTCGAGCCCGTCCGGCAGGCTGGCCCGCGTGGCCACCCAGGTCGCGCCCGCCAGCACATACGCGATGGCGGCGGCCTGCCAGCCCGCGGCCGCGGCGGCCGACGGCGCGCCCTCGGAGCTCCGCGTCGGCCGGCCGAGCGATTCGATCAGAAAAAAGAGCGTCCCCACGAAGAACGCCGCCAGGCCCCCGAGGAACAGGGGGTGATCGATCACCGGAACGTAGTTGGCGAGCACCGGCTGCGCCCCGCGCATCAGGGCGCCGGCCAGCATCGCCACCGTCCCGGCGAGCGCCAGGCCGTAGGCGGCCGTCCCGATCGATCCGCGTCCCGGGGCGCTGCGCACCGCGGCCAGCCCCGCCAGAAAGGCATAGAACCAGACGACGAGCGCCAGATCGACATGCACGACGAGGCAGCGCTTGAAGAACAACGGATCGTCGATCACGCCGGCGAGCCCCGGTATCCGTCCTAAAACTACAGCGAGCGAGAGCAGGCCGGCCACGACCAGGCTGCCGACCGCGAGGGCGAACCAGCGGCGCGCCTCGCCGCTGAGGACGAAGACGGCGGAGCGCGCGGCCGGCCCCGGGGCTTCCGCACGACACAGCGCCAGCGGGCCGGAAGGGAGGAGTGAGAGGGTGGCGGGCATAAGTTGCTCGAAGCGGGATATTCATACCGGGTTCCGGCCGGCGGCGCCTTGATCCACGTCAAGACTTCGGGGGGAATCGCTATTCCGCGGCGCACGAATCCGCTATGGTTTGCGCATGGTTACTCCCCCACTCCCGTGCGCGGCGGAGCGAATCGCCGCGCCGCCCCGCGTTGCAACCCAGCCGCCGCAAGCCGCGTGGCGGACCCTCGTCACGCTGGCCAAACCGCGGCTGGCCGCGATCTCCGTGCTGACCACCGTCGTGGCCTACGCCACCGCCCGGCCCGGTGCCCGCCCGCTCGAGGCCCTGCTCCTGCTCGCGGGCACGACCGCGGCGGCGGCCGGAGCCCTCTCGTTGAATCAATGGATGGAGCGCGCGGCTGACGCGCGGATGCGGCGCACACGGGCCCGGCCGCTGCCCGCCGGCGAGGTGTCTCCCGATACCGCGCTGCGGTTCAGTCTCACGCTTTCGCTGGCCGGCGTGGCGGTGCTGGCCACCGGCGTGAACCTGACGACCGCGCTCCTCGCCGCCGCGACCATCGCCATCTACGGGCTAATTTACACTCCGCTCAAACGGCGCACGCACTGGGCGACCGAGATCGGCGCCGTCTCCGGCGCCCTGCCGGCTCTGATGGGAAACGCCGCCGCGGGCGACCTTGGAGCCGCCCCGGGGGTGGCGCTGTTCATCATGCTTTGGCTTTGGCAGATGCCCCATTTCTTCGCGCTCGGCTGGCGTCATCGCACCGATTATCGCGCCGCTGGATTTCCGCTGCTGCCAGCGATCGATGCCACCGGCGCCCGCACCGGGGCCTGGTCAGCCGCGTATGCGGCCGCGCTGCTGGGAGCTTCACTCGTCCCGTGCCTCTTCGGCTGGCTTGGCCCGATCCACGCGTTCTGCGCCGCAATCGCCGGTGCGCTTTTTCTCCACCGCGCCTGGCGGTTTGCGCGCCACGGCGAGGAACGCGACGCCGCCGCGACCCGGCTGTTTGCCGCCTCGCTCCTCTATCTGCCCGTGATGATGCTCGGGCTGGTCATTGACCGGCTCGGACCTTGGTAGGCGCCGGCACCACCGCCGATCCATCCCAACGTCGTTTCGCCTCCGGATGGGTGTCGCGGAGAATCGCCTGGATGCGCTGCCTTTCCTCCGCCGGAAGATACGCATAACGGTCCTTGGGATCGCGGCTCTCCAAGGCCGACTTCAGGCGCGAAAAGATCCGCTCCTTGAGCGGCTCCGGCAGCGCGGCGAACGACTTCGAGTAGATCAGATAGCTGCAGCGGTTCGCAAAAATCCGCCCGTGCAAATCGAGGTCCTTCAACGCCAGCCCGGCGCCGCTGCGCGGTGCACCTGCGACAAACGCCGTGCGAAACTCCGCGCTTCCGACCACGCCGTCGGGCAGCACCGCCTCCTGGCGAAACAGCAGCCGGTCCACCACGTCCTGCACCGCCCCGGCGAAGACGCTCTTCACGCTGTCGTAGGTCGGCTCGTCGGTTTCCGTTTCCTTGAAGTGCTGCTGCAGCGAACGTTGGTAAACGATCATCTTGCGCGCTGCGAAGGCCGCGCGCGTGATGGCATTTTGCATCGCCGTCTGATGTTCGAAGACGAGCAACGCCACGACATCGCTCGTCGGGGCGAGATAGTCGCCCGTGTCGAAAAACTCCGAGAGTTCCTCCGGCCGCGAGCTGGTTGGCTCGAAGACCAGACGATCGCCCGACTCGGACGCGAACGCATTGCCGCGGTGCGGCGTGGCGCCGCGATAGCCGGTCACGTACCATCCGCCCCAGCGCTCGGCGAAGGAAGTCTGGTCGTCGACGATTTGCGTGCCGTAACGGAGCAGCGGCTCGCCCGTCGCGCTCGCGAAAACCGAGCGCACAAACACCCCGGGCACCTCGCGCACAAACGTCCCGCCGTGGCAACTCAGGCACTCCGCGTCGCGCACGATTTGCGGCGGGCCCTGGCGCAGCGCCGGCAAATCAAACGCGTAGAACACCGGCCCGAGCTGCGGATCAATGGTGGTGATTTCCACCAGGCCGCCCGGCACCCAGCCCACGAACGCGTCGTCCGAAAAATAAATCACCCGCGGCCGCTGGGGCCGGATGCGGCCGCGCTGCAGGCTGGTCTTGGAAAAAACCACCACCTGGCTCGCCCGCGAAATATGAAACTCCGCCAGCAGCGCGGTCAGCACCTTTTGTTCGCTGCCGGCGAAAACCAGCGCCCCGGAGGTCAGCCGCCGCTGGAGCGCCGCCACCGCGTCGTTCGGGGTGCTCGCCGAGTAGTTCACGGGGGGTTTCTCGTAGTCCGGCACGCCCTGCGCGAGCCCGAGGGCGGCGCTGGCGAGCATCGCGGCGAGTGGCGCGACCAATAACTTTCGTGACGTGCAGCGGCGAGCGCCAGCGAGTGGACCACCGGCGCGCTCCACTCGCTGGCGCTCGC
>SXSC01000307.1 GCA_005792355.1 Opitutaceae bacterium
AGTCCTTCATCACCGGCGTTCCGCTCTGGGGCACGCTCATCGCCCTGCTGCACCACGGCCAGCCCGTGCTCGGCTGCATTCACCAGCCCGTGCTCGGCCAGCTTATGCTCGGCGACGGCACCACGACCACCCTCAACGAGCTGCCCGTCCGTTGCCGCGCCACCACTCGCATCGAGGACGCCACGCTGCTGACGAGCGATCCGCTCAACGCGGGAAAACACCAGAACGGCGCCGCCTATGAGGCCCTCGCGCGACGCGCCCGCCTCGTGCGCACCTGGGGAGATTGTTACGGCTACCTGCTCGTCGCCAGCGGCTGGGCCGACGTGTGCCTCGACCCCATCGTGAACGCATGGGACATCGCCGCGCTCGTGCCCATCATCCGCGGCGCCGGCGGCACCATCAGCGACTGGCGCGGCGGCGCGGCCTATCCCGCGGATTCGACGGTGGCGAGCGCGACGACGCAACTGCATGCCACGGTGATCGCCGCGCTGAACGCGTAGCGGGGAAATCTCGCAGCGCGGCAACCGCGACCGCAGCGATCGCCCCGCGGGCGCCCGCCTCCGGCGGGCTTCGCTCCACCGTGGCGGCGCCAACCGGACAACACTGGAGTATCGTCGCGAACAGGTGCGCTTCGAATCGATCCCGACCTACTTCTTCGGCGGCGCAGGCACCGCGCCGCCGCCCTCGCGCTTGGCCTTCTGCGCGGCGGCAAACTCCACGCCCATCTTCTGCACCCGTGGCATCGCCTCCGCCATGCGCCCCTGGATGATCGCGACGAGCTTCTCCTGCGCCGCCGGCTGCTTCGCCGAGAGCATCTCGCCGAGCGGTGTCGAGTAGAACGCCCCGATCTGATCGAGTTCCTGTTTGGAGAACACCTCGCTGTAAATTTTGGTCACGTCCCCCTTGAGCTGTTTCGCATCGAGCACCGTCAACACCTCATCGGTCAGTTTTTTTTGAAACGCCGCCGCTTCAGCCGGATCCACCCCTTGTTTCATCATTTGGGCTGAAACCTGCTGGAACTGCCCGGCAATCATTTTTCTCTGCTGGCCCAGGGCGCGCTCCATCATCTCCTCAAAATGCATCTTGTTGAGCACCGTCTCGGCGTCGGCGATTGTCGCCGGGAGCACCGGGGTGGGCCCGTCCTTGATGGCGGCGTCAGCCACGAGCGTCACACGATGGACGCGACCGTTGCGTTCGAGTTCCAGCACCCCCGTCTTGGCGTCATAGTTCTTGATCAGGTAGCCGGCAAACGACTCGCCAAGCGCGAGGAAAGAACTCGTCTTGCCTTGGGCGTCGATGAGCACGAAACGGTGCTCCTTGCCCATGGTGAGCGTCGCGTTGAACAACGGGACGGAGTCGGCGGCCTGCGCGACCACCGCGAGAAACAGCGCAAGAAGGACGGTCGGGATTTTCATCGTGCCCGAATATGCGCGGGGCCCCCGCGTCCGCCAGTCCGAAACGGGCGGACGGTGAGGACGGGGACGCCAATCCACGTTGCCAGCGGTCATGGTGTGGCTGGCCTCGCTGAGGCCGGATCCCCGGGGTCGGCGACCCCGGCTACACGACACGGCGGCGGGGGGTCTTCCACTCCGCGGTGATGCGCGAGGTGAATCCACCCCGCGCCTTCCAGTCGGCGACGATCGTCAACGCCCGCGGTTTCAGCACCCGGCCAAGGTCGTCGCAGATCCGGTTGGTCACGGCCTCGAAGAAAATCCCCTCGTTGCGATAGGCGTGGAAATACAGCTTCAGCGACTTCAGCTCGACACACACCTTGTCCGCCACGTAGCGCACCGTGATGGCCGCAAAATCCGGATGCCCGGTGATCGGGCACATCGACGTGAACTCGTGATGCGTGTGCTCAATGAGAAAATCGCGCTGCGGCGCCGGGTTCGGAAACGTCTCGAGAATTTTGGAATCGGGCATCGGGAAAGTGTTCTGGGTTCTGAGTTCTGGGTTCTGGGTTCTGGGTTCTGGGTTCTGAGTTCTGAGTTTTGGGTTTCGAGTTGTCGAGGCCGCATCGGAATCAAACGCAGAACTCGGAACCCTGAACCCAAAACCGCCGGTTACGTCGCAGTTTCGGTGTAACGTGATTCGCGGATCACCGTGATCTTGATCGTGCTGGGGTACTGCAGCTCGGCCTCGATGCGCCCGCGCAGTTCCTTCGCGATTTCCCGCGCGCGGTCGTCGGTCACCTCCGTCGGCGACACCACGACTCGAATTTCCCGCCCGGCCTGAATCGCAAACGCCTGCTGCACCCCCTCGAGCGACATCGCCAGTTTCTCCAGCCGGCCCAGCCGCTGGATGTAACCCGTCATCGAGTCCGCCCGCGCTCCGGGGCGCGACGCGGAAATCGTGTCGGCCAGAATGACGAGCCCCGCGTAAATGGTCTCAGGCTTCACTTCCTCATGATGCGCCGCGACCGCATTGACGACGATCGGGGTCTCGCCATGGCGCTTGATAAATTCCGCCCCAATCGTCGCGTGGCTGCCCTCGAGTTCGCCGGGCACGGCCTTGCCGATATCGTGGAGCAGGCCCGCCCGCTTTGCCACATTGGGATCGAGCCCGACCTCGCTCGCGATCAGCGAGGCGAGAAACGCCGTCTCGATCGAATGATCCAGCACGTTCTGATTGTACGAAAACCGATACTTCAGCCGGCCCAGCAACGTGATGATCTCGGGATGCAGTCCGTTGATGTTGAGCTTCGTGATCGCGTCCTCGCCCGCCTGCGTCGTGACGAGGTCGATCTCGTCCTGCGCGCGCTTCACGTACTCCTCGATCGACGCGGGGTGGATGCGGCCGTCCTTCACCAGGCCGTCGAGCGCGACCCGGGCCACCTCGCGCCGCAAGGGATCGAACGACGACACCAGCACCATCTGCGGTGACTCGTCGACCAGCAGCGTGACGCCCGTCGCCGACTCGAACGACTTGATGTTGCGCCCCTCCCGGCCGATGATGCGGCCCTTCATCTCCTCGCTCGGCAGCTGGATGATCGTCGCGGTGAGATCGTTGTTCGGCTTGCTCGCCATCCGCTGCATCGAGGCGATGATGACGCGACGCGCGTCGTTTTGGAGCTCCTGCTCCGACTTCTCCAACGTGGCGCGGCGCAACGCGCGAATCTCGTCCTGGCACTCCAGCAGCACCTCCTCGCGCAACTCCCGTTTGATTTCGTCGGCGTCGAGTTGCGACACGCCTTCCAGCCGCGTGCGCACGTTCTTGGAGAGCGCCCGAATCGCATCGCGCGCCAGCTTGAGGGCGGCGTTTTCGCGATTCAAACGTTCCTGGCGCTGCTCCAATTGGTAATCGAGGAGCCCCAGCGATTCCTCGTGGGCGCGGATTTCCCGGAGCCGCACGTCGCTCTCGATCTCCCGGCGGTCAAACTCGCGGTTGAGTTCCGCCCGCTTCTCCTGGATCTCCGCCTCGATCTTTTGCCTTATCTCCTCCCCCGCCACCGCCGCCTCGCGCCGGGCGACCTCGATGAGTTCCGCCGCCTGCTCGTGCGCCGTCCGCCGCGTGTGCCGGGTCAACGCCCACACCACCAGAAACCCGATGCCCCCGCCGACCACAACGAAAGCAACCGCGAGCGCCCAGTCGAAATACTGGTCGCTCTCGGCAATCAGAAACGCGAAGTCGGCTGCGCCTGCTGATCTCAAGTGGCTGCAAAAAATACGCGCCGGCCACCAAACCTCAAGTCTAAGGTTTTCGCGGAGCGAAAACCTGCGGAGCGAAGACCGGCAGCGTGGCGTCGAGTACCGCCTGCATCCGGGCGAGCCCGGCGATTTCACCATCCGCCGCATCGGTTTGCATCAGCACGTAGGCCCAACGGTCGGCCCGGCCCCGCGCCACACGATTCCACGCGTCGCGCCACAGCCGTTCCCAATGGGTCGCCACGACCTCGTCGCCGCCCACAAACCAGTAGGCCACGAGCTGGGGCACCACCGCCTTACCCCGCGGCTTGCCCCCGGCGGCGGGCGTCTGCACTTCGCGACGCACCCGGAGCAGCGTGGCCGGAACCGCGGCCGAGAGCCGCCCCTCGACGGCAAAACGATGCGGCGCCGTGTCCGCAATCGTCCACCCCTGCCCCACCAGGCACAATTCGGGTCGGTGAATCGACGTGCGATCGCGCCCGCTCAGCACAATCGACAGAAAGACCTGTCGTCGCGGATCGGCCACCGCGACATATTGCTTGCGCGAATACCCGGTGTCCGGCGGGAGGATCTCCCGCTCGACGGTCGAGACTTCCGCCCGGCGTCCGATCCACTCCGTGCCCAGGAACGCCGGCAGGCCAACCGGATTGATCGCATCCGCCGCCAGTACGACGCCAACTCCGCCCCGCGCCGGGGCACTGGCCACCTGTCGCAAAAACACCATCTCACCCACCGCCAACACCACGACCAGCCCCGCCACCCCACCCACCCCCCGCCCACGCAGCTTGTCATCTAATGGATGACAAGACTTGGGCGCCTCGGAAATAGACGATCGCGGCGAATCACCGGTTGGGCAACTCGCTTCGGGGAGGAGGCGGCGGAGCAGAGAGGCGGCTCCCAGCACGCCACCGAGCACGATCACGAAGACGCCGTAGCCCATCACCTCGTGGGCGATGTCGCCCCATTTCGGTCCGCCCGCCTCCGCCGCGAAAATGATCGCCACAATGCGCGCGACGTTGCCGACATAGACCAGTGGAAAGCACGACAGCAGCACGAACGCCCGCCGCCACCACGATTGGAAATTCAGGTACCCGGCCAGCAACGACAGCGCCGCCATGGCGGTGAGCGAGCGAATCCCCGAGCAGGCCGCCGCCACGTCATAGTTGTAGGCCCCGTCGGGTGCGACCAGTTGGGTGCCGCTCTGCAGGACCGCGATGCCTGCGGTGCGCGCGATCACGCCGCTCGCATCGACCACCCACACCCGCAGCCAGAATCCCAACGAGTCGAGCGCGTTGATCGGGATCGCAAACACCATGAATGCGAGCGGAAACATCGCCGCCGCACCCCAGCGTTTCCCGTCCGCCTTCGCCCAGCCTTCCACCTTCGCCGAGCCTACGGTGGACAGGCCGGCGGACAGGTCCGCCAGCGCGATCACGCCCCAGGTGAACAGGAGCAGCGCGAGGATCGAAATCCGCGCCTGCTGCGCCACGAAACCCAGCGCATGCAAGGCCAGCCCGGCCGCCATGGCCGCAACCGCAGGGAAGGCCGGCTGCCAACGGGCAAATCTCGACTGCGTTGCCCGCGAATCGAAATTCGAAAATCGAGAATCGAAAATCCCGAGGTTTCGCCAGAACAACCACGCGCTGAGCCCCAGAATCAGCCACCCGTGCTCGGTTTCCGACCCCGGATTCGCCCACTGAAAGCCCCACCAGTAGAACAGCGACGCCGTATCGATGTAACCGCGATTGGCGTTGCCGAAGAATTGGAAGAGCGCCGCTCCGGCAAGCGCGCCGGCCATAACCGGCCACCACTGAGAGGATTGCTTGCGAACGGCTCGTTTCATCGGTCGGGCTGCGCCAGCACGCGCAAGATCGATGCCAGCCGTTCACGTGCGAGCTTGTCGAAGCCAAATGCCGCGGCGCGCCGCAGCCCCGCGCTGCGCAAGCCTGCCGCCAGCAAGTCATCCACGCACACCGATCGCAACGCCGATGCCGCCAGCGCACTGTCCGCGAAATCCGTGAAGACCGCCGCCCCATCCGTCACTTCACGTAGCACCGGAATCTCCTGCAGCACACACGGACACCCGCACGCCATCGCCTCCGTCACACTCCGACCAAAGGTCTCTTCGGTCGTCGATAGTACATGGGCCCGCGCTCCGCGGTAGATGTCCGGCAAGGTCTCGTCCGCGATCCAACCCGTGAACAGGACATCCCGCCCGATTCCCAACGCGCGCGCCGCCTCCCTGGCCCGTCCCAACCCGCCGTCCCAATCGCCTCCAATCATGACAAACGGAAACCGCACCCGGAGTTCACCCGGCAGCCGCGCATAAGCCGCTAGCGCGAGGTCCGCGCGTTTGTACCGGTAGAAGTTGGACACCCAGAGGAGGTAATTCTCCGGCAGGCCCGCCGCACCGCGCCTTCCCTCCCCTGCAAATCGATCGTGCCTCAGGCCCTCGTAGCTCACCAAAAGCGGCGCCGTCCGCCGAACCAGATGAGCTGCGGCCCAACGTGAATTGACGATCACCAGCGCCGCCCGTCGCAACCCGCGTGAAACCGCCCAGTATCGGTACCACCCGCCGGGGCCGACACCCTTCTGCCAGTGGTGCACGGTAAACACATGCATCACGACCGGCAGGCCCGCAGCCCGGAGCGGGGTGAAGCCAACGGTGAGCAGGGCCGCCGCGCCGCGTGCCCTGGCTGCCGGCGCCACCCGCGCGTGGTCGGCCCAGAGTCGCGCCATCCGTCGATTATTGGCCGGAAAATCCCGCACCAGTTCGACGCGCGCATCGGCGATGGTCCACTCCTGCTCCGGACCGGCAAAAACTAGCCAGGAGATGTCGGGGTGTTCCGTGAGGGCGGAACGGACAAATTCATGAAACAACGTGCTCAGACCCGTCCGCCGAAGCGGATTCTCGCAGAGCATGGACAGGGCGAGTTTCATTTACCACGAGCCCGCCCGATAAACCGCGGGCAATTTTTCAGCCACCACCGAAGCACGGTAGGGCCGCAATTGCTCCGGCGTGATGCGTACCTGCTGCATGGCATCCGTTTCAAGCAACCGCCGAAGCTGTGCCGCGAGCTTGTCGGGTCGGTCCGACTCATAAAGCCAGCCGTTGACCCCGGGAGTCAGCACGTCGCGCGGCCCGCCCGAAGCAGCGGCCAGCTCGGGCACACCGCCCGCCATGGATTCCAGCATCGCCATCGAAAACGGTTCATTCTGCGACAGAATGTGGACGGCGCATCATGTCCCGACAAGCCATGTTTTGACCCGTTCAGTTTTGCAGAACCATCGTGCATCGTGGCGATTCCGGTGAAAACGATCTGGCACCAGATCGACGCCCCGTTGTAGACTGATTGAGTCGGACGGGCCGCTTCATCGGATTTGGTGAAACGGGAAAGAACAGATTGACCCGGGCCTTGCCTCCATCAAGGAGTGCGCGATGCAGCCAATTTCGTCTCCGCGCTGACATGAATGAGACGTCCAAAACCAGGAAGATCTGGGGTCCGCTAGAAACCGCCATCCTGACCGGCAAGGGCATCGACATCGGCTGCGGCCCGGATCCAGTCACGACTGACGTCAAGCACTTCGACCTCGCGGACGGCGATGCCAATCACATCACGCAGCATGTCCGTGAACAGTTCGACTTCGTGTATTCTTCGCACTGCCTCGAACACATGCGCGACCCTCGGCGCGCGCTGTTGGAATGGTGGAAGTTGGTCCGGCCGGGCGGATATTTGATCTTCATTGTGCCGGACGAGGATCTGTACGAGCAGGGCGTCTTTCCCAGTCGCTTCAATCCAGACCACAAGTCGACATTCACGATCTCGAAGGCGCGGAGTTGGTCGCCGGTGTCCGTAAACGTGCTGGATCTGGCGCGAAGCTTGCCCGGAGCGGAACTCGTGAGCGTAGTTCTGCAAGATCACGCATATGACCGGAGCCTGCTACGCCACCAGAGCAACACCGGGGTAGCCCGCGTGTTCCGTTTTCCATTTCGCGTCTACAACGGCTTGAGGCGTCGTGGTCTTCCCAGACTCGCAATCGTTGATCTCTGGCAATCGCGACAAGCTGCAGTGGATCAGACGATGCTTCCCGACGTGCTGGCGCAGATTCAGTGCATCCTGCGAAAACTGCCCGATTCGAAGAGGTGAAATCCGGGCCGGCGGGCACCGCTTAACGCGCGGAATCCTTCATGGACAATCCAACGCGTTACGCCAGATCTGTACCACAATCCTTGCATGAATGGTCCCCTTGGAGCAGCTGTCCGTCAATCCTGGTCGCGACGCATCGGTGCCGACGCCGCGATGCTGATCGGCGGTCGCTTCGTCAGTGCCGCCTGTGGCCTGGTACAGGTGCCGTTTGCCATGGCCTACCTTGGCACCGAGGCGTTCGGCCTGTGGGCGGCGCTCTCCGGTTTTCTCTGGACGCTCGGGATCTTGGACGGCGGATTGGGGTTCGCGTTGCAAAACCGCCTCGCGCGACTGTTGGCAACCCGTCGCGAGGCGGAGGCCGCCGCACTAGCGCGGCGGGGTAAGCATTGGCTGTGGGTCGCGGCGATCGGCGTCCTTGCGATGGGGATACCACTTGCCTACGTCCTGCCGTGGGCGGATTGGCTCGGCGTCCATGATCCGACGCTCCGCGCACAAACACCGTTGGCGATTGCGACCATGGTTGGAATCGCCGCGCTCCTGCTGCCCCTGGCGATCTCGGCAAGGATAGCGGCGGCACGACAGGAAACGTGGCTCACCGGCCTCTGGTCCGCGCTCGGCAGCGGCGCTAGCCTCATCGTATTAGTGGCATGCGTGCAACTTTCCCTGCCGCTGGCCGCCTTAGTCGCCGCCGCGGGTGCTCTGCCACTGGTGCTCTACCTCGGTTTGGCACTGCATCTTTCTGCGCGAAAGTCCGCAGTCGCACAACCTGCGGGAATCGTCGCGGTGGATATGAAAGGCATCGCGATGGAAAGCGTGCTTTTTTTCGTCCCACAGGCCAGTGCCGCGCTGGTAAGTTCGTTCGTTCCGATGCTGATCGCGCTGTTCGCGGGGTCGGCCGCGGTCGCTCCGTACAGCGTACTGCAGCGACTTTTCGGCCTGCTCCTACAGATTAACACCCTCGGCCTGCAGCCAACATGGCCGGCCTACACGCACGCGGCGGCGCGAGGGGACTCGACAACGGCACGTCGGCTTTTCCGCCTTTCAATGCTCGTCACTCTGGGGGGATCCGGGTCGGTCACCCTCCTGTTAGCCGTTCTGGCCCGGCCAATCGTTGGCGTCTGGTTGGGCGGCCATGCACCCTCCCTCGACGCACCTCTCATCTGGTCCGTCGCCGGATGGCATGCCGTACAATGTATCGGCCAGCCACCGGCTATGCTCTTGAACGGCCTTGGCCGGAATGCCGCCCTGGCCGCCTTCGGTTGGATCAACCTTGTCGCCTCGCTCTTGCTCAGTCTCTGGCTAAGCCCGCTCTGGGGCGCGGTCGGAGTGATCGCCGCGCTCGCCATCCCCTACGTCGGACTCAACCTGCCGGTGGTCTTTTGGGAGTCCCGCCGCGCCCTCGCGGCAATCACCCGACTCACGCCGCCGGCATGAACGAAAGCTTTCGCCTCCCACCCCTGTTCCGACGCGTCCTCGCCCGATGGCTGGCCCGGCCCAGGTCGCCCGCCACCCGACCCACAGCGCGGCACACGTGTATTTACAAAGTGGATAGGCTCGGTGACTTCGTGCTCGCTTTGGGCGCCCTCCACAATTTGGTCGACCACCATGGGGCCGCCGAATGTCGGCTCATCGTTTCAACCGCAGCCGACCCTGTGGCTGCTGCCGAGTTTCCCGACGTGCCACGCTGGGTCATCCCAGCCTCAACCAGCGGGGTGTGGCGAGAGCTTAGACCGTTGCGGATGCGGGTGGTGGAACAATGGGGGATGGAACGATTCGCCGAACTCGTCTGCCTGCGGCACGCCCAGAACCTCCATCGTGATGCCAGTCTCGGCTGGGTGCACGCCGCTGCATGGCGGGGGCTGGGTGCGCGGCCGACTTCGGACACGCTCGCCATTTGCAACCGCCCGGTGCTCGCCAATGAATACCCAGCGGCAGCCGCGCTGCCTTGGAGTCGAGAACTTCTGGCCCACCAGCTGGTCATTGAACAGACCACGGGCAAAGTGGCGGGCTGGTCGGATTTGCGCCCGACCCTCCGGAGCGTACGCGCCACCGACGGCGCCGCATGGGTGTTCTGCCCGTTCGGGGGGGAGGACATCCGAGACTATCCGGAGGCACACTGGATTTCCGCCTGGAGCACGGCCGCCCTGCCACCGGGCCCGGTGCAGTTGCTTGGACCCCGCGGCCGCATCGCGGATCTCAACCGGCTCGCCGCGCGACTGGGGGCGGAAGCCGGACGAGGCGACGTCACGGTGGCAACCGACCTGCCCACAATGGAGTTTATTCGCCGCATCGCCGCCGCCCGCGGAGTCGTAACCGTGGAGAGTGCCGCCGCGCATCTGGCGACCGCCCTGGACAAGCCGGCGGTGATTATCATTGGCGGCGGGCATTTCGGCTGGTTTGCCCCGTGGGGCGACGGCAAACGCCAGCGCTGGGTCGCAAACGAACTGGATTGTTTTGGCTGCAACTGGATCTGCCGTTACCCAACAGTCCGCTGCCTCGCCGACCTTCCGGCGGCGGTCGTCGGGACAGCGCTGCAGACATTGAACGCCCATGCCTGACGCCACGTATCCCGACGTAATACTCCTTCCGGTGCACAACCGGCGCGAGACCACGCTTGGCGCGCTAAGCCGGCTGGGAGCAGATGGCGTTTTCGCGTGGGCCACAGTGCTCATCATCGATGATGGTTCCGCCGATGGCACGGGCGAAACCGTCGCCGCCGATTTTCCGCAGGTTGCGCAATTGCGCGGCGACGGTTCGTGGTGGTGGTGCGGCGCGATTCGCCGCGGGATGGAGTGGGCGCTCGCCCGCGGTGCCGCGCGAATTTTCTGGCTCAACGACGACTGCCGGCCGCCGAACGGGGCCTTGCTGTGCCTGCGAGAGTCGGTTGAGCGGGACCCCTCGGTCGTATGGATCGACGCACAAACGCCGAGTGGCTGGACGTATGGGGCTCACCGCAAGACTTCCTGGCGAATCCGACGCTGCACTTCCGCAGAAGAGGTTCGCGGCGAAATCGACACCTTCAGCGGCAACTGCGTCTGCCTGCCACGGACTTGGATCGAACGCGTGGGACTGCCCCACGATCGAATGTTTCCGCACGGTATGGGAGATCTCGACTACGGCCTGCGTCTCCGCGCCGCCGGGGCGCCCCTGCTCGCCCTGCCGGGGTCGATCGCCTTGAATGCGGATCCCTCGCTCAATTCGTCGGAGTCGTGGCTGGCCAGCAGGCGACCGATGGGAGAAATCTGGCGGGACTTCTCATCGCCGCGCAGCTTCCTGTACTTTCCCGCCTGGCGGCGATTCGCGTTACGCCATTGGGGACCGGTGTGGGGTTGGGCGGTCTTTGCGGCACCGTACGTGCGCTGGGGCCTAATCGGACTCGTGCGCCCATTCTGGCGGCGCCCGCGAAACGTCAACTGACCCAGCGGGTCGGAAACAGCCCCAAGGTGACAGCCAACGCGTTGGCCCCAACCCGCCAGTCGGCGCCACGACTTTCCAGCAGCAACCGGCCGACCAGCAGCGTGCAGCGGGCGGGTTGCCCGCGGAGCTTGGCCACCGCGAGCAACGTGCGCAGGACGTACCGCCGACGTGCCCGCCGGGAATAAAAACCGGGACGCAACGCGAGGATTCGTGCCGCTGCGGAACGCAACGGCGCAAAGTTAACGTTCACGCGGGGTCCAGGCTGGGGAAAAATGTCCACGAGCGGTTCGGGTACATTGAGGACCTCGGTGGCGCCGGCTCGCGCCATCACACGATGGGCAAATTCCGCATCTTCGCCGGCGCCGAGACTACCGTCGAAGTATCCGCAGTCCGCGCGCCGATGGAACAAGAGCGGCGTGCCCCAACTTGCGCCCAGCAGCAGATCATCGCCGCGCCAAACTGTCGTCTTACATTGCACATTTCGCACGCGGCCATCCAGGTGAAAGGTCGCGCCGCACAACACCAGCGGAGCGACGGAACGGCGGGCGAGCGCGAGCTGGCGTGCAAGTTTTTCGGGCCGCCACGCGTCATCGTCGTCCAGGTAGCTCACCCACACACCCCGCGCCACCGCGATCCCGGCGTTCCGCGCTACCGCAGCGTTGCGCATCACGTCGGGTCGCACGATCCGCACCCGTGGATCACCACGCCACTCCGCGGACACCGCCAGAGTGGCTAGCGGACGCTCCCGGCAATTGTTGTCGATCAGCAGAAGTTCCCAATCCCGCTCAGTCTGCGCCAGCACGCTGGCCACCGCGCGCGGCAGAAGTCCGGAACGGTCACACGTGGGCAAAATAACGGTTACGAGTGGAATAGTCACCGCGGTGCAGTCGGACTTTTCTTCCGGCAGCGTTGCGCTCGTGCGAATTTTGCGAAAATGGTCATCACGTGGATTCGAAGCATAGAAACAGCTTAATCGTTGCGAGCAGCATCCTCGTCACGCTCGTGGCGGGTTGGCAAATCGCGAATGAGAGCCTGTTTCTGGCCGGCCTGATCGCGAGTGGATTGCTCCTTTGTTTCGGCACGATGATCTGCGGGGTTCGGCCTGATGCGCTGGTCGCGGGCATTGTCCTCGCAGGTTACCTGATTGGCAATCGGGGCTTCGCGCAACTTAGCATTCCGACCGTGCCCCTGCTCCCGGGGGAACTGACGCTCGGCCTCGGCCTGTCGGTCGCGGTCTGGAAAGTGGCACGCACCCAGATGCTCCCCGTCCGTCGAGACTTCTTGAACATCGTGTTGCTTACATGGCTGGCGTTCGGCGCGGTGCGCATCGTCATCGACGCGAGAGTGCACGGCCTCGTGGCGGTGCGCGATTTTGCCATCCTGTACTATGCCCTGTTCTTCTTCCTGGCCCAGGGATGGTGGACCGACCCCGACTCTCGACGTTGGTTGCGGCGGTGCCTGTCTGTCGGATTCGCCGTCGGCGCCCCGGTGTTCATGGCCTTCGTCAAGTGGCCGGACTTCTTCATCAACAATTTCAACATAAGTGGTGTGCCACTGATTTTCGTGAAGGGCGACGTGCAGGCGGGCCTCCTCGTCGCCGGCACGTTTTGGTTCCTGCACCGGTTTGTAGTCACACGCCGTACCGGGTGGCTGGTGTTGACGGTGGGCAATCTACTTGGGGTCGTCCTCGCCAACAGTCGCGCTGGTCTTGTGGCGCTCGCCGCCGCTTGTGTGTGGATCCTGCTGTGTCGTGACTGGCGGATGTTGCGCCCCATTGCCGCCATCATTGCCACCGGAATCTTCGTCCTGATCTCGGCGCCCATCGTGACCCAGACACCTTGGAAACGCGGGCTCGCCTACCGCTTTGTTGAAACCGCCACTTCCATCACCGACATCAGCGGCACCGGAACCTACAGCGTCGATCTCAACGACAAGCCCGACAACAATCTCTTTCGCCTTACGTGGTGGCGCAGCGTCGTCGACGAGACTTGGGCCGAAGGCCGCTGGCTCGGCTTGGGCTTCGGTTTCAATCTTTCCGAGCAGTTTGTCCGCATCTACTATACGGAAGGGTCAGAAGAATTCAGCACGCGCAGTCCGCACAACTACCTGCTGACCGTTTTTGGCAGAACGGGAATTGTCGGACTCGGACTGTTGCTTGTTTGTCTGGCCATCGTGGCGATGCGCACATGGCAGTCCGGTCGGACGGCTGCGCGCACCGGGGTGCCGACTGAGCGCTTCGCCCTATTGGTCGGATCCTGGGGTATTTTCGTCAGCGCATGTTTTGGTGTCGTCCTCGAGGGACCGATGGGCGCGGCGATATATTGGAGCTTGCTCGGGATGGCCAACGCCCCGGAACCAGCGGCTGAGGCTCCGACGCGCGCCGGAGCGGTTGCTCCTTCTCTGCACTTGCGCGAACCAGCTTCGCCGCCACAAGTTGCCTACATCACGTAAAGGTTTCGCTGCCTTTCCCTTTGCTCGTATGTTACGGCACATGACAACCACAGTAAGCGTCACCCAAGAGGGGCGGATGGAATTGCCCGAAGCCTTCTGCAAGCGAAAGAGGATCGCTCCGGGCACGGCCTTGCGGATTACCGAAGTGGGAGGTGGCCTGTACGTGACGCCCGTCCCTGAACCGACGGAGAATGAACTTCGCGAAGTTGTTTCAGCGGCGGGTTCGCTTGGCCGGCGGCAAACGCCCGGAGACGAAGCACTCGTGGGTGGAGTGATTGCTGACTATCGCAAAGCAAGACGCCGGCGGGGATGAATGTCGTCGCCAATCCGGGCAGCCCCGGTGACTCCCATTGGCAACGCCTGAATCTCCACCGGCCCGACGCGCGACTCTCCCCGCTGTTCCCACGCCAGCGGAGATCGGGGTTTTCCTCAACGGCGTGCGATTGCTCACCCGAGCCGAAATGCAAACGCTCTTCCCGGATTGCACCATTCTCCACGAGCGTTTCTGTGGCATGACCAAAAGCTACATCGCTGTTCGCACCACTCGATAGCGACACGGCGATCTGGTCATGAATCTTTTATCATCTCTTCCGAATCCTCATAGCGCTCGCCCATGGCCTTCGCTCCGAAAGGCACCGACCCTTCGCTGCGCGCACCAAGCAACCGCTTCGTTCCCGCCTTCGTCGCCGTCGCGCAGCGACCCTGGGAGTTTGTCGGCCACGCCCCACCGCAGCCTGGAAAAGCTCTCGAATTCGCCGCAATTATCCGACGCAAATCGGACAAACTCCCCGTGAACCTCCCCGCTCCCTCCGATTTCCTCCGCGTCTTCAAGCCCGCGACGCGCACGAACTGGGATCTCCTCACCCCGCTCGCCCTGCTCGGGCTGAGCCTCTTTGGCGTCGCGTTCATCTACTCCGCCCAATTCTCGATCCCCCAATCCTCCGGCTCCGGGCTTGGAGCGTGGCTGCGCCACGACTGGCTCAAACAGGCGGTCTTTCTTGGCGTCGGCGGCTGCCTCTACGTCGCCGTCTCGCTCGTCGACTATCGTTTCTGGCTCAGTATCGCCCATTGGTTCTACGCCGCCTGCCTCCTGCCGCTGTTCATCGTGCTCATCCCGGGCATTTCCGGCGAGGCGGCGTCCCGCTGGGGCGCCCAGCGCTGGATTCCCATCGGGCCGTTTTCGTTTCAACCCTCCGAAACGGCCAAGATCGCCGTGCTCCTGATCACCGCCAGCGTGCTCATCCACTCGAAAATCGGCACGATCACCCAGTCGCTCGGCACCTTGGGGAAATTGGCCCTTGCGGTGGGTGCACCCATGTTTCTTATCTTGCTCCAGCCCGACCTCAAGTCGGCCATCGTCCTGCCCCCCATGGTTTTTTCCATGCTCTACGTCTCCAAGCTCTCGCCCCGGTTTTTCGTGGGAGCGCTCGGCGCGTTCCTCCTTCTGATGGGCGCGGTCTCTTGGGACATGGTCCGCTACGTCAACTTTGTGGAGGCGAACCAAAAGTCGTTCTCCCGCGACAAGGGCGCCTACGAGAATTCCACGTGGGCCCGCCTGCCCCTCCACGATTACCAGCGCAACCGCCTCCTCAGCTTCGTCAACCCCGACAAATACGACCCCAGCGGCATCGGCATCGGCTGGAACCAGCGGCAATCGCTCATCTCGGTCGGCAGCGGGGGCCTGACCGGCAAGGGTTGGACGGAAGGAACGCAGGCCCAGCTCGGCTATCTGCCGCGCTCGGTCGCGCACAACGATTTCATCTTCGCGGTCATCGCGGAGGAAAAAGGATTTCTGGGAAGTCTTACGGTCCTGGGCCTGTTTGGCATAGTGTTGTTCAACGGCATTCGCATCGCCGGTTCCTCTCGGGACCGGCTGGGCGCCCTGATCGCCATCGGCGTCACGGCGCTCTTCACGGTACACGTGTTTGTGAACATCGCCATGACCATCGGGCTGGTGCCCATTACGGGCATACCGCTTCCCTTCATCAG
This sequence comes from Opitutaceae bacterium, assembly GCA_005792355.1. Classification (GTDB taxonomy): domain Bacteria; phylum Verrucomicrobiota; class Verrucomicrobiia; order Opitutales; family Opitutaceae; genus ER46. The sequence goes on from SXSC01000307.1 coordinate 15,650, forward strand.
CTACGGTGGCTCCTTTGTGCTTAGTTGCTGTTTGTTGCAAGGACTGGTCCAGAGCGTCTGGCGCTTCAGGAGGGACTTCATATGAACGTCCCGCTTCGCGTCATCGACCGCCCTGCCAGAATTTCCTGCGCTGCATCCGCCGCACCCAGGGGTCCCGGGCTAAACCCACACGACACCCGCCATGAGCGATCAATCGCAACCGCAATCCGGCGTCCCTTCGGACGTCGCCCAAAAATATGACGAGGAACTCGTCAATCCACCGCCGCAGATCGAATCCGCGCCCATCAGCGCCGCCGAATTAAAAACCGGCGCCGCCGAACGCGCCAAACAGCGCCCGCTCCTTCAAAAGATTCTCGCGGTGTTCCAGAAGGAGAAGGGCTCCTACCGCGAGCTCATCATCAACTCCGAGCCCCTCGAGAAGCGCGTCGCGCTGCTCGTCGACGGCCGCCTCGAGAAGTTCGAGATCGAGCGCGAGTCCGACAACCGCATGGTCGGCGGCATCTACAAGGGCCGGATCAAGAACCTCGACCCGGGCCTCAAGGCCGCGTTCGTCGACATCGGCTACACCAAGAACGCGTTTCTCCACTACTGGGACATGCTCCCCGCCGCCACCGACTCCTCCGTCGAGGTCGTGCGCGTCAACCGGAAGAAGAGCGCCGCCGCCCGCCCGGCCGAGCCGACCGTCAAGGACATCCCCCAGCTCTACCCGCCCGGCAGCGAAATCGTCATCCAGGTCACCAAGGGCCCGATCGGCACGAAGGGGCCCCGCACCACGACCAATCTCTCGATCCCCGGCCGCTATCTCATCCTCACGCCGTTCAGCGACGGTTGCGGCATCTCGCGCAAGATCGAGGACCCGCTGGAGCGCAAACGGCTCAAGGCGCTGATCAACGAGCTCACGCTCCCCGAAGGCGTCGGCGTCATCGTCCGCACCGCCGGCGAAGGCAAGAAGCCCCGGTACTTCGTCCGCGACCTGCACATCCTCCTGAAGACCTGGGACGACATCCAGGCCAAGATGAAGAGCGACCGCGCCCCCGCGTGCCTCTACATGGAGCCCGACCTCGTCGAGCGCACCGTCCGCGATTTCCTCACCGAGGAGGTCGACCGCGTGCTCATCGATCGCAAGGACGACCATGAGCGCACACAGAAGCTCGTCGGCCAGATCTCCAAGCGCAGTGCCGGCAAGATCGCGCTCTACAAGGACAGCATCCCGATTTTCGAGCGCTTCAACATCGAGCGCCAGATCGAGCAGACCGGCCAGCGCAAGGTCCCGCTCCCGAGCGGCGGCGAGATCATCATCGACGAGACCGAGGCGCTCATCGCCATCGATGTGAACACCGGGTCGCACAAGAATCGCGGCGGCGACGAGAAGAACGTGATCTACGCCGTCAACCTCGAGGCCGCGGCCGAGATCGCGCGCCAGATCCGCCTCCGCAACCTCGGCGGCCTGATCATCATGGACTTCATCGACATGAAGGAACGGCGCCACCGCAACGCCACCTACGAGAAGATGGTCGAGCTCATGTCGACCGACAAGGCGAAGAACCACATCCTGCCCATCTCGTCGCTCGGCATCATGCAGATGACGCGGCAGCGCCAGCAGGAGTCGTTGTCGGCCAACCTGTACACCGACTGCCCGTATTGCCGCGGCCGCGGCATCGTGAAGAGCGCGACGACGATGTCGGTCGAGTTGCAGCGCAAGCTGAGCTCGGTCGTGCGCCGCCTGCAGCTCCGCGACGACGGCAAGGAATATTCCCTCCGCGTGATGGTGCACCCGAGTATTTTGGAGCGCCTCCGCAGCGAGGACGCCGATCTGCTCGTGCGCATGGAGAAGCTCTTCAATGTGAAACTGGCCTTCCGCGCGGATCTCAATTACCACGTCGAGAACTTCAAGATCATCAACGCGCTGACCGGCGAGGAGTATCGCTGACGTGGCTCGCCCGGCGGAGCGCACCGCGCGAAGCCGGGCCACCTGGCGGCAGGTTCCGGTCATCACGGGACCGCAGGAGTTGAGCTCCGGCGGTCTTTCTGTTTTCTGGTCAAGGGATGAGATCCAGCGGATGGAGTTTGCTCGCCCTCAGATCGATTCCGCTGAACTGATCGGACGGGGTTCTCTCGTGCAAGCGGACGAAAACCAGAAAAACGCAAATGAAAGGCCGCAAGACGGCACGCTGTCGGATTGTCCTCTTTCGGTCCCCTTGTTTGTGCATACCCACGGAATTGGTGCCCGGGACAGGACTCGAACCTGCACACCTTACGGTAAAGGCTTCTAAGACCTTCGTGTCTGCCATTCCACCACCCGGGCGGCGCTGGACGCTGCGATTGCAGATTGCCGATGCTCGAATATCCTAGGCAAGCGGCGAATCGCACGAACCGGTCTACGCGCAATTCCCGTTGGCCGCGGATTCATCCAAAATTCATCAGTTGGAATCTGACCAAGGCATCTTAACCACGGATGCACACGGATAAACACGGATTAAGACCGCGAACCTTCTTCACCCTGCAGGTGCGGGTCCACTTTCGGCGGAGGGCGCTGCGGCAGGAGGGCAAGGGAATGGGTGGCAGGGGAATAAATTCTCTGGCGGTTCATTCCCCTGCCACCCATTCCTCTGCCCTAAATCCCCGACGACTGCGAAATCTGCCATCGTAGCAGCTATTGCCGCACGGAAAAAACTTAAGCGCCATTCGGTGAGGGCACCCGCGCTCCATTGTCGGCGTTCGGAAATTCGGGCGAGGTGGCCCCGGGGCTCACGGCGCCAGCCCCAGCCGGTCGCCCATCCGCCCATACGTTTCCCGCTGCTCCGCGCTCTGCGTCAGCAGGTCGGCCTCGAACCTCACCCGCCCCTGCTGAAAAATCGTGATCACACACGACCCGCCGAAGGCAAAAAAACCCTTCTCGTCGCCTTTCCGCACCGGCCGGCCCGGCACGAAACTCTGCTGAATGCTACCGACGTTTGTCGCCCCTACCTCAACGATCGCCACCGTGCCGAAAATCGGATTCTCGATCAGCGTGACCTCGCGCTTGTTCTCCACGAGGAAACCCAGTCGCCGGCGCAGCGCGACCGGGCTCACCGAATAGAGCCAGCCGTTGATCAATCGCGATTCGCCTGGCGTGCCGCTCACCGGAAAATGAAAACGATGATAATCCACCGGACAGAGCCGCGAGATTAGCATCGCCCCACCGGCAAATTTCGCCGCGAGTGACTCGTCACCAAGAAACTCCGCGACCGAGAATTTCTGGCCCTTCACGTAAAAGCCCGCCGCAGTATCGACGTCCTGGAATGCGAGATGGCGCCCGTCGGCCGGCAGCACCGCGACCCGATCGCCGGGCGCAATCGGACGCGCCTCCGGTTTGAGCGCCCGGAAGAAAAATTCGTTGAACGTCTTGTAGTCGAACGGCGACTTGGCGAACTCGTCGACGTTGAGATTGTAGTCGGCGATGAAGGGCAGGATGCGGAGCGCGCTTTCCCGTTTGTTCATTTTCCGGCCGTACCACTGCGAAAAAAACGCCCGTCGCGCCAGGAGCCACACGAAGAACCGGCCCGCCGGATTCTCGTAGGCGAAGCGCAGCCACTTCTCGCCGTAGATCTGCTCGGTCTTGAGCGAATTCGTGTAGCGGTCGAAGTAACGGATCGGTTCGGCGGGCATCGCGCGGGACAATCGCACGCCAGCGCGGGCCGGCGCAAAGGAGAAATCGTTCGGCGACGGGGGCGTCGCGGCTTCAGCCCAGGTTGCGGCCCTCGCTTGCTTCAGCACCACCGCGTCGTCCTTCACCGAGAACTTCACCTCGCAGCCCTCGGCGGTTTTCAGCGAGCCGAACGCGGTATCTTCACCGCTTTCGACGCCACTCAACTCCGCTCATTTTTTTGCAGCCGGCGCATCCTGCAACTGCACCAGTTCGTCGTGCCGAACGGTGAAGGTGATGTCGCTCCCCTCACCCACTTCGCCAGCGATCAGCGCACGGGCCAATTTCGTCTCAACGTGGCGCTGGAGAAAACGCTTCAACGGCCGCGCGCCGAAGACCGGGTCGTAGCCTTTTTCGGCGGACCACTCCTTGGCCTTCCGATCGAGCTCCACCGTCACGCGCCGCTCCGCCAGCCGCTGGTTCAGGTCGGCCAACAGCAGGTCCACGATGCTCGTGATTTCTTCCAGCGTGAGCGGCTTGAAGAGGATCGTCTCGTCGATGCGGTTGAGGAATTCCGGGCGGAACGCCTTGCGCACGTCGGCCATGACGCTTTCGCGCACGCTCTCCGGGATCGTGTCGCCCGTCACGCCTTCGAGGAGAAACCGCGAGCCGAGGTTCGAGGTCATGATGATGACCGTGTTCTTGAAATCGACCGTGCGCCCCTGCGAATCCGTGATGCGGCCGTCGTCGAGCACCTGGAGGAG
>SXSC01000308.1 GCA_005792355.1 Opitutaceae bacterium
CGAACTCTACAATCGGGAATGGCGCCTCGAGAAACTCGGCTACAAGAGCCCGCTCGAAGCCCGCCGCGATTTCCAACCCTCCACTCTTTTAGCCGCCTGATTAAACTTTATCTTGTGTCCAGACAACCGGTGGCGACACACCAGGACCAAGCGGTCAAAAGGACGTTTCAACCGCAGGAAAGCTCATCGACGGAGCGGCGCTTGCCCAAGCGCCGCTATGGCCGATGACGGCGGTTGGGAAACCGCCCCTCCGGCGGGCAAGCCGCCGCACCGGGCGTCCGATCAAGCTTGAAAATAAAACGACCGAATCTCCCGGGGCGGGCCCGTTCAGAACTGCCCGCGCACGCCGAAGATCCAGTTATCGCCGTATTCCTCCATGCTGCGGAGGTGCTTCCCTTTGCCCTTCGCCGCGCCCGGAGGCGTCTCATAGTACATATCCAATTGGTTGGTCGGATTCCGCGATTGCACGAAGAGCGTCGCATACCGGGTGAGCTTCCAGCTCAGCGAAAGATCCCACTTCGTCATCGCACCCCAATAACGGTAATCGACACCGCCGTTTGGCCGGTCGTCGACCCAGATGAAGCTGATGTTTCCGCTAAACCGCCGGTAGTTGTAGCCGAAACGCCCCGTCCAGCGGTGTGGCGCGAGATTATTGCGCAGCACGTTGGCGTAGGAGCGGGCGTAGGTGCCGCCGACATTCAAGCCGCGCAGGTATTCGCTCGGGAGAAAACCGAGCGTCTGTTGATAATTGAACTCGAGGTTCTTGAAGCGGTTCAGCCCCGGGGTGTTGAACCGGGTGATGAAGTTGTAGCCTTCGAAGTCCGGATCGGTGTTGCCGATTTCCGCGGCGGTGAAAGTCCTCGACTGGATGAAGTTCGTCGTCTCGACAGTATTGAGCTGGAGTGAAATCTGCCCGGGGGACCTCCCTTGAAAATAATAGGAAAGGCGGGTCTGGTAGACCTTGAGCCGCTCCGGTTCCAGCGCCGCATTTGCCGTCGTCACGGTCGGCGGATTCGCATTGTCGTTTTGGACCCACGTGGCGGTGAGGTCGTTGACGCCCGGGCGGAGGAGGCCCTTGTTGGCGCCGAACTGCCACTCGAGATTCGGCGTGATCTGATACTTCGCGACGATTGACGGGAACCAGTCGGTGTATTCGGCGCGCCGGATGATAACGGGATTTTTTTCGAACATCGTGCGCATGCCTTCCAAGGTCAGCGGGCGCCCGCTGTTTACGTTCGGGGGGTTCAGCGGCACGCCCAGCGCCAGCATTTGCGAACGGGTGAGCGGGTCAAACTCCTTGAACACGTTCTGCGTCTGCTCGGCGCGCACGCCATAACGGACGGTGATTTTTGGCGTGATGCGCGTGTCGGCCTGCCAGTAACCGGCGTTGATCGTCTGCTTGAACCGCCGGAGGTTGATATACTCGCTGCTGTAGAAATTTTCCGGCGTCGAGGTGTTGACGAAAAGATCGGGCCGCGAGCGGAAGAGTTTCGCGACTTCCACCCGGCTGACGCGCGGTGGCGTCTGCTCCTTGCCGTCGAGCCCGAAGATGTGGAAAGCGTTCGTCGTGCCACCGTCAAAGGGGATGGGCGCGGTAAAATGCGGGCCGACATTGGCCCAGTTGCCGTAGGCCGTGTTCTGCCAGGCGCCAATGGTCGGATTGTAGACAGCGGTGTTTCCGCCGGGCCCGATGTACGACCAGATGTCCATGTCCGAATCGGTGCGGTTATAGCGGTACTCCTCGTCCTTCTTTCCGCCGAATTTCATCACCGTCGGAAATCGCTCCAGGAAGGGCACGACCCAGCGAGCATTGACGGTGCCGGTCCATTTTTCCGTGACCCACGTGCGGTTGTCGTTGTTCACCCGGGTGCCGCCGGAGCGATTGTTCGTGTCGACGAAATTGCCCCGGTCGTTCCAATCGGTACCGCCGGTTTGGCGGATGTTCCATTCCCACGACTGCACGTTGGGGCGCGTCGCGATAAATCCAGCGACCACATTACCGCCTTCGCTGTTGGTGAAGCCGCGCTCGAGCGACTCGTAGTTGTTTTGCGACATCGAGTATGCCAGCGAACCATCGACGGTCCAGCGGCCGTTTTTATACTCGAAGCGCGGCGCGTATTGGCGGGTATAGGTGAGCTTGGCGGAGGAGCCGCCGCCATTCGAGAGATTGGCCACGCCGTTGTTGAACACGGTCACGCCATCGGGCTGCACGACGGCCGGCTGGTTCAAATCGCGCGGCGCGACGATCGTCAGCAGGCCGTCGCCGCCGACGCTGGAGCGGCCGTTAATCACGTTCGCGTTGCTGTTGGCCGCCGTGAAACCGAAGCTGCGGTTCCAAAAGTGGCCCTCGAAATAGCTGTAGGAAAGATTGAGCGAAAGCGTGAGGTTCCTGGTCGCCTTCCAATCGGCGGTGAGCAGGAGCGCGTCCTTGATGATGAATTTCGGACCGTCGCCAAAACTGACCGAACGGACGACGAGCGGGCGGGGGTCATTGGCCTGCGGCGCGCGGTTGTAGTCGATCGTCTCCGAGAGTTGCTCCGTATAGGAGGCGCCATGGCCCGCGCTCAGCAGGATGCCGAATTTTTGATCGAAAAACGACTCGGCATAACTGAAATTCCAATTCGGCAGCCATTTTTCGGATTTCCAGTTTTCCCGGCCGTCCTGAATCCCGGGCTGCTTGCGCAGCGAAAACTCCTCGCCGTTGAAATTCGCGGAGTAGTTATAGGTGAAGACGCGGCCCTTCCGGTCGAACGCGCGCTTCGTGCGCATGTTGATTGAGCCGGCGGGCTGGTCGGCGTCGTTCTCGGGACTGGAGGTTCGATTGATTTCGACCGACTCCACGCTGGTGATCGAGAAACCCTCGAAACTCGTGGCACGCGAGGCGGCGCCACCACCGCGATTCGCGTCGGCGCTGGCGGTGCGCATGCCGTCCATGGCCACGCCCGTGTATTGCACATCCATGCCGCCCAGGCGCGGCCCGCGCGGCTCGGACTCGACGTATTCGAGGTCAACGCCCGGGAGATACTTCAGGAATTCGCCCACGTTGCCGTCCATCACCTCGCCAAAAATGTCGGAAGAGACCGAGGTGATGATGTTCATATCCTTCCGCTGCGCGGCGATGGCCTTGGAGTTGCCCTCGCGGGCGGAAGAAACATTGAACGCCTCCAGTTTGATCACGCCATCCTTGCCCGCCAGGGGGCCGGCGGCGGTGCTGGTGAGATTAATTTCGCGCACGGCGGTCTGCCCGGCGGAGACGGTGAACGATTCCTTCGCCTGATTGTAGCCGGAGTAGCTGACGGTGATCGTAGCCTGGCCGGCGGCGACACTGTGCAGCTGGAACGAGCCATCCTGCTCGGAATAGGTCACCTGATTGGTGCCATCGAGCCGGATCTCGGCGTTGTTGACGTACTCCTTGGAGACCGGATTGAAGACGCGGCCTTGGATCGTACCGGTGGTCTGGGCCCATGCGGAAATTGAGGCGAGCAGCCAGCCGCACACGAAGGCGGCCAGCTTCCGCCGTTGGAATAAGGATCGAACGTTCATAGTCAGGGTTTGGTTCAGGGTTTGGTTTGGTTCAGAGTTGAGATAGGTGCACGGGTGGATCGCAGCCACCCACCAAGCGGAAACGGGAATGGGAGAAAGCAGGGGGCAGATTAACCAAGGCCAGCTGTCCGGACTCGATCAACCTTCGAGCGGTGAGCTTTCCCGGAAAGTGCCCGACGACAAGGAGAAGTTTTGCCCGACGCACGAGCTGCATCTCGGAAAGATGCACCCGACGCAACCGCGGGGGCGGAGCTCACGGTGGACGATGGAAGGCGGAGCTTCGGAGGGCGCCGCTTTGTCGGCGCCGTTGCATCCGCTGTGAGGACGCGGCTGCGACGAAGCGTCGCCCTCCGCAAAACCGGTCGCGGCTCGGAGCGGCGCTTGCCCAAGCGCCGTTGAGGCCGATGACGGCGGTTGGGCAACCGCCCCTCCGGCGGGCAAGGCACCGCTCCTTCAGTCCCCATCAGAACTGCCCGCGCAGGCCGAAGACCCAGTTGGAGCCGTACTCCTGCATCGCGCGCAAGTAGCGGTCCGTGCCTTCCGGCGAACCCGGGGGTGACTCATACCAAAGGATCGGCATGCCCGTGAGATTGCGGATTTGGACGTACGTGGTCAGTTGACGCGTGAGGCGCCAGTTGAGCGACACATCGAACTGGGTGATTTCGCCGGTGGTTCGGCCGTAGGTGCCGCCATCGGGGAGCTCCGGCCGGTGGACCATGCCCAACGAGCCGCTGAATTTCCTGTAGTTGTAGCCGAGGCGGGAAGAGACGCGATAGGGCGCGAGACCGCCGCGGCGGGCGTTGGCGTAGGTACGAGTGAGGGCCACGTTATAGCTGAGGCCGCGCAGCGCCTCGTAAGACAGGAAACCGAGGGTCTGGTTGTAGGACAGCTCCAAGTTGCGGAATTTCCGCAGCTGCGAATTGTTGCGGGTGGCGCGGAAGGTGTAGCCGGCGAAATCCGGATCCTCGACGCCAAACTCCGAGGCGGAGTAGTCGAAGTTCTCGCGGAGGTTGGTGATCTGGGTCTCCGAGAGATCGAGGCTGAGCTGGCCGGGCGAGCGCCCGCTGAAATAGTAGGCCAGACGGGTCTGATAGCGGGTCGTGTACTCGGGTTGCAATTCCGGGTTGGGCGCCGAGACGCGGAAGTTGACCTCGTCGACGACCCAGAGGCCGGTGAGGTTGTCGATCGGCGGGCGCGAGATGCCCTTGTTGAAGCCGGTGTGAAACTCGAAATTGGGCAGGATGTTGTACTTGGCCGCAACGGAGGGGAACCAATTGCGATACTGTGACGTACGGGTAACGCGGGGATTGCTCTCAAACTGGTAACGCATCCCCTCAAGGGTTTGCGCCCGGCCACCGTTGGTGCCGGGTGCGTTGACGGCGTAGCCCGCCGCGAGCACCTGCGCCCGGATCAAGGGGTCATACTCACGCACCGTGTTCTCGGTCTCTTCCACCCGTGCGCCGAAGCGCAGCTGCAGCCGCGAAGTGGGCCGGGCGTCGAATTGCGTATAGCCCGACCTGACCGTCTGCCGGAAGTACCGTGGATTGGCGTACATGTCGCTGTAGTAATTTTCCGGCGTGGCCGTGTTGACGAACAACGCGGGCTGCGTGTTCAACAGCTCGGCCACCGCGTAGCGGTTCACCCGCGGAGGCATGCCCTGCACCCCGGCGAGGTTGAAGACGGTGAGGGCGTTGGTCGTACCCAGATCAAACGCGTGAGGGGAGATGAACTGGGGGCCGACATTGAACCAGTTGCTGGTCGTGGCGTTTTCGAAGGCGCCAGTAGTGGCGTTGGTCCGGATCGTATTGCCGCCCGGACCGATGTAGGACCACACCTCGGTGTTGTTGTAGCCACGATGATCGCGGTTCTCTTCGTTCCACTTGCCGCCAAACTTCACCGCGAGGGGGAACTTCCGGAACGGCAGGACCCACCGGGCGTTGAGCTGGCCGGTCCAGATCTCGGTCGACCAGAGGTTGGTGCTGCTATTCGCCCGGGTGCCGCCATCGCGGGCATTGGTGTTCACCCAGCTGCTCGGCGCATACCAGTCATTGCCGGAGGTTTGCGTGATGACCCATTCCCAGGATTCGGCGTGAGGGCGGGTGGCGGTGAAGCTGCTCGGCACGTTTCCGCCCTCTGAGCTGATGAACCCGCGCGTCAAAGCCTCGTAGTTGTTCACGGAGCGCGAATAGCCGGCGGCACCATCGATGACCAGGTTGCTCAGCTTGTATTCGAAGCGGGGCGAGAAAGAGCGCGTATAGGTGAGTTTGGCCGCGCCCCCGTCCGTGTTGTTGAGTTGGGCGACGGTGTTCGTCTTGCTCGTGGCGGTGCTGCCGCTCGCCACGCGCGTGGCAATTACGTTGAGCAGGCCGTCGCCATCGATACTGGCGCGCCCGTTGGCCACGTTGGCATTGGAGTTGTCGTTGGCGGCCACCCAAGCGAAGCCCCGATTCCAGAATTCCCCTTCGGTGTAGGTGTAGATCGCGTTCATGGAGAGCACGAGCTCGCGGGAGACCTTGAAGTCGGCCGTCAGCAGCATGGAGTCCTTAAGGATGAATTTCGGGCCGTCCTTGAAGTCGACCTGGCGCACCACCATGGGTCGCGGGTCGTTCGCGTTGGGCGTGCGGTGATAGGTGACGCCATTCTGATATTGCTCGGTGTACGACGAGGCATGGGCCGTGCTGAAGAGAATGCCCAGCCGCTGGTTCAGGAACGACTCGGCGTAGTTGAGCTCATAGTTGTGCTTGAACTTGAACTCCTCCTTGTCCGTTGGCCCCCAGCCCTTGCTGAGGGTGAATTCTTCGGCGTTGAAATTGAGGCTGGTGTTGAAGCCGTAACTGCGGCCCTTCCGATCGAAGGCGCGCTTGGTCTTCATATTGACAGTGCCAGCGGGCGAATCGGCGTCGGAATCCGGGCTGGTGGTGCGACTGACTTCGATGGACTCGATGGCGGTGATCGAGAAGCCCTCAAAGCTGGTGGCGCGGGAGTTGTCGCCGCCGCCACGGTTGGCGTCGGCGCTCGCCGTGCGCATGCCGTCGAAAGAGACGCCGACATACCGGCTCTCCATGCCGCCCAGCCGCGGGCCGCGCGCCTCGGACTCGACGTAGTCCAGGTCGACCCCGGGAAGGTACTTGAGGAACTCGCCGACATTACCGTCGGTGACGTCGCCGAAGATGTCGGACGAGACCGACGTCGAGATGTTCATGTTGCGCCGTTGATCCATGATCGCCTTGGCGTTGCCCTCGCGCTCACTTGAAACCGTGAAGGCGGCGAGTTGGATGGGAGCGTCCGTGGCCGCGAGCGCGGTCGCGGCGCTGACGAGATTGATTTCGCGCACGCTGGGCTGGAGGGCCGAGACGGTGAAGGTCTCCTGGGCCGTGTTGTAGCCCGTGTACGTGATCGTGATGGCGGCCGGACCGACGGGCACCTGGGCGAAGGCAAAGGTGCCGTCGTTTTCCGAATAGGTCACCTGATTGGTGCCGTCGAGGCGCACCTCCGCGTTGCGCACGTATTCCTTGCTGACGGGATTATAGACGCGGCCCTGGATGCTGCCGGTCGTCTGGGCTTGGGCCGAGACGCCGGCCAGGAACCAGCCGCAAAGGGCGAGGCGAAGCACCGGCCAGCGTGGCAGGGAGCGGTGATGGAAGAGGTTCATGGCAGCTTGTGTGTTGGTGTTCGGACCTTGGGAAAAAACAGAACCAAATGGCAAGACGGACTCGGCTGGTCCAGAGCTGAGACCGCGTTTGGTATTTCTGTGTTCCTGTATCATGGCGCATCCGCCCGCGTGACCGCTCACCGCATCTTGTCCGGCACTCTGCGTTTCTTGGGGCAAATGATGCGAGGGCGACAACGTGCTCCACCTCCCATCGCCTCGACCCGGCTGGGATCAAAACCGCCGAGCCCGGACATTTCCTAACGCGGATACCGCAACCGAAGGAATCAAACCGCTGGTCACAGAGGTCACTGAGGCCCGGCAGGAGGACACAGAGAATACCGCCTGCCGAAAAGCCCGGCCAAGGCGACTCACCGACGGGGTGAAGCACTTTCCCTTCAATTTCTTGGTCTTCTCCGCTGTGTTCTCAGTGTCCTCTGTGGTAAAATGGTCTGGTTATGCCGTTAAGCACTAGAACCAAGATGTTGGTCTCTACGCTCGAATTGCTAGGCACACGCAGACGTGTCGGTGCTCGATGGCGTCGACAAATCCGGTCACCCCGGCCGCGCAGGCGCGCAGATCGTCCGCCGGATGTTCGTTGGAGGCGACCTCCCGGCCCGGTTGCGTCAGATCCGAATACGGACCAAGCCTCCTTGTTCGTCCTTCCGCCGCAGGCGCGGCGCGCTGACTTCCGCGGTCCTTCCGGCTTGCCTGGGTGGGGACCGCAGTCGAATTTGAGGCCATGATTTGCCGTCACCCCAACCACGGTCAGAAGCTCGACGTTTCCGGCCTGAACGAAATCACCGTCTTGATTGACCGGTCCGAAACCGAGCTGACCGAGGTCGCGATCAACTCCTGGACCCCCGGACTCGACGGCCCGCCGCACGCCCACGATCGCAAGGAGCAGAACTTCCTCGTCACCGCGGGCGGAGGCGCGGTGGTGATCGGCGCCGACCGGTTTCCAGCCGCCCCCGGCGACTTCTTCTACGTGCCCGCCGGCGTCGTGCACCAGACGATCAACCAGCATCCCGACCGCCGGCTGGAGTATTTCCTCTTCAACGCGTTTCTCGACACCGACAAGGAAGGCCACGCGTCCTTCGCGGCCCACATCGCGTTGGTCAAGCACACGCGCAAGCAGCAGGCCGACGCGCAACGGGCCGACGCGGGCGGCGGCGGAGCGGCGATCACCGGCACGCGGAGCGGCCGCAAGTCCAGCCTGCCGGCGGCGGCGAGCGGCGCGGTATTGATCGGTCGGGCCGACACGGAACGATGCGAAGCTCTGTTCTGGCTGGTGCCCGCCGGAGGCCAGGCCGGCATCGCCGCCGAACCCACCAAGGAGCAGACCCTGTTTGTCTATGCGGGCGGCGGAAAAATCCAAGTGGGCGCCGAGCAGGTAGCGGTCGAAACGCGGCATACGATCTACGTGCCCCGCGGCACCAGCTGCTCGCTGGAGGCCGGCCCCGGCGGCCTGCAGGTGGTGTCGTTCGGCACCGTCGTGTCGCGCTCCTGAGGAAACTGGATTTCAGGGGTATCGGATTCGGGCGGGGGTTTATTCCGAGCCGGCTCTCCCGCCGGACGACTCACCAAATCTTCGCGCGATCGGCCGGGGCCTTCCACATCTTGTCACCCTCCTTGATGTCGAAAGCATCATAGAACGGCTGCAGGTTTACGAGCGGACCGAAGGCCCGGAAGTTGCCCGGGGCATGCGGCCCGCGGGCGATCTGCAGCCGCATGGCATCGTCGCGATAAGCCGTGCGCCATTGCTGCGCCCACGAAATGAAGAAACGCTGCTCCTGCGTGAAGCCGTCGATCTTCGGCTGCGTGGGTTTGCTCCGGAGGGAACGCTGCAGGGCCTCAAACGCGATCGAAGTGCCGCCGAGGTCGGCGATGTTCTCGCCCAGCGCCAGCTGGCCGTTGATCGCCAGCCCGGGTAGCGCCTGATAGCCGTTGAACTGCTCCACCACCTTCAGGGCGCGCTCCCGGAACTTCGCGGCATCTTCCTGCGTCCACCAGTCGACCAGGTTGCCGTCCGCATCGGACCGGCGGCCCTGGTCGTCGTAGCCGTGGGTGATCTCGTGGC
>SXSC01000309.1 GCA_005792355.1 Opitutaceae bacterium
GAGCGCCAGCGAGTGGACCACCGGCGCGCTCCACTCGCTGGCGCTCGCCGCTACTTGTCACGCTACTTTGCGGTCGGCACACTAGGTCAGACTGGGTGCGTTGGGCGAGGTTCATGGGAATTTGCGGGGCGGGGCATTTCGCGGACCCGTTGATAACATGCCGCCGGTCCCGGCGCCTTGATGCCGATCAAGCAATCCACGCTTCAGCGGGCCGCCGAGCCGTGGAGCCGTTCGCGATACACCGACGGTGATTCGCCGGCGACGCGCCGGAACACGCGGTTGAACTGCGAGAGCGACTGAAAGCCCGCCTCGTAGGCCGCCTCGCTCACGCGTTTGTGCGGATTGAGGAGCAGGTTCTTCACTTTTTCGACGCGCACCCGCGCGAGGTAGTCGGTGAACGTCATGCCGGTCGACTTCTTGAAACTCTTGCAGAAATAAAAGGCGCTCATGTTCACCGACTGGGCGACCGTCCCGAGGGAGATTTCATCCGCGTGTTTTTCGGCGATCAACAGGCGGGCCTTGGTGATGGCCGGAGGCTCCGCCGCGGCACCCTGCACCATGAGCTGGTTGCTCACCGTCGAGAGATGCTGGGCGAAGATGGCGAGCAGACGCAGGATGGACTCGTAGTGTTTCTTCGTCACCACGCGGGTCTGGAAATAGGCCTCCTGAAACTGCGTCACATCGACCTCCGCGCCGAACTTGACCAGCTCACGCGCCGCGCGGGTGAACTCCGCCTGCTTCGGCGTGTGCAGCAGGATCTGGCCGGTCTGCAGAAAGGCGACGAGGTTGTCCCCCACCCGCACGGGCACCGCGGAGTCGCACAGGCCGGCGAAACATTTCAGGGTCTTCGGCTCGAAACGCGCCTCCTCCTCGACGCGCCGCTGCAGCTGCAGACAGGCCGCGCACGAGTGGTTCGTCCCCGCCATCAGCGCGCAAAACGGCGCCTCGTTGGGATCACCATGGTGCGGCAGATCGAAAGCCTCGATCGGCCGCAGGGTGATCGGAAACCCGGTCGTCTCGCGAAACGCCCGCTCGTAGTCACGAAACATCTCGGAGCGGCGCAATTGACCGACCAACGTCCGGCTCCGCTGCGCGCTGAGCCTCCCGGGCACAGCCGGCGCGGGCGCAGTCGGGGTCGTGCCGGGGGAGTTGGTCATGGCTGGGTCATACGACCGCTGATTTCTGGGGGAAGTGTCTGACTTCCGCAAGCTCGCGGCTGAGCCCGGCCCGGAACTCGGGGTGCGCAATCGAGATTAACGCCTCGGCCCGTTCGCGCAGCGACTTGCCGTGGAGATTCACCGCGCCGTATTCGGTGACGATCCAGTGCACGTGGCCGCGCGTCGTGACGACGCCGGCGCCGGCATTCAACTGGAGCACCAGGCGCGACACTTTTCCGCCCGCCGCTGTCGAGGGCAGAGCGATAATCGGCTTGCCGCCCCGGGAAAGCGCCGCGCCGCGGATGAAGTCCATCTGCCCGCCGATGCCGGAGAAAATCCGGTGCCCGATGGAGTCCGCGCAAACCTGCCCGGATAGATCGATCTGGATGGCGGAGTTGATCGCGACGACCTTCGGGTTCTTGCGAATGATGGCGGTGTCGTTCGTCCAGTCGCAGGGATAGAACGCCACGAGGGGGTTGTCGTTCACGAAATCAAAGAGTCGCCGCGTGCCGTTGATGAAGCTCGTCACGATGCGCCCCACCCCGACGACCTTGTGCTTATTGGTCACGGCACCGGACTCGACCAGATCGACGATCCGGTCGGAAAACATCTCGGTGTGGATGCCCAGGTCTTTTTTGCCGTGGAGCCGCGCGAGCACGGCATCCGGAATGCCGCCGATGCCCATCTGCAGCGTGGAGCCGTCTTCGACCAGTTCCGCCACCAGTTCGCCGATGCGCGCCTCGACCGCGGTCTCGGGCTCCGCGGCGTGCTCGATCAGGGCGCGATCCGTCGCGACGAACGCGTGGATGCGCTCGAACGGCACGACATTGTTGCCATGGGTGCGCGGCATCTGCTCGTTGATTTCCGCGATGACGACCCGCGTCGTCTCCGCCGCCGCCTTGGCCGCATCGCAGGATGTGCCCAGTGAACACATCCCGTGCCGATCCGGCGGCGAGACCTGGAGAATCGCGACGTCCAGCGGCACCGCGCCGGAGAGGAACAGGCCCGGGATGTCCGACAGGAAAATCGGGACAAAATCCGCGCGGTTCTCGCCCACCGCCGCCCGCAGCGGCGCGCCGGTGAAAAGCGAGACGGATCGAAATTCATGCTCGCGCCCGCGCGCGGCAAAAGGGGCCGGCCCGGAAGTATGCAGATGATACAACCGCACGCTTTCCAAGTCGCTCCGGGCGCACATGGCCTCAATCAGCGGCGTCGGCGTGGCGCAGGCGCCATGCAGGAAAACATTGGTGCCGCTCCGGATGACGGCGACCACCTCAGTGGCGGAAACAGCACGGGATTTCCAGGAGTTGGACATGGTTGCAAGAGAGTCCCGATCAGCATGGGTCAGCCCAAAAAACGACGAAAGTGCCGATGGTGCGCATCGACTGCGAAGTGATGCGCATTTCTTGCTCCGTCCATCAGCACTCGGGCTTTCTCGAAAGTCCGCGCCGCCCTGCCCGCTCCCGCCTGCAACCCATGCGCAGCCTCCGCCAAGCGATGCGAGGCACCTTCCTCCGATCTCAGGTACCATCCAAGCATGGCCCACGGCAGTCTAGTCCAGGGCGAGCCGCAGATCCCGCTCATTTCCCATGGGCGGACCCCGGCCAGGCCCGCGTCCGCGACCGCCCGAAGTTCCTGGCGCTATCCTTCGTGCCGCCGTTCGCGCACCCTCGTCGCGGCCGGCATGGCGCTCTCCGCCGCGATTCACGGCGTCGTGTTCTTCGGTTTTTCACGCCACCAGCCCGCCGCACCGCCGCGCACGGAGGAGAATCTAATCGCCCTCACCATTTCGCTCCCCAATCTCAAGGATCTCGAGGACGAACCGGAACCGTCGCCCAACGACAGCGACGTCGCCCCCGTCGATCTTTCGATCCCCGTGCCGATGCAGGCCGACCTGCCGGCCCTGGCGCGACCCAATGACTTTGTGCAGGCCTTGGATTTTTCCTCGCTCCTCGAACGGCCGGACATGAAGGATGCCAAGATCAGCGTGATCCCAGACCACATCCGCCGGGGCGTGGACCTACGGGAAAAGATCGGCAGCATCTTCAACATCGGCGACCTCGACCGTCCGCCCGAGCCGATCGTGCAACCGGCACCGGTGTTCCCGTTCAACCTCAAGCGCGAGGCCATCCAGGGCCGCGTGCGCGTCGAGTTTGTCGTCGATACCGAGGGTCGCGTGCACAATCCGTTCGTGGTGGAGAGCTCGCACCCGGGCTTCGAGGAAGCCGCACTCACGGGTGTTTCCCGCTGGAAATTCCGGGCCGGCATCAAGGCGGGGCGCAAGGTCAACACGCGGATGCAGGTACCAATTCTCTTCAAAATCATCGACGAAGCCGATTGAGTCCGGACCGCATGAACTCTTCGACCACTCCCGCCCGGATCGCGATCGTTGGCGGCGGCATCACCGGCCTCACTGCGGCGTGGCAT
Organism: Opitutaceae bacterium; assembly: GCA_005792355.1. Classification (GTDB taxonomy): domain Bacteria; phylum Verrucomicrobiota; class Verrucomicrobiia; order Opitutales; family Opitutaceae; genus ER46. The sequence continues at coordinate 3,585 of SXSC01000309.1, forward strand.
CTGCAACAGGCGGGGCTGGCGTCCACCGTCTTCGAGCGCTCCACGCGGCCCGGCGGCGTCGTCGGAGCGGTGCGGTCCGGCCAGTGGCTGCATGAAGTCGGGCCCAATTCGCTGCTCGAAGGTGCGCCGGAGGTGGCCACGTTTATCGACGCTCTCGGGCTCGGCACCCGCCGGCTTTATGCCGCACCGGCCGCGAAACAGCGCTACATCGGGCGCGGCGGCCGGCTGGTCGCGATGCCCACTTCACCGCTGAGTTTCATCGGCACGCGACTGTTCTCCCTGGGCGCCAAACTCCGGCTCCTCGGCGAACCCTGGCGGAAGCGGAGCGACCCCGGCAGCGAGGAGAGCGTGGCGGATTTTGTCGTGCGCCGGCTGGGGCGCGAGTTTCTCGACTACGCGATTAACCCCTTCGTCGCCGGAGTCTACGCCGGCGATCCCCGGCGGCTCTCCGTGCGCCACGCGTTTCCGAAGCTCCATGCCCTCGAGCAGGAACACGGCTCGCTCATCCGCGGCGCTCTCCGGCGGCGCAACACCAGCGGCGGGCCCAAGGGCCGGATCTTTTCCTTTCCCGAGGGGCTGGGCGAAATCCCGGCGGCACTCGTCGCGCGCCTCGGCGACGCGGTGCGACTGCATTCCTCGGTCCGCTCCCTGCAACGCACCACCACCGGCTGGCGTCTGCTCGTCGAGTGCGGCGACACCACGGCACCGGCCGAATTCGATGCCGTGATCTGCGCGTTGCCGGCCGACGCCCTCGCCGCCCTGGCGATCAACGGCGCGCCCGGTGCCGAACGGCTCGCCCAACTGCGCGAAATTCCGCACCCGCCGGTCGCGTCCGTCTTCACCGGCTACCGGCGCGAGGAGGTGGCGCACCCGCTCGACGGCTTTGGCGTGCTGATGCCCGAGGTCGAGCCGGGCCATATTTTGGGCACGCTGTTCTCGAGCACCCTTTTCCCCGGCCGCGCCCCCGCGGGTCACGTCGCCCTGACATCGTTTGTCGGCGGAATGCGCGCGCCTGACCTCGCCCGGCTCGACGATCGCGCGCTCGGCGACGTCGTGCAACGGGAACTCGGGCGGCTCGTCGGGGCGCGCGGTGCGCCGGCGTACATCCGGGTGCAACACTGGCCGCGGGCGATTCCGCAATACACTCTGGGGTATCAACGCTTCAAGGACATCATGACGGCGACCGAGGCGGCCGCCCCGGGCCTCTTCCTCGGCGGCAACTGTCGCGACGGCATCGCGCTGGCGAACTGCATCGCCGGCGGTCAGCGCCTGGCCGGAGCGGCGCGGGCGTTTCTGGCGGCGGCGGGAAAGGCGTAAACGACCCCGGGGCCCACCCCGGCGCATTTCCCGAAAACGGCAGGAACGGGAATACCCCGCGATTCCCGGTGGTGCCAACCCATCGCGGCGAAAAGCCGCTCCTACTGCCAACCAAGCCGCAGCAAGCTGCGGGGTAGGTGACCCAGCGGGAATCGAAAAAAACGGCGCCCGTTTTCAGGGAAGCGCCCGGCGCGGAACGGGAAAGTCGCCCCGCGGCGGCATTCTCCTTGCCTATTCTTGGCGGGTAAAATGACTTTCCACCGCTGAAAGTCCCGGTGCCCGCGAGCAAACCTCGCCCGCACTTCAGAACCACAACCTGCCGGCACTCCAGCCCCACAACACCCATGAACACACGAACCTCGTGGAAACCAGCGGTCTGGTTTTCCATCCTTGCTGCCGCCGGCGCGATTTCCTCCGCGGTGGCACAACAAAAAGTCACCCCTCCCGCCGAGGCGAAGCCCGAGGCGGCCGCAAAGCTGGAGAAGTTCATCGTCACCGGCTCGATGATCAAACGCATCGAAGGCGAGAGCGCACTGCCGGTCTTGACCATCACTCCGCTGGAAATGGAGGAGCGCGGCATCGTCAGCGCCGAGCAAATGATCATGGAGCTCAACATCAATGGCAACGGCCTGGACAACCTTGCCAGCAATGCCGATGTGGTCTCCGGCGCGGCGCGCGGCAACAACGGCGCCACCTCGGCCAACCTCCGCATGCAGGGCGCCGGCGCCACGCTCGTGCTGCTCAACGGCCGCCGCGTCGCCGCGCACGGCTTGAACGGCGGCACGGTTGATCTGAACTCGATTCCGTTCGCCGCCCTCGAGCGCGTGGAGGTGCTCAAAGATGGCGCTTCCGCCATCTACGGCACCGATGCCGTCGGCGGCGTCATCAACTTCATCCTCAAGACCAACTATCAGGGCCTGAGCGCCAGCGTCGCCACGGACATGACCGAACAGGGCGGGGGCGACATCAGCCGCTTCTCGCTCGTCGGCGGCGTGGGCGATCTGAATCGCGACAAGTTCAACGTGATGACGTCGTACGCCGTCTCGGATCACCAGCGCCTGCTCGCGTCCCAGCGCGCCTTCGTCAACACCCTGCAGCAGAACCGCGGCCTTTACGTCGACACCCGCGGCACGCCGATCGCCACGATTTTCCCGCTGACCACGCTCTACAGCGGCCTCAGCCGCGACAATAACGACAACGACGGCCGCAGCACCGGCCCGGCCGACCCGCAGAACCCGGCGTTGCGCATAAACGGCGGCATCAACATCCTCGATCTGCCCAACGGCCCCGGCTACGCGGGTGCGACCGATATGGGGCCCTACGACGAGCTGCTGTGGGCCGTGCCCACGGCCAAATACGCGGCGGCGTGGGACAGCGGCCGCGCCTCCGTGCTGCAGCAGGCCGTGCGCAACATCAACTCCGTGACGCGTGCGACGTTCAAGTTGGGCGAACACCAGTTGACCGGCGAGGTCACCTACGGTCGCTCGGATTCCACCAAGATTTTTTCGGCCAACCAGATCATCAGTTCCGCGACGGCGAATCTAACCCTCGGCGGTGTCGTTTACCCGAATCCGTTTTTCAATCTGGCGTATCCCAGCACCGGCGCATCCTACACCCGCGTCTTCAACGCGCTCGCCGGCTACTTTCCCGAGCTCGCGCCCAATCGCGGTCGGCCGCTGGCGATCCGCTGGCGCGCCAGTCCGATGGGCAATCGCGAAATTTCGACGCGCTCCGACACCACGCGTTTCATGGCCGGGCTCGAAGGCCCCCTGGGATTTCTTTCGCAGTGGGACTACCGGATCGGTGCCTTCGAAGCGAAGAGCCAGAGCGCCTCGGTGCTGAACCACGGCTATTTTTACCAGAAGGCCTTTGCCGATCTGATCAACAACGGCACGCTCGATGTCTTCTCCTTCACCCAGACACCCGAGGCGCTGGCCGCCCTCAACCGGGTCCGGGCGGACGGCGTCAAGCTCTACGGCGGCACCTTCACCACGGACAATATCGACTTCACCACCTCCGGCCCGCTCTTCCGGCTGCCGGCCGGCCAGGTGATGGCGGCGACCGGCGCCGACTACCGCGTCGAGAAATACGTCTTCGCCGGCGACCTGCGGCCCGAGGCCAATACGCTCGCCGGCGTCGTGTTCAACGCGCCGTTCGACAACGCCAACGCCACGGCCGGCACGCGCAAGCGCACGATCAAGGCCGCGTTCGCCGAGATCCAGATCCCAATCTTCCGGGGGCTCGATCTCAACGCCGCGGCGCGCTCCGACCAGTACACCGGCTTCGGCCGCACGACCAACCCGAAGGTCACGCTGCGCTACGCGCCGACGGAAAAGTTTCTCGTGCGCGGCGCGTACAGCACGGGCTTCCGCGTGCCCACGTTCAACCAGTTGTTCAATCCGCGCACGGACACAACCTACGTCGGCAACGATATCGCGGACCCCAAGTCCGGCTCGACGGTGGTGAGCACCGCCAACCCCGCGGTGCATCCGGTCATCTACACGGGCGGCAAGCCCGACCTCGGACCCGAGGATGCCAAAATGTATTCGGCGGGATTTGTTGTCGCCCCCACGCGGCACGTCAGCGCCAACGTCGATTGGTGGTCGGTGGAACGGTCGGGCACGATTCAGCTCATCGGTTTCACCGATCTCGTGAAGAGCTACAGTCTATTTCCGGAGCGCTTCATCCGTGACGCGTCGGGCATCCTCACCGCCGTCGACACGCGCTGGATCAACGCGGGGGAGACGGTGACCCGCGGTCTCGACATTGGCATCAAGGGCAACGTCGACGCCCTGCGCGGCAAGGTGTTCGCGGGATTCGATCTCTCGTACCTGCTGAAGAAGCAATCGCGCGTCATCGCGAGCGCGCCCTTTGGTCCGAGCGAGGTGGGGCAGTGGACGCGCTCGGGCGACCTCGGCATCCGTTGGAAGCATACCGCCCACGTGAGCTACCGCCGGGGCAACTGGTCCGGCCTGATCAGCCAGACTTACCGTGGCGGCTACGTGGATCAGGTCCTGCCCGGCGTCGCCAACGGCACAGTCAAACCGAAGGACTGGAACCCGAAGGTAAAGCCCTACGATATCCTTGGCCTCAGCCTGACCTATCGTGGCTTCAGGCACATCACCGTGATCGGGGGTGTCAGGAACCTGTTCAACACCGATCCGCCATTCTCGGTCGCATATGACACCAACCTCGGCGCCGGCAGCAGTTGGGAGCCGCGGGTGGCCGATCCTCGCGGCCGCGCGTATTCCCTGCGGGTGGAATATCGGTTCAAGTGACCGGCCAGATCATCCCGTAACCCGGCGGTGTCCGGCCCACGTTTCGGGCACCGCGCCACAAATCCCGGTTCCGGCGCATGGCACCACTCCAATCGTAACCGCGAAAACGATCCGGACCCTGCCCGAAGAAATCGCGCCCGAATCGCCGCGCCGGGCGAAAGTCAGCCGGCTGGAGGAACCCAAGAAAAAGAGTTCGCACCCGCTCCCGAGGGTGTTAAACTGGAAATTCCTCGCCGCACGTTAAACCCAGTTCAAACCTCCTCCCCCATGAAGCTAAGTCGCAGGCAGTTTATCGGTTCGTCCTCCTCCGTCGTGATCGTCGCCGGCATGAAGGCGCAAGGCAAAGTTTTCGGCGCGAACGATCGCGTGCGCATCGCCACCGTCGGCTTCAACGGCCGCGGCGGCTCGCACATCAAGGGCTTCCTCGAGCTGAGCGATCAGGGCGTGGAAGTGGCCGGCCTGTGCGACGTCGACGCCAACGTGCTCGAGAAAGGTGGCAAACAGGTGGCGCAGGCGTCCGGCCGCGCCCCGAAGCTTTTCCAGGACGTGCGCGATCTCTGCGCCTCGAAGGAAATCGACGCGGTCACGACCGCGACGCCCAACCACTGGCACTCGCTCATCGCGATTCTCGGGATGCAGGGTGGCAAGGACGTCTACGTGGAAAAACCGATGTCGCACAACGTGTGGGAAGGCCGGCAGGTCGTCGCGGCCGCGAAGAAATACGGCCGGATTTGCCAGCACGGCACGCAAAGCCGCTCGAATCCCCGGCTGATCCGCGACCTGAAGCTGATCAACTCCGGCTTTATCGGGCAGATCGTCGAGTCGCGCGGCTACGTCTACAAGAACGGCAATCGCGGCTCGATCGGGCGGGGAAACCCCGGCCCGGTGCCGACGAATCTGGACTGGAACCTGTGGCAGGGCCCGGCGCAGGAAAAACCGTTTTACGTGAAGGCGCTCGGCTCGGGCGGCAAGAAGCAGGCGGGGATGTGGGTGCCCTACGACTGGCATTATAATTGGGAATACGGCAACGGCGAGATCGGCAACCAGGGTGTGCACCAGATGGACATCGCCTGCTGGGGCCACAATCGGGGCATGCCGATCCGGGTGCACAGCGCCGGCGGCCGTTTTGGCATGGATGACGATGGCATGACGCCCAACACGCAGGCGACGACCTTCGCCTACGCCGACGGCTCCATCGTCACCTTTGAGGTGCGCAACCTCGGCTCGTTCCAGGAAATGGACGGCGGGGATAGCGGTAACAGTTTCTTCGGTACGAAAGGATTCTACGTCGTCGGCAAGGGCTTCTTCACCTACAAACAGGGCAAGATGACCGAGCGGGAGGCGATTCCGGTGCCGGCGGACGCCGTGGCCGAGGGCGATGGCAATCCCTTCAAGCGCTTCGTCGACGCCTGTCGCTCGCGCAAGCAGAGCGACGCGCCGATGTCGGTCGAAGACGCCCATGTGGCCTGCGCGCACTGCCATCTCGGCAACATCGCGTACCGGGTCGGCCGCTCGCTGGAATTCGATCCCAAGACCGAGAAATTCAAGGAAGCCGATTCAAACAAATACCTTTCCCGCAACTACCGGAAGGGCTTCGAGGTGCCGCAACTCGCGTAGAGCCGGGCCATCGGGGTCGGCGCCTCCGAGGTGGAGCCCGGGGTCCCTCACGGGCTGATTTGAGAGCATCCGGCTCCAACCCCGATGGGGACATCGGGTTCCACATTTCAGTGGTTTCGTCTTCGGAGGTAAAACGCACATTGACGGAAAGGACACGGCTTGGCGACCGGTCCGACTCGTCGGGTGCATGCGCGCGGCGCGCCCCGCGAACGGTGCCTACACCAACTGCCGGGCCCGCGCCACGGCCGCCTCCAGGTCGGCGGCGACGTTGTCAGCGCCAACGCGCTCGAGAAAACCGGAACGTTCCAGGAGCACGTACGGCTGCGTGTGCGGCCCGCAGAGGATCAGATATTTCTTATGGTGACGCAGCTTTGCGTGCAATGTCTCCAGCGCGTTGAGCGCCGTGGCATCGAGCGCCGTCACCGCCGCCACATGCAGGATGATGACCCGGGTGTCGCCGCCGGCGCGACGCAAGACGTTGTCGAGCTTGTCCGCCGCCCCGAAGAGCAGGGCGCCGAACACGCGGTAAACCAGCACGCCGGGCGGGAGCGGAGGCACCGGTTCGTGGCCCTGCCCCGGGGCACCCGCTTCGTCGAGCGCGGACACGTGCGTGGTGTCGGTCACCCGCTTGATGAACAAGCCGGCGGCGAGAATCATGCCGATTTCGACCGCCACCGTCAGATCGAAAACCACGGTCAGCACAAACGTCACCAGAAACACGGCCGCGTCGCTCTTGGTGTGGCGGCGCAGGATGCGAAACTCTCCCCAGTCGCCCATGTTGATCGCGACGACGATGAGCACGCCGCCCAACACCGTGAGCGGAATGTGACTCGCCAGCGGCGCGGCCACCAGCACGACCAGCACCAGCGCCACGGCATGCGTCATTCCCGCCACCGGCGAACGACCCCCGCTGCGGACATTGGTCGCCGTGCGTGCGATCACTCCGGTCACCGGAATACCGCCGAAGAAGGGCACGGTGAAGTTGGCGATCCCCTGCGCCATGAGTTCCTGATTGGAGTCATGGCGGTCGTCGATCATGCCGTCGGAGACCACCGCTGAAAGCAGCGACTCGATGGCCCCGAGCAAGGTGATCGCAAACGCCGGTCGAATCAGCTCGCCCAGCCGGTGCCAGTCGATCACGAGGGGCGAAAAGGAGGGCAACCCATCGGGGAATCCACCGGCGCCGAAACGGCTGCCGATGGTGGCGACCGGGAGCTTGAGAAAATGCACCACCACGGTCCCGACGATAATCGCCACAATTGAACCCGGGACCACCCGTCCCCAGCGCACCGGCCAGAATCTGATCAGGAGAAACGCCCCGACCCCGACGGCCACCGTCGGCCCGCTGGCCGCCGGCAGCGCCCGGACGAGCGCGGGGATCTTCTCGAAGAATTCCGCCGGCACCACGCCGAGCTCGAGTCCGAGAAAATCCTTCACCTGCGACAGCACGATGGTGACGGCGATGCCACAGGTAAAACCGGTCGTGACCGGATGGGGAATGTACTTGATCATCGTGCCCAGCCGGGCGGCCCCGAGAATGAAGAGAAACACGCCGGCCATGGCGGTGCACACGAGGAGATTGGGCAGGCCATACTGGGCGATGATCGCGTAGACGAGGCCGACGAACGCCCCGGCCGGCCCGCCGATCTGCACGCGCGATCCGCCGAAAGCCGACACCATGAATCCGCCGATGATGGCCGTGAAAATACCGGCGCCGGGCGTGACGCCCGAGGCGATGCCCAGCCCGATCGCCAGCGGCAGGGCCACCACCCCGACGGTCAGCCCGGCCAGCAGGTCCGCCACAAATCGTGCCTGTGAATAGTCGCGCAGGCTCTCCAGCAAGCGTGGTCGAAACGAGAACACGCCGGGCATCCTGCCGGTCCCGGGCGATTGCGCAAGCCGGCGGACTGCGGCGGGCATTCACTCCGGCGCTTCGAGCCAAAAATCGCGCCCGTCGATCGCGCAGCGACCCAAGCCAGGGGGGTCTCCCTTCAAAAGCCTTCTTCCCGCAAGGCACGCAAGGTGCGGAAAACGTCATAGACCACATCCCGGATATCCGCGTAGTCCAGCCGCAGATGTTGGCCTGGTTCCAGATGATAAACGATGCGATAGTCGCCGACCCGCAGACGATGAAATCCCTCCAATTCGCGACGGAGCGGTTTGGTGTCGACGGCCTTTCCCCCGCCCGCCGCCAAAACCTTGAGTGCACGCCGGACTCTGGTCTTGCTGGAAGGCGGCAGTCCTCGCAGCCAGAGCTGCACCTGTTCAGAGGCCGAGATTCTCATCGCTTAGATCCAGATCCTTGTAGGAAAGCCGGCCAGCCTTGGCCGCCTGAATGGCCTGCATGGCCTTCGGATTGGCGAGCAAATCGAGGGTTTCGATGAGGGCTTCGTAATCCGCAATGGGGAGCAACACCGCCGTGGGTTGGTCGCGGTTGGTGATGAGATAGCTTTGGCCGGAATTGCAGAGCCGGGGCAATCCCGCCTGGGCTTTGGAAATGGTCAGCGTGCGCTCTGTAACATTCATGGCTCAGATACGTAACGCCGCAGACCCGACGATGCAACCCTCGATCCACCGCGCCGGTAAACCCCTCCCGGAACCGCGTTTTTCACGGGCAGGACTATTGCGCAAAGTGTTGATGCCAGAATTGGACCAGAAACGGAGCCTCTTGAAACGCGCCAATTCGGTCCTTCTAAACGTCACTTTTCTATTGGGTAAAGCCGGTCAATAGACCGGGTAAAGCTACGGTTTTTTCACCGAAGGATCGGCTCAACTCCTCAAGTTCAACGATTCCACCGGCCGAGCACTTGCCCGATCACCAGGCCCAGCGGCAGCCAGAGAAGGATGAGGGCGTGTTGCGAGAGCCACTTTGCCCAGCGGAAGAATTCGCTCTGCTGCACGAACGCCCGCGCCGCGACGTCGTTGACGTGCTGCGCCGCCGCTGCACCGCCGACCGCAAAGTCGTGCGCCACCGCGGCGCCGCCGCACGCGCCCAGCCAGCCCAGCGCCGCGCCGCCCGAGGCGAGATAACCGGCGGCGACGCCACCCACCGCCCACACCCCGAACGCCGCGCCCGCAAAGGAAAACACCCCCAGCCCAAATCCGCCCAGATACATTTCGCGACGCCCCCGCTCAAATCGCCTGCGCGTGCCGCCGCGGCGCGCTCGTGAACAACGGATCGAAGCGCATCGCGATCACCCGCAGGAGCGGGATGCCGGGCGACGTCACCTCGAGGCCTTGCGCGGTGAACCGCAGCAGGCCGTCCTCCCGCAAATCATCGAGCCGGCCCAGATCCGCCGCGTAGGTTTTCGCGAAATCGAGCCCGAGCTTCTGCGACAACGCGGCGTAGTCCAGCCGCCGATCGCACATCAGCCGCATGATAATCGTGCGACGGCGCTGATCCTCATCCGTCAGCCGGAGTCCGCGCTCCACCGGCAGCTTGCCCGCGGCGAGCGACGCCCGCCACTCGAGCATCGCCTTGTGGTTCTGCCGATACGTGTTGGCGGTGGCGGAAATCGACGAGACGCCAAATGCGTAGAGCGAGGCCTCCGCCTGCGTGGTGTATCCTTGGAAGTTGCGGTGCAGCGTGCCGGACCGCTGCGCCACCGCGAGCGAATCGTCCGGCCGCGCGAAGTGATCGAGCCCGAGGTCGACGAAACGCGCCGCGGTCAGCTTCTCGTGCGCGATCGCGAACATCGCGAGCTTCTCCTCGGCCGTCGGCAATTGTTCGCGATCGTCGAAGATCTTTTGCGCCGGCTTGATCCACGGCACGTGCGCGTAGCTGAAGACCGACAGGCGATCCGGATTCAGCGTCAGCACATCGTCGATCGTCCGCGCAAAGCCGTCCGGCTTCTGGATCGGCAGACCGAAGATCAGGTCGACATTAATCGAGGCGAAGCCCGCCGCGCGCATCCACTCAATCGCCCGCACGTTGAGGTGCTGGGGCTGGAAGCGGTGAATCGCGAGCTGCACCTTCGGATCCGTGTCCTGCACCCCGAGCGAAGCGCGGTTGACGCCGATTTCCCGCAGGGCGGTCACGTGGTCCTCGGTCAGGCGGCGCGGGTCGACCTCGACGCTGAACTCGGCGCCGGGCGCGATTTTGAATTGATCGTGCAGGAGTGCGCCGAGCCGGCGGAGCTCGTCGGGCGGGAAAAACGTCGGCGTGCCGCCCCCGAGGTGGATTTGCGTGACCGGCCGGTTTCGATCCATCAGGGCGGTGGTCAGTTGCACCTCGCGCGCGAGATCGTCGAGGTACTCCGCCGCCGCCCCGCGCCGGCGGGTGACGACGGTGTTGCAGCCGCAGAACCAGCAGCGGGTTTCACAGAACGGCAGGTGCAAATAAAGGGAAACCGGCCCGGCGCCGGGCGCGTTGTCCTCGGCGATGGCGTCCGCGAGGCGGAGCGCGGGCAGTTCCGCCGTGAATTGCGTCGCGGGCGGATAGGACGTGTAACGCGGACCCGGGATCGAATATTTGCGGATCAGGTCAAGCGCGAGTGGCGCGGTTCGGGCGGCGAGGGTGGATTCAGTGGGAAGGATCATGGCTGTGGGGGCCGGCCAGACTATGACACAGCCCACCCCTACCCCGCTCCGCACGCCTTGCCAAGCACCGTGCAATCCTTGCGGAGGCGGGCGCGCCAAACAATCCTTTGGGGCAAAAAAATGGCGGGCAAAAATAGCCGAGCCGCGGGCCTTCTGGGATTAGCGTTCCCCGTTCTCCGCGGGATTGGGTCCATTTGGCGCAGCCGGGCTGAGGCCGGGAGAGGATGGTGACGGCGAAGACGATCCCAGCGTCGTCCGGGATGCGAAGCGGATCTCACCGATCGAAATGCAGGACCTCCCACAGATTCAGAAAGGCCACAGATGCTGAGTCGGAAATCAGGCCATCTGCGGTCTCTCTGAATCTGCGGGAGGCAAAAACCGGGAACCAAGACCAATCCCATGACAGAGGAATGGGGACAGAGGAATAATGCCCCATCTCCCAGCGTGACTCTGGGGCTTGGGCCCAAACCACAAATCCTTTTGGCAAAAAAATGGGTGGCAAAAAAAGCCGAGCATCAGGCCTTCTTTCCCGAGGGGGTTTGTTTCATTCCTTTGCCTCAAATGGGCGGATCTATTTGGTTGCGGCCCTGCGCCGCGTTGGGAAAAAACGGGCTCGGATGTGGACTTGTTACCGATCCCGCCCCATAGCAACACTACCGGAAAGCCATGCGCCATCCCCTCCCCCGCCTCGTCTGCTTCTTCTCCGCGATTGTCGCCGGCGCACCGCTCGCCGCCGCCGCGCCCAACGCCACCACCGCCTGGCAGCTCCCTCCCGGCTGGACTGAGACCCGCGGCGGCGCGGACGGAAAAGTCCTGCGCGTCTCGACGCTCGCGGCGAATGGCCCGGGCTCCCTCGGCGCGGCACTCGCCACGGCGGGCGCCCGCGTCATCGAATTCGCCGTCGCCGGTGCGATCGATCTCGGCGGCAAATCGCTCTCGGTCAGCCGCCCCTTCCTGACCATCGCCGGCGAAACCGCGCCAAGCCCCGGCATCACCCTTGTCAACGGCGGCATGAACATCGGCACGCACGACGTCATCATCCGGCACATCCGGATCCGTCCGGGCGCCGGCCAACGCGCGAAGAAAAGCGGCTGGGAGGTCGACGGACTCTCCACCGTCGGCGGGGCGCACGATGTCATCGTCGACCACTGCTCGATGACGTGGTCGACCGACGAAAACCTCAGCGCCTCGGGTCCGCGCTTCGATGGCGCGACGCCCGACGAATGGCGCAAAGGCACCTCGCACCGGATCACGTTCAGCCACTGCATCATCGCCGAAGGGCTGCACGACTCCACCCACGCGAAGGGTCCCCACTCGATGGGGTCGCTCATCCACGACAACGCCAGCGACATCGCTATCATCGGCAATCTCTACCTGAGCAACAACGCTCGCAACCCGCTCTTCAAAGGCGGGGCGCGCGGCGCGATCGTGAACAACCTGATCCAGAATCCCGGCACTCGTGTGGTCACCTACGGTCTCGTCCCGCAGGAGTGGGAGGGGCACCCGTGGCTGCGCGGCGCGATGGTCGTGGTCGGCAATGTCGCACGCAAGGGCCCGAGCACGATCGCGACCGAACTGGCCTTCGTGGAATCGCGCGGCCCCTGCGATGTTTACCTCCAGGACAACCTCTACTCTGGCGCCGACGGCAAATCCCTGCCCGCCACGGCCAATCTGCGCGACGTGAAAGGCCAGCCGCCCGGCGGCGATCCCAACGATATTCCTCGGCTCGTCGAGGCGCCGCCCTTCTGGCCGACGCGCCTCACGGCGCGCCCCGCCGCCGAGACGGCCGCGTGGGTTCTCGCCAACGCCGGCGCCCGCCCGTGGGAGCGCGACGGCATCGACCGTCGTCTCATCGAGGAAGCGCGAACTGGCGCTGGCAAAATCATCCACTTCGAATCCGAAGTGGGCGGCCACGTCGCCGCGGGCCGCTGATGCCAACCTGAATGGAGGCGGGGTGCCCCCACCCCGCGAGTTGAATTTCCAGGTGGCATCCCGCGGGGTGAGGGCACCCCGCCTCCAACAATCCTCGTATTCCCAATGACGTCACGCATCGCAGTTGGCCTCCTCGCCACCCTCGCCACTCTCTGCCTCGCGCCCCGGGCCCCGGCCGCCGATGCCCTCCTCGACTGGTCTGACTGGGAAAAATACCGCGGCACTGTCCAGCATCCCAGCGGCGCCATCAAACCCGCCGATCTCGCGCGCGCCCGCGAAAACCTCACACGCTACGCCTGGGCCCGGGATTACGCCGCCGCCCTCGAACGCACGGCCCGCGACGCGATCGGCCGGCTCACCCCGGACTACCTCGCGATGATGATTCCGGCGACGACGCCCGGTGACCGCAAGTTCACTCCCTGCCCCGCCTGTCGTGCTCAGGGCAAGCCCATCCATCCGCACGGTCTCTGGTCGTGGAGCAGCGCCGCCCCCGAGCAGCTGGTCTGCGACGCCTGCCACACGGTGTATCCGAACGCACGGTACCCCGAAGACATCGTCTTGCGCACCACCTGGGGCCGGCCCCAAACCCTGACCTACTACGGCGGCGAACCATTCGTCATCTTCACCTACAAGACCGGCCGGCCGAGCTTCTCGGCCAACATCCGCGCGCACCAGGTAAGTCACCTGGCCGGTCTTTGCCGCACGCTGGCCGAGGCGTACCTGCTGACCGGGAAAATCGAATACGCCCGCGGGGTCCGCGCCATTCTGCTGCGCTTTGCGGCTGTCTACCCGCACTGGCTCGTGCACACCGGCTACGGCGAATACGCTGATCTGGACCCGCACCTCGCGGCGCAATTCATCAACCGATTGCCCGCGCCCGAACTTTGCCCACCCCCGAACCAACCCGACCGCAAGCTGCACACCGGCTACTGGAGCGCGGGCCGGGCCAGCGGCGTCGGCCAGGAATCGGGCTTCGTGCGCAAAATGGTCGAGTCGTATGATTTCACCTGCGCCGCGACCGTCCCCGCCGGCGCCCCGCTTTACACCGACGCCGAGCGCCGCACCATCGAGCGCGACCTGTTGCTCGAAAGCACGGTGCTCCTCGTCAGCGACAAGGCGATCAACAACAAGTCGGTCGGCAACCGCACCGCGGCCGCCCTCGTCGGCCTGTGCGTCGGCCATCCGGGACTCGTGCGCTTCGGCTGGGATGGGTTTCAGCAGACGATCGACGGTTGGTTTCTCCCCGACCGCACCACCTCCGAGTCGCCCGCCTATGCCACGATGACCCTCGGCAACAGCTGGGACATGCCGCAGGCGCTGCGTGGCTATTCCGAGCCGCCGGACTACCGGGGACCCGATGGCCGGCGGCGCGTGGCGGTGGATCTGTACCACGGCACCGCCTACGAGAAGATCTGGACCAACTGCTACCAGGGCCTGCAGGGCGACCTGACGTATCCATCATTCGCGGACTCGTATCGCCACTCCCGCCTCGGCGCCAATTTCGTCGAGCTGATGGCCGCCAACTACCCCGAGCGTCCCGAGTACCTCGCCCTGCTCAAGGAAACCTGCGGCCCGGACCTCGCCCGCGGCCACGCGCCGCTGGCACTCTACTACCGCGAACCCGGCCTCGAGACGAGGCCCTCGCCGCCGATCTCGCTCCCGGACTGGTGCCCGCCCGAGCTCCGCATCGGGCACATGCGCACCGGCGCCGACGGTCGCGAGAGTCTGTTGTTGCTCAGCGCGAGCCATTGGGGCGGCCACCATCATCAGGACAGCCTGAACCTCACCTATTGGAAGCAGGGCCACGAAGTGCTCTCGGATCTCGGCTACCTCTGGGATCATCCCCAAAAGCACCAGACCTCGCGCACCCTGGCGCACAACACCGTCCTGATTGACGAAAAGGATCAGGTCACGCGCGACCGCGGGGGCGACGTGCGGTTTTTTCGTTCGTCGCCACACGTCAAGGTGATGGAGGCGTCGTCCCAGGCGTATGCCGGAGTCTCGCTCTATCGCCGGACCTCGGCGCTGATCGACCACGGTGGCGGGCGCAATTACGTCGTCGACTTCTTCCGGGTGCAAGGCGGCCGCCGGCAGGACTTCGTCTACCATGGCGCCCACGCGACCTGTGAGATCATCGGCGTCACCGCGAGCCCCGTGGCCGGGAAGTTTTATGATTGCACGCACGTCCGCGCAATTGACCCGGGGACCACCTGGCGCGCGCGATGGCCGGCCGGCCCGCAGCTGACGGGCGTGGCGTGGAATCTCGGCCAGCCGGGCGAACGCGCGTTTGTGGCCGACGGCTGGGGTCAGCGCGACTGGAAGAACTCCGACCTCGGCGCGACGCTGCCGTACATCATCCGCCGCGCCGAGGGCGACGGCGCGAAGCGGTTCGTCTCGGTCTTCGAAGCCCACGAAGGCGCGGAGCCCTTCGTGCGTGGGGTCGCCCTGCGCCTCGACGGTCTCCTCGTCGTGGAGACGGCGCTCGGCACGGATTACGTGTGGTCGCCGCTGGAGCGCGGCGAAGTCGTTTGGACCGACGACGGCCAGGCGCGGCGCCTCACCGGTCGGTTCGCCGTGGCCGCGATGCAAGGCGGCCGGCTGGCGTGGGAATTCGCCGAACCGGGCGAACCGTGAGGCCGGGCCGCCCGGCGGGTAAAGAGGTGCGCGTGCGCGTCCGGGCGAATTTTGCCGGATGAGTCCGCCGCGATCCGCCTCCTGCTTTCGCGCGACGGCCAGCGGATGGACCATGCCGCTGCGTGCCTCGTTCGGCACTCGGAACTACCTCGCAAGCACACCGTCGTGACTGCTGCAAAGACTGATCTCCAAGATGCTCGAGAGCAAAGGCCGCCTGCCGCAGTCGCGACTTGTCCCCGCGAAACGAACGCTCATCGTCGGGCACCCATGAAACTACCCCTGCGGATCGCCCTCGTCAGCCTCGCCGGCGGATTGTCCGCCATCGCCGCAACCGCGCCGGGCGCGAAGGCCGCCACCAACGTGTTGTTCATCATCTCCGACGACCTGACCGCGACCGCGCTGTCGTGTTACGGCAACACCGTCTGCCACACGCCAAACCTCGACCGCCTCGCGTCCCAGGGCACGCGGTTCACCCGCACGTATTGCCAGGGCACCTACTGCGGGCCGTCGCGCGCTTCGTTCATGTCCGGCTATTACCCGCACGCCACCGGGGTGCTGGGCTACACCAGTCCGCGTCCAGCGATCGGCGACCGCGCAACCTGGGCGCAGCACTTCAAAAATGCCGGGTACTACACCGCGCGCGTCAGCAAGATTTATCACATGGGGGTGCCGGGCGGAATCGAGGAGGGCCTCGATGAGCGCAAACACGACGGCGGAAACGGCGCTGACGATGCGCTGTCGTGGACTGAGCGGTTCAACAGCCCCGGCCCGGAATGGAAGGCGGCGGGCGTTGGCGAAACCCTTGAGGGAAATCCCGACGGCAGGAAACCGGTCATGGGCGGAAACACCTTTGTCGTGGTCGAAGCCGAGGGCGGTGACCTCGCCCACTCCGACGGCCGGACGGCGGCCAAGGCCGTCGAGTTGATCGAAAAACACGCCGGCCAGCCGTTCTTCCTCGCCGTCGGTTTCGTGCGACCACACGTCCCGTTCGTCGCACCGAAGGCTTATTTTGCGCCGTTCCTGCCCTATGAAAAATTAGCGCTGCCGCCAAAGGTGGCGGGCGATTGGGACGACATTCCGAAGGCCGGCATCAATTATAAGACCAGCGTGAACATGAAAATGGACATTCGTCGGCAGCAGAAGGCGCTCGGCGGATATTATGCCTGCGTTGCCTACATGGATGCGCAGGTGGGCAAGGTGCTGGCCGCGTTGGAAAAGTCCGGCCAGGCGGACAACACGATTGTGATCTTCACCAGCGATCACGGCTTTCATCTCGGTGAGCACGATTTCTGGGCGAAAGTCAGCCTGCGCGATGAATCCTCGATGGTGCCGCTCATCATCCGCGTGCCCGGCAAGAAGCCGGCGGTCTGTGATTCGCTGACCGAACTGCTCGATCTTTATCCGACGGTCGCGAGCCTCTGCGGCCTCGCAGTGCCCGCCCGACTCCAAGGCAAGAACATCGCCCCGATGTTCGACAACCCGCGGCACCAGGTGCGCGACACGGCGTTCAGCGTGGCTCCGTCCAGCAAGGGATTCCTGTTGCGCGACGATCGCTGGGCCTACCTCCAATACAATGAGGACGCCTCCAATGGGATTGAGCTGTTCGATGCGGTGAAAGATCCGAAGCAGTTTACCAATCTCGCCGCGAAGCCCGAGTACGCGGCGGTGGTGACCGGGTTCAAGGCGAAGCTCGCCGCGAAATTGCGGGCCGTGCGCGATAACGATCTGAAACGGAATTGATCAGGCTGGTCCAGCTGCGGTTTGGGCCTTGCCAAAGGTCGGGCCGTACCGGCGATGCCGCGCCAAAGTCCAAATCTCAGCCGAAGTTGAGATCGCCCGACCTCGGGTTCCAACTTACGCTCGCCGACCAGCCGCGCATGCGCTCCATTTCCCACGTGATTCACCCCGCCACTCACAGCCTTCGCCTGATTTCGCGCGCCGTCCCGGTGCTGATCTGCGTGGCGGCAGTCACCGTCGCCAGCGCCCAGCCGCGGCTGCCTTGGACGACCTCGGCCATCGACGGCACACCGGAGCCGCCCAAGGCCTTTGTCCACGAAGCGGTTTCCCCCCGGCTCGCTCTCTCGGAGGCGCTTGAACTCGCCACCGTGCCCGGCACCGCCCGGATGATGGTCCTCGAGCGGCGCGGAAAACTCTCTTCGTTTTCAATCCGCGGCGACGCGGCCACCGCGGATGAAATCATCGACCTGAAGGCGCTGCATCCCAAATTGGAGAACGCCTACGGCGTGGTCCTCCATCCGCGCTATCGTGAAACGCGGCAGATCTTTGTCTGCTACGCCCTGCCGGAAGGGGTGGCCGAGGGCAGCCGGGTCTCGCGCTTCACGCTCAGCTCACTCGAGCCGCTCCGGGCCGATCCCGCCAGCGAGGAAATAATCATCTCGTGGCTCGCCGGCGGACACAACGGTGGCTGCCTGCAATTCGGGCCCGATGGGTTCTTGTATGTCTCAACCGGAGACGGCGGGCCGGCCGCCCCGCCCGACCTCCTCAACACCGGCCAGGACACCGGCGACCTGCTCTCTTCCATTCTGCGCCTCGACGTCGATCGCCGCGACCCCGGGAAAAACTATCGCGTGCCGCCGGACAACCCGTGGGCGAAGGGCGACCCGGTAAAGATCCGCCCGGAGCTCTGGGCCTATGGTCTGCGCAATCCCTGGAAAATGAGTTTCGATCGCGCGACCGGCAACCTGTGGTGCGGAGACATCGGCTGGGAGCTGTGGGAACTGGTCTTCCTGATCCAGCGCGGCGGCAACTACGGCTGGAGCGCCTACGAGGCCACGCAACCGATCAAACCGCAACTCGCCAATCCACTCTCGCCGATTTCCCAGCCCATCGTCGCGCACCCCCACGCGGAGGCCGCCTCCATCACCGGCGGATTCGTGTATCACGGGAAGCAATTCCCCGAGCTCGCCAACGCCTACATTTACGGCGACTGGGTGACCGGCAAAGTCTGGGCGCTCTGGTACGACGGAAAACAAATCACCCGGCACGAGGAAATCGCCGACTCGCCCCATGCCATCGTCGCCTGGGGCGAAGACGATGACGGCGAACTCTATTACCTGCACTATGCGGAGCGCACCACAGTTCACCGTCTGGTGCGGAATCCCCACGCGGCCCCGATCGGGCGGTTTCCACGCACGTTGGGCGCCACGGGGCTGTTCGCCGACGTCGCCCGACAACAACCGGCCGCCGGTGTCTATCCGTTCGCGATCACGAGCCCGAAGTGGGACAACGGCGCGGTCGCCAGCCGCTTCATCGCGCTGCGTGACACCACCAGTCTGGTCACGACGGTGAAGGTCAGGCGCGACGAAAAGGCGAACGAGATCAAGGCCGACTACGCCACCAAATGGCCCAAGGGCGCGGTGCTGGCGCGCACGCTAACGCTCGGGCCCCTCGCGCTCACCGCCGCGGAACAAGCGAAACCGATTGAAACCCAGGTGCTGCACTACGACGGCGAGACCTGGAACGCCTACTCCTATCGCTGGAACGACGCGGCTACCGATGCCGATCTCGTGCCCGCCGATGGCACCGAAATGAAATTGCGCGTCGCCGCCGACCCGCATGCCGCCGGCCCGCGCTCGCGCGAAATGACATGGCGGTTCTCCAGCCGCGCCGAATGTCTGCGCTGTCACAGCACCTGGCATCAGGGCGCCCTCGCGTTCAAACCGGCGCAATTGCGCGGGGCCGGCAGCCGGCAGATGAACGCGTTCGTCGATCAGTCGCTCGTCGATGCGAATTTCTTCGAGCAGTCGCGGCACGGCGGCGAGTCGTCCGTCGGTGCGAACGCCTCCGCGCGGGCCGTGCTCCAGGTAAATTGCGCGCCGTGTCACACCGCACACGCCGGCGGGGCGGTCGCCGTCTTCCTCAATCAGGAGTTGCTGGCGGGCCAGATGAACATCGTGGGTGTCGCCCCCGCACAGGGCGGCCTCGGCTTGCAGCAGGCGAAACTCGTCGACCCCGGTGATCCCTGGAACTCCGTGCTCGCCGTGCGCATGGCCAAGCTGGGCAGCGGTCACATGCCGCTGATCGGCGCGCCCGAGGTCGACGTCGAGGGTCTGAAGGTAATCGAAGATTGGATTGCCCGTCTGCCCTCCGCATCGCCCGCCCCGAAACCGTGGGCCGATGCGACCTGGGATCAGACGGCCATCGCGAGCGCGCTCGCCACCGTCAACGGGGCGATGCGGCTCCGCCGGGCAATCGATGACGGGAAGCTCGACAAGACGACGCGTGCCAGCGCATTCGAGCTCGCCTGGGCGTCACCCGAGTCGACCGTGCGCGATCTCTTCGAACGCTTCAAACCGGACGAGCTGCGCGAGCGCACGCTCGGTCCGAGGGTCGACCCGGATGCCTTGCTGCGCCTGCCCGGCGACGCGGCCCGTGGCGCGAAGCTCGTGGCGGCGGACGGTAAACTCGGCGCGTGCCAGGCGTGTCACTTCATCCAGGGCCAGGGGCGGCACTTCGGGCCGGACTTGTCCAAGATCGGCGCGACGCAAACCCCGGCCCAGATCCTGGACAGCATCCTCGCCCCCTCGAAGACCATCGCCCCGCTCTATCGCACGTCCGTGGTGGAACTCCACGACGGCACGACGCAGGCCGGCTTCGTGCGCGCACGCGGTTTGAAAGAAATCGTGCTCACGATTCCCACCGGCCAGTCGATCAAGATCAAGCACACCGAAATCAAGTCGGAGAAAACCCTGCTGACCTCCCTCATGCCCGAAGGTCAGGTCCAAGGCCTGACGCCGCAGGAGGCCGCCGATCTCGTGGCCTACCTCGCGAGCTTGAAGTAAGCGGTTGCTTGGAGATTTCGCCGCGCGGCGCAGCCCGTGACCAAGCCTCGAAGAATTGAAACGCGGAGCTCGCGGAGAGCGCGGAGTAACAAGGCTCATGCTCCGCGCACCTCCGCGAGCTCCGCGTTTAACTCAGTCTGTGGCATTACGACCGTCATGTTTGTCGCCACGTTCGAATAGTCAGACGGACGGCACGGATAGTCGGAGGTCCCGCCGCCTTTATCCGTCTTATCCGTGAAAACCGTGGTCAAAACATTCTGTAGTCCGAAAATCGTCGCAGACCTGAATGAACCTGGCCAGGCTTGGCCCATGATCTCACCCCGCCGCTTCCTCCCCGCCCTCACCACCCTGCTCGCGTTTGGCGTCCTCAGCCTCACCGCCTTCGCCCAGATTCCCGGCGTGAAAATGCCGCCCGCCAACGACGGCAAACTCCGCATCATCGCCTTCGGCGCCCACCCCGACGACTGTGAGATTCAGGTCAGCGGTGCCGCCGCGCGGTGGGCGAAGCAGGGCCACCATGTGCTGTTTGTCTCCGTCACCAACGGCGACATCGGCCACTGGCGCGAGGCCGGCGGCCCGCTCGCCCTCCGCCGCAAAGCCGAGGTCGACCAGGCGCACAAGATTCTCGGCATCCAGGGCGTGGTCCTCGACAACCACGACGGCGAGCTGGAGCCGACGCTCGAAAACCGCCGCACGCTCACGCGACTCATCCGCCAGTGGAACGCCGACCTCGTCCTCGGCCCACGCACCAATGACTACCATCCCGACCACCGCTACACCGGCGTGCTGGTGCAGGACGCCGCCTTCATGGTCACCGTGCCGTTTTTCTGTCCCGACGTGCCGGCGATGACGAAGAATCCAGTCTTCATGTACTACACCGATCGGTTTCAAAAACCGGCGCCCTCCCGGGCCGATGTCATCGTCGCGATCGATGCCGTCCTCGACCTCAAGCTCGATGCGCTCGGCGTGATGATCTCGCAATTCGCCGAGGGCGGCGCCAACGGCAACGCCTCGCTCTACCCCGCCGATCCCGCCGGCCAGAAACAGCGCCAGCGGCAGGTCCGCGAAAATTTCTCCCGCCGCTTCTCGGCCACCGCCGTCCGTTTCAGCAAGGAACTCGCCGCGTGGTACCCCGGCGACGAGGCCAATTCCGTGAAGCATGCCGAAGCGTTCGAAATCTGCGAGTACGGCACTCAACCCGACAAGGCCGGGCTCCGGCGGCTGTTTCCGTTCTTCAAATAGCCAGGAGTGCCGCCGAGCCGGCGATCCTCACGCCTTCAGCGGCAGCGGGTAATTCCACGGCGCCCGCCGGGGGCGCGCCAGCATCTTTGCGGCTTCCGCGTCGCCCACGATCTGCTCCTGCTTCGGATCCCAGCGGATTTTCTTGTTCAGGATCATCGCGATGTTCCCGAGATGGCAAAGGCTCGCGGTGCGGTGGCCAATCTCGGCAGGTTCGACGGGATCCTGACGCGATTTTACGCAATCGAGAAAATTGCGATAGTGATTCGCGCTCACCGGCAGGTGAATTTCGTTCGGCCCAATCGTCGACTGCGCGATGGCCGCCGGCTCGGTCACGATCGGCTTGTAGCCGGCGCGCAGCACGCCCTCGGACCCGAAAAACGTCGCCCCGAAGCTGCGCTTGTCGGTCTTGCACTCCAGCACGACGCCGTTGGCGTAACGCGCCCGAAACGCGACTTTCGTCGGCGTGGTGAAGAGGTCACCCTTCGGCGGAAACTCCGCGCCAAGATCCTCGATCTCGACCGGGCCCGTGTCATCCACCCCCATGCCCCAATGCGCGACGTTGTTGGAGTGACAGCCAAAGTTCGTCGTCTGCCCGCCCGAGTACTCGCGGATAAAACGGAATCGGTAAAAACAGCGGTCATGGTGGTAGGGCACCTTGGGCGCCGGCCCGAGCCAGGCATCATAGTCGAACCCCTCCGGTACCGGCATCTCCTTCCAGCCGGGGCCCGGCCCCGTGAAATTATTTTCCGCCACGTAGGTCTCCACCCGTTGCAGTTTCCCGATCCGCCCGTTGCGCACCAACTCGCACGCCTGGCGGATCATCGCGTTGGAGCGATACTGGCTCCCCGTCTGCAGGATTCGGCGATGCTGGCGCACGGCGGCAATCATGTCGCGCCCCTCGGCGATCGTCAGCGTGAGCGGTTTCTGGCAATAGATGTCCTTGCCCGCCCGCGCCGCGAGCACCGTCATCACTGAGTGCCAGTGATCGGGCGCGATGATCGCGACGGCGTCGATGTCCGATCGCGCGTACACGTCGCGAAAATCGCTGTACGCTGTGACGCCCTGGTACGTGCCTCCGGTCGTCTTCTTCGCGTAGAATTGGTTGACGAAGTCCCGCTGCGGCTCGCGCCCCAGGAACTGTTTCTCATTCTTATAGCCGTAGCTCGCCCGGTTGACATCGCACACTGCGACGATCTGGCAGTCGTCGTTTTTGAGCCATTCGGGAATGTCGACCGTGCTTTGATTGCCACAGCCGATGATCCCGAGGGTGATGCGCTTGCTCGGCGCGTTCTGGCCGAACACCGAAGAGGGAGCGATGAACGGCCCGGCCAGGGCGGCGGCGCCAAACGCTGCCGTTGAACGGACGAACTCACGCCGGGTAAGAGAGGCGGACAGCATTGAAGTCTTCATGGCCTTAGTTTCTGAACTGCGTTTCCGAGCCGAAAACCAACCTGCAAATTTTCTCTCTGCTCTGACCCGACCGTCAACGGCGCGTCCGCCCGATTCGAATCAAAGTAGTGGGTCGCTGACTTTGTCAGTCAAAAGCCTAATGCCGCCCACGCTGGAAGAGCCGCGCCTCGCGGGCACGCGGGCGACGGTGGATCGGAGTGTCGCCCAAGCGGGCGGCGGCGGAAGATTTGTTTTTCACGGTGCTGCAGACGACGGATCGCCACGCGCCCGCGCGGTTGCCGGTGAGGCGCATCGCCACGGGGGAGCGCGTGGGTTGCGTGATTGCGGGCGAAGACGCGACGTGGGTCGTGTTGCTGCGGAAAGACAGTCAACGCTCGGCGGTGACCGTGACGCTGATCGAGCCGCCGGCGCGCGCGGGTGACGGGACGATCCGAGGCCGGGTGCTGGTGACGGATTTGACGGCGGGGCGCTGGGAGGCACGACGCAGCGGGGCAAGCGAGATCGTGGCGTTCGACGTCACCCCGGAATCTGGCGCGGGGTAGTTCGACGGTGCGGCGGGTGAGTGGACGGTGGACCTCGCGGCAGGGCGGTAGAAAAAGCCCAGCGGACGAGTTCAGGCGTTGGGGTTTGTGGTTGGCAAAGATCGGACCGGCACGCGTCGCGTCACCGGCAAGTGCGATGGGGTCATCCGCAAAGTGAAGCAGCGGCGGCGAAAACCGAAATCGGCGCTCACCCGAAAATTTCGTGCGCCCCAAACCCCAAGGCCTGACCTCGCTGAATCGGCCAGGAGCGCCATCCAGCCCAATTGTGCGCGCGCACAATTGGGAAACCAGCGGTGGCCCAGCGCGTACTCACACCGAAGCGACAGCGCACTTCGGAGGAAAACAGTCGACGGCGCGGCCGCCCGCCGGTGCGACGGGTGACGCCTGGATCGCACCGCTTTTTGTAGCGGGCGCCAGCGAGCGGAGAAAACAGGAAACAGACGCGGTCACCATGGTGCCGATGACACGTTGGTCGAGTAGGCAGGGAGGTGCGCGTCATTGGAATGACGAACCACTCCCCGCCCCTGCGTGAACCACCCCGCCGCAAGCGGCGGGGCATCTGCCGGAAACTGCAGGAGCGGGTTTACCCCGCGATGAATCGTCGGGCCAAACTTCCATGCAGCGACGGCCCGGTGGTCCAGTGGTTCAGCATAAACTCGGCCTATCTCGTCGCGATCGCGAGGGGGACGCGAATGGCGACCGGATGGTTCGCGGCGCCTTTTCGCGCGACTGCGCCATCGGCACGGCGGCGTGGCGCAAGGCCCTTGCCCGCGGGCATGCGCACCTCGCGCTCGCGCCCGAGCTTTCGCAAGCGGAAGTGAAGGAACTGCAGTCTTTCTGTCGCCAGCGTCAGGCCTTCGCGGCAAACAAATCCGCGAGCCGGCTGATTTCTCTTACCCGCGCGTCCGGCATGCCCGGATCAATGTCGGCCACAATGAAGTCACACGGCGCGTATTCCTGCGCCACCCGGGCGAAGTCCGCTTCGATTTCCGGCGACGATTTGTTCATCGCGTCCATCGGCGTGTACATGAGGGCCCGGCGCGCATACGGGAAAAGATGCCGTGCCCGTGCCAAATCCGAATCGATGCCCATGTCGATGTAGCCCACGCCGGGCACGCGACTGTACGCTGCGAGATAAGGCGTGGCATTCCACGCGCAGTTGTGGATGCCGATGCAGCCATACACCGCGGCCAACTTCTGATCGAACGGCAGCAATAATTCGCGATAAACTTCCGGCGAGACCAGGTTGACGAGGCAGTTGCTGACGGTGACGAATCGCGGGGCCGCGGCGCGTGGATGATCGCCGCGGCGCGCCTGCCTCGCATTCAACAGGCGGATGCCTTGGATCATCGTTTCGCAGACGCAGGCAAAGAGGTGCCGGCAACGTTCCGGTTCCTCGACCAAGTCGATGAACAACTCCTCACCGCGCAACCGGTGGGCGTTGTTCAGCACTCCCTGCCAGTTGAGATAGCCGTCGATCCTGCCTTCGCGCGACTCAATCCAGTCGAGCTGAGTCAGGAGGTTTTCGATGTGCGGGTTGCGGCTGAGGTCCGGCGGTTCGAGGCGGGCCAATTCCGCCTCGCTGAGCGGCGACGGTCCGCAACACGGCCAGTTGTCTGGGGCGTAAATTAACGGCACGCCGTAGATCGCCGCCACCGTGCAGGTGCCGTGCGTACCCGTCAGCAAGTCGATCGGCCCGTCGCCCGCGCCGCGTTGCCCGAGGGCGAGGCCGGGGAAGCGGCGGCCCATCTCCGCGCGCATCCGGAGGACGGCCTCGCGCCGGTAGGCGGGATCGTTGTGATAGCGTAGCCCAAAATCGACGTCCAGATGCTGCCGGAACCACGCCGGGGCAAAACCTATCTCCGGCCGCAGGAAAGGCTCCGTACCGGCCGCCGGCCGGCGAGTCGCCGGGGCCCCCGGGGCGATGTAGCTTACGAGCTGCCGCGGAGTGTCAGACACGGGAGGAGGATATTCAGCAGACCCGACCCCGCTTCATGGCCGCCGCATGGCCGGCTGGCTGATCGCCTACCCAGCGTTCGTCCACCGGCTCACTCGCGAGCTGGTAGCGGGTATCGGTCGAGAGGCGAATTCGATCGGTGGTGTTGTCGAGGCCGCCATGGACCAACGTCAGGTTGAAAATGAGGACATCGCCCAGTTTGTACTCCTCTGCCGTGAGCCAGCGGCCGCCGAGGCTCTGCTGCAGGGTCAGTGGGTTTTTCGAAAGCGTGCCATCCCACCACTTGCGGCCGGTCGCAAACTCGGCCGCATCGACGTGATTCTCACAGTACGTGTCCACATCGCGGGAAAGGTAGGACTGCAACTC
Source organism: Opitutaceae bacterium (assembly GCA_005792355.1). Lineage (GTDB taxonomy): Bacteria > Verrucomicrobiota > Verrucomicrobiia > Opitutales > Opitutaceae > ER46. Next base: position 29,221 of record SXSC01000309.1, read on the forward strand.
AGCCGACTTCCGGTGGCTGCCTTCGAGCAGGAGCAGCCCGCCCATCTCGAGCGGGATGTCGCCGAGCGGCACCCAGGCCGTGTAGAGTTGGTGCGTGCCGCGCCCCATGTAGACCAAGTCGCAGTGAATCGCACTGCCGTGGCCCGTGCCCTTGGTGCGATACCAAATGAAGTCGAGGTGACGCGCCGGCCCGCCCAGCAGGCCACGGAAGAAATTCATGAGACCGTCGCCAAAGACGAGATTGCGCACCAGGGCATCGCGTTGGTCGAGCGGATTGCCCATGGCGCGCCCCACTTCCCTGCCCGGAACGCACCTCGCCTCGTCGCGGGAAGATCCCGGACACAGGAAACCGAGCCGCTCCAGCTGAGCCGTCAGGGAATCGCGCACCGCCTGGACCTTTTCCCGGGGCCAGAAACCGCGCATGCAGAGGTAGCCGTCGGCTTCCAGGCGCGATCGCACGGTGGGCATATCCTCCGCGCCGGGCTGCGTGTCGCGCAGGAATCCAAAATGATCCGGCGACGGATCGAGTTCAACGCCGAGAACGCGCAGGCGGGGCAGCGGGGCTGAAATCATGACGATGAAGTAGTGGTTAAGTTGAAACCAGAGACATTCCGCAGTCAGAATAATCGCAAGAAAAAACGATTTTGTGATTCGGGTTGGAGGAGGCCGGAAATTTCCCAACGCGGCAACCGCAACCGACCGTGACAGCGGCCCCCCACCCCGTAGCGCGGTGCTTCAGCCCGCGCTGCGCGGACCCGTTGAGTGCTCCGGGCGCGGGCTGAAGCACCGC
>SXSC01000310.1 GCA_005792355.1 Opitutaceae bacterium
CGAACTCTACAATCGGGAATGGCGCCTCGAGAAACTCGGCTACAAGAGCCCGCTCGAAGCCCGCCGCGATTTCCAACCCTCCACTCTTTTAGCCGCCTGATTAAACTTTATCTTGTGTCCAGACAACCGGTGGCGACACACGCGCTGGAAGAGGTGATCGCCGAAAAGATCAGGGCGGCAAGCCAACGATCGAGAGTCCGCGATCTCTACGATCTCTCGGAGCTCGCGCGCCGCCCGCTGCAGAAGGAGATTATCCGATCTCTCGCGGTGCTCAAACTTTGGAACAGTGGCGGGCCGGGCCTGGACTTCGTGCGATTCAGGGAACGTATCGAGGCGGGAGGGGATTACGACCTGTTGGAGCTAAAAGACCTCCTGCGCAAAGATCAGAATCCTGATCTTGCCGAGATGATCGCGCGCGTGGTCGCGAGTTTCCAGTTTCTTGGGCATATGACCGAAAGCGAGCGAATGCTGGCTGGCGACTCAGCGCAACGTCAGCGGCCGACTGCGGGAGCCCTGGCCGCCGCGCTGGCAACCGCGTAACTGCGCTCCACAGCAGGTATGGCGTACCCTAACTATCCGGCGGCTAACTCCGGGCGGCGCTTTCAAGCGACTTCAAGGCGGCCAGCACCGCATCTCTGCGAAACAGCCGACGACGTCCCAAACGAATCACGGGCAGAAACCCACGGGCGCTGAAATTGCGGACCGAACGCGGGCAGATGCCGATGAAGCGCGCAACTTCCCGTTCATTCATAAGCACCGGCGGATTGGCGCGGATATTCTCACCTTCCATGGAAGTACTCATTCGCCTCACGCGACCGCCGGTTTCGAGCTGAATTTCTTGATCAGCGCGATCAGCCCCACGATCACGAGCACCGGAATCCAGATGGGAGCGAGGGCCGCGGCGAGGGCCACGGCCGCCACCAACGCGACCACGACAATCGACAGACCAACCACCAGGAGGCCGACAAGCAGCAGCCCGAGCACGAACCCGAGGGCCAGAGTGAGCGGGAGGAGTTTCACCGCCACGACCGCCGCGACCACGAGCAGAAGGACTTTCAGAAAGGTTTTCATGTCCTCAAAACCCGCCGCGTCACGAAAAGTTGCACCCAGCTTGTTTGCCAAAGACAAATACCCCGCCACCAACCACCGACAACGGCCCACTGACTGCCGATTACTGCTCTCTCCGTCCCTACCTCTCTCCGTCTCTCCATCTCCCCGTCTCCTGTGTCTTCCAGTTCACCCATTCCCGTCGTCGCCGCCGTCCTCGTTGACGACTCCGGCCGCGTCCTTCTCGCGCAGCGGCCAGCGCACAAACACCTCGCGTTGAAGTTGGAATTTCCGGGCGGCAAGGTCGAGCCCGGCGAAGCGCCCGAGGCCGCCCTCGGCCGCGAACTACGCGAGGAACTCGGCATCACCATCGAAATTGTGCGGCCAATACCGCGCTTCACGCACGACTACGGCTCCGTGGTCATCGAGATGTTTCCGTTCGTGTGTCGCCTCGTCCCCGACAGCGGCGCCCCCCATCCGCACGAACACCTCGCCCTTGCCTGGGTCGCCCGCGACGACCTCGACACCTACGATCTCGCACCCGCCGATCTGCCTGTCGTCGCCGCGCTGCGCGCGGTGTGAAAGTGACGGTGAGAGGGAGAGGCGGAATTGGTGACCAGTCATCAGTAATCAGTTATCGGTAGACCGACCGACTTTCGTCTCACTGATAACTGACCCACTGATAACTCGTCTCCTCACTTCAACGTTGAGCGTAAAACGTTAAGCGTTGAGCGTCCCCCTCTCTCCCCGTCACGCCCTCTCCCCCTCTCTCCGTCCCCCCGTGCCTCTCCCACTCCACGCCGTCTCCCGCCTCCCCGCCCCCGGGGACAATGTGGCCATCGCCACCCGTCGCATCGAGGCCGGCGAGGTGCTCGCCTTCACCGACGCCCCGCGCGCCCTGCCGCATACCGTGCTCGAGGGTCATCGCTTCGCCGTCGCCGCCATCGCCCCCGGTGCCTCGCTGCTCTCGTGGGGCCTCCCTTTCGCCCGCGCCCTCCGTCCCATCGTCCCGGGCGACTACGTCAGCAACCACGCGATGCTCGAAGGCCTCGCCGTGCGCCGCCTCGATGGCGCCGCCCTCCCCACCGAACCCAACTTCGAGGACTGCCTGGAACATTTTCGACTCGAGGAGGCCGCGATCCGACCCGCGCCTCCGGTCCCGCGCTCCAATCCGGCCCGCACATTTTCCGGTTACCGACGCCCCGGCCGCCGTGGCATCGGCACGCGCAACACCATTGTCATCGTCGGCACGTCGTCCCGCACGGCGAGTTTTGCCCGCCAGCTCACCGCCCGCCTGCAAACGCTCGCCCGTGTGCATCCGACCATCGACGGCATCGTCGCCATCGCCCACACCGAGGGCGGCGGCTCCGGCGAACCCAACAACACACTCGAGGTCCTGCGCGCCCTCGCCGGCTTCCTCGTGCATCCCAACGTCGGCGCCGTCCTCGCCGTCGACTACGGCGTCGAACCCATCACCAACGCCCGGCTGCGCGACTTCATGCACACGCACGGCTACCCGCTCGACGACGTGCCGCACGCGTTTCTCAGCCTCGACCGCGGCCTCGCCGCCGGGCTCGCCGAGGGTGAGCGTCTCGTGCGGGCGTGGCTGCCCACCGTCGCCGCACTGCGCCGCACCGAGGAACCGCTCAGCGGTCTGCGCATCGCCCTGCAATGCGGCGGCTCCGACGCGTTGTCCGGCGTCTCCGGCAATCCCCTCGCCGGCGCGCTCGTGCATGAGGCGATCCGCCACGGCGCCGCCGGCGTGCTTACCGAGACCGACGAATCGATGGGCGCCGAAGCATACCTGCTGAAAAACGTCCGCGACCTCGACACCGCCCGCGCCTTCATCGGCACCCTCGATCGGTTCCGCGAAAAACTTTCCTGGCACGGTCTCACCCCCGAGAGCAATCCCTCCGCCGGCAACCGTTTCCGCGGCCTCTACAACATCGCGCTGAAATCGCTCGGCGCCGTGCACAAAAAGGATCCGCGCACCCGCCTCGACACCATCATCGACTACGCACAGCCACTGCGCGAATTCGCCGACCCCGGGTTTACGTTCATGAACGGCCCCGGCAACGATCTCGAGGGCATCGCCGGCCAGGTCGCCGCCGGCTGCAACCTGATCCTCTTCGTCACCGGCAACGGCTCGATCACCAATTTCCCGTTTGTGCCGACGCTGAAGATCACCACGACCACCCGTCGCCACCAGCTGTTGATCCACGAAATGGACATCAACGCCGGCCGCTATCTCGACGGTGAAGCGATGGAGTCGGTCGCCGCCGATGCCTTCGAACTGCTCGTCGCCACCGTGTCGGGCCGCAGATCCCGGGGCGAGCACGCGGGCCACTCGCAGGTTTCGATTTGGCGCAACTGGCGGCAGACCGACACCTCGCAGCTCGCCGCGCTCCGCGATCGCGTCGCGCCCGACGGCCTGCCGCTGGCGATCACGCCTCTCGCACGAAACATCTCTGCGTTGTCGGCGGCTCGCGAGTTTTCGGAGGGCGCCGCTTCGTCGGCGCCGTCACTTGAGAATAACCCAGCGGCTGCGACAAAGCGCAGCCCTCCGCTCCTGCCCGCCCCACTCCTCACCCTCTTCCGCACCGCCCAAGGTCGTTTCGCCACCGAACGCATCGGTCTCATTCTGCCGACGAGTCTCTGCTCCACCCAGATCGCGCGGCTTGCCGCGGAACGACTCAACGCGAAACAACTCGGCCGCACCACCGGCATCTCCCGCTTCGTCGGCTTCACGCACACCGAGGGCTGCGGCTTCGGCGGCGAAACGATGTACCACCTGCTGCACCGCACCTATCGCGGTTATCTCACCCATCCCAACGTCGCCGCCGCGCTCCTGCTCGAGCACGGCTGCGAGAAAGTCCCGAACGACGTCATCCGCCACCACCTCGCCGAGGCCGGTGTCTCGACCGCGCAATTCGGCTGGGCCAGCGTCCAACTCGACGGCGGCATCGACCAGGCCCTCGGCAACGTTGAGCGCTGGTTCGAGGAAAAACTTGCCGCGCTCCCCGCGGCGCAGCCGGCCCAGACCGGTCTGGGCGCGCTCTCTCTCGGGTTGCTCACCGCCGCGCCTGTCACCGCCGCCACCGCCCGCGCCCTGGCGGCCATCACGCACGCCATCGTGGACGGCGGCGGCTCCGTGCTCGTGGCCGAAAGCGACCCGCTGCTCGCCCACGCCACCTACCGCGCCGCCGTGCTCGGCGCCCTGGCGCCGCACGCCACCCTTGCCTATGGCGAGCCGCTGTCGCGCCCCGGGCTGCACGTTGTCGCGAGCGAGACGGATCATTGGGTTGAGAATCTCACCGGCCTCGGCGGGTGCGGCGCCCATCTCGCGCTCACGATCGTCAACGACCACGCGCAACAAGGGCACCCGATGCTGCCGGTCATCCAGGCCGCCGAGCCCCATCAACGCGGCCGCGTGGCGGCCGCGGATGTCGACGTGTTTCTCAGCGGCGATGCCGTTGCCGACGAAGCCACGCTCACGCTCCTCATCATCGCCGCGGCGCAGCAGGATCGCACACCCGTGGCCAACGCCCAGGGCTTCGTCGATTTCCAGCTCACCCGCGGCCTGCTCGGCCTGACGACGTAGTATTAGACTTTTTGGTTCGTTGGAGGCGGGGTGCCCCCACCCCGCTATTTTCGGTTTCGCCGTGCAGCCCCATGTTCGCCATGTCGTCGCAGACGCGAGCATGACCTCGATCACTGATGGCAGATCTGGTTTGAGCCTCCCGCAGATTCAGAAAGACCGCAGATCGTCTGATTTCTGATTTAACATCTGGGGTCTTTCTGAATCTGTGGGAGGTCCTTCATTTCGGTCGATGAGCAGGAGTCGTTGCCCGCGCAGAAGTGCGAAAGGCACCTCGGCCGGGTCAAATCTTCACTCATATCGCGACGCTTGCATTCCGCCGCCGCCGGCGCATGGTCCGCACCTCGTTCTTTGACTGCTGCACGCACGTTCACCGAAGTCCCCATTTTTCCGATTACTGATAACTGACGACCGATTACTTGGTCCCTTGGTCCCGTAGTCCCTTTTCTATGGGGGTGTTCTGGATTCTACCTTTGGTTGGAGTGCGCCGCTGCCTGTCGAGAGTCGTGGGTCTCTCGTTAAATCCCCTGCGAAAAAATCAAACGGCAAAACAGAAGAAATGCCCCTGGCTGCTTAACTACAGCCACGTCAGTCTAGCGACACCTGCTAGCTGGAACTGACGTCGACAGCAGGCATGGCGCGTGGAGCGGTCCGCGGACTGCGCGTTGTATCTTCGATCCGGGGACTGGCGGGTGCTCAAGCGCGTGTCGCGGCATGGCATCGGCGAGATTAAAGTGACACTATACAGGTAGACGCGGTGCGCGAAGGCCAGGGGCACGCGGGTTCAACTCCCGCCACCTCCACCACTTTAATACGCTCATTATTAGCGTATTGTGACACATGAGGCCACCGACCATTTGAATTGTCTCGGATTTGTATCTGTTTTTGCTATCATCTCAGGCATGGAACAGCATTCCGCGGCAAAGGATGACTTCAAGGCCCGGCGCGGCGGCCGGGGCAAATTGCGGGTCTGGCAATGGCTCGAAGACCCTCGAATCACGGTCCGAGAACGACTCAACGCGTCCGGTGGCGTGGGTTACCGCGTAACCCTGCCCAAGAAACTCACGGGCGGAAAGGTACTTTTCCTCCAGAGCCGCGACTTCGAGGCAGCGAAAGAACTCGCCCGCAGCAAAGGCCGCGAGTTTCGCCAGAGCCGGTCCACCGCGCTTGTCTTGCCCGACGACCGGAAGCTCCAGGCGGCCACGGCCGTGCGGACGCTCAAGGAGAACGCCATCGCCCAAGGACTCGACGAGGTGGTGCGCGAGTACTGTTCCGCTGTCGCTCACTTGAAACCGTCCGGCCTCACTTTGTCTGAGGCGGCGAAGCAGATGGCCGAGGCTGTCGCCCTGGCCGGCCGCACCGGCAAACCGCTCCTCGACGTGGTGGCGTTTTCCGTCGAACGCCTGTGCCCGGCCGGCGGCAACAAGACCCTCAAGGAGCTGTGCGACGAGATGATTGAAATGAAGCGGGGGTGGCACGCCCGAGGCGATTTGCGCGACGCGTCCTTCCGAGACTTCGACGACCGCGCCGGCCGGATGGGCAACGAGATCGGCTCGTTCCCGCTCCCCGACCTCTCAAAGCAAATCCTCTACGACTGGCTGAGCGGCCTCAAGCTGGCGCCCCGCACTAAGAGGAATTACCGCATGGTTCTCGCTGAGATCCTCTCCTACGCGAAACAGAAGCGATATGTCGCAAGCAACCCCTTGGAGGAGTTCACGCGCCAAGACATCAAGGAGATCGAGGGCGCAGCCGGCGAGGCCCAGCAACCCGCAGTCCTCTCACCCAACGACGCGGAGAAGCTGCTCAAGGCCGCTTTTGCCGATCACAACCTCGACCTCGGCGCCGCCGTCGTGCTCGGCCTGTTTGGCGGGATCCGCACCGAGGAAATCAAGCGCCTTACGTGGGACGCCGTTCGTCTGGGCGAAAAAGATCCCTTTGTGGTCATCGGCCCCGAGATCGCCAAGAAACGTCGGATTCGCAACGTGCCGCTGCCGGAAAACGCCGTTGCCTGGCTCCAGCGCTGGCCGCGCGGCGCCACGGTGGCGCGCAGCAGCCACGCCAACGATTACCAGAAGCGCTTCAAGAAGCTCTGCAAGGCGGCGGAACTCACCTGGGACGCCAACGCGATGCGTCACAGTTTCGGATCGTATCACTACGCCAAGTACGGCAACAGCGTCGAGACCGCGCGCATCCTCGGCCACAAGTCCGACGACACCGTGCTCTTCACCCACTATCGGGCGCTGACCACCAAGGCCCAGGGCGAGGCGTACTTCTCGATCCTCCCTCCTCCGCAAGCCGGCGCTGTCATCCAGTTTCCCGCCACGGCATCCTCCGGCGCGTAGACTGCCCGATAGGGCGCACGTTCTTACGCTGGGGGTGCGTTTTGCATCGGCTCGACGACTGGCACTCGCTGGCAATCTGAGTCATTGACAGCCGCTAACCGGCATCCAGTGCTCGGACTCAGCCCAAGTCCTGATGCCTGCCTCACCACCACTGCCGCCTCAAGGATGGGAGACAGCCGGGCTGCTCAAGGTTGGGGAGCTTTCAAGAGACGTGAAGAGCAAGGCGTGGCTCCACGCCGAGGTCGCTCGCTTGCCCGCCGGAGTGAACTTTGCAACGCCCGACAAGGCTCGCGAGATGCTGGCGTTGGCCTCAGCACAAATCCGCTACTGGCGCGACCAAGCTGCGCGACAAGAGGCGAGGTATGCCGAACTACAGAGCTGGGTGGGTGCCGATCTGAAGAGCCGCATGGATGCCGACCTCCTGGCGACCGCACGCCGGTTGGCGGGCCTTCAGTTAGCCAGCGGCAAACCCCAACCAGAACCTGCTTGGTATCGGGAGGAGCTAAAATGGAGCTGGGATAAAGCGGCCTCTCGCGTGTGCGGTTACAACTGGCTCGCGCCCGCGCATCGTGGCCCCGTCTTGCGCCGCGTACTCTGCTACGAGAAATCGCAGTTCGGCCGGCTTGTCCGAGATTACCGACTCCGTCCAAGTCGGCGTGGCCGCGAAGACATTTTCACGTGTCGGCACGCCCTGCAGTTGCTCGCGCATCGGCTAAAACCCCGAACGAGGCGGAGCCGTGAGATTGCTCAACGGATCTGGGGGTCAGTCGCGATGCGCTCGGTTACCTGGAAGGCCGTGCCCGTGGAGTTTGTGGAGTTGCGCGGCATCCTGGAACGGACGGGTTTCGCCTGCGCGGTCGGTGCGAACGGTCGGCCAGACCTCACAGAGATCGATCACCGTCTGGGTACGGACGAGGCACAGGCCGGCTCAACTTTGGATAGGTAGACTTTTCGCGCATCGAGTCATTTTCGGGGCGAACAAAGGGGGCATTTTGCCTGAGTCCTTGGCAGGCTCTGGAACCGGGGCTTCGTGGATGGCATCGCCAAATCGGGCGAGGAAACAAACGTCAACCATCACATCGGAACCATGAAACAGAAACCCGGTATCAGCACCGTCGGCGGCCAGGACACCAACGTGACCAACTGCCTCCCCCATCAACCAGAGGCCTCGTCCGCGAGGAGCCTCACTCACGACCTTCGGGTTCGCCCGCCCGTGCTCCTGGACGAAAGGGAGCTCAGCTACGTCGCTCGCATCTCCAGTCGCTCGATTCGGAATTATGTTCGAGCGGGAATCCTTCCTCGGATCAAAATCGGCCGCCGGGTTTTGTTTCGCTGGCCCCAAGTCGAGGCCGCCTTGGCCAAGCTCGAAGGAGGTGCCAAGTGAACACGAGTGACTTAAACGAGCTAGAAATCGCGACCTTTCTCGAACAGCCTACACTTCGCCTTAATTTCAACAACGAGGAGAAGAAAATCTACATCATCCAGCCGCCGATCATCGACGGTGATGTGCAGATGGTCGAGATCGACATCAGATTCTGGCCGGCGGTCGCGAGGGCTATCAATCTCACCCTCCGCCAGCATCGGGCTCGCCGATGGCCAACCGGATCATGAGCACCTCCGGCAATTCTCATGGGGGATTCTACCAGTTTCCGCTTTGCTTGCTCGCGCAAGCGATTCCGTTTTCGGAGTTACAGGAGCAGTGCTTTGACTGGGGCATTATCCATTATCTCGACATCGAGCTTGGCACAAGTTGGCGCTGGAGGTCGCCGAAGGGCATTGAGGGCGCGATGAAGATTGCTAGCGAGGCCATCGGCTTCACCAACGGCTCCGCCGCGAATACGATACACGGCCACGATGCGGCACAAGGCTTCGTGGATAAGTGGAAGCGAAGCCATAGCCGGAAGACGGCCTCCGTCCGCTTCCGCACTGCCGATCTCCACTTTGATGTTCGGGATCGTGGGATCCTCTCCGAGCGTGACTGGCGCGTCCTTGCCGCGATTTTATCGGCGTTGGGCGACAAACCGATGGTGCGGCTTGGTTGGGGGCGCATCCAATGCCGGGCGGCGGGATGGCTCACCCCGCCACCACCAGGAGCCAAACCCTGCGGGCCGCTCTACCCACGCGGACAAATCGAGCGCAGCCTCCGCGAGTTGCTCGACCGCGGCTACCTCTTTGGGGCGACTTATCGCCGTGGCGAGCGCTGGTGGTCCAATCGGCTGAAGCACGAGGAGCTTTGGTGCAAGATCTCGGAGCGAAAGCTCCTTGCTGCGAAGGCCGCCCAACGTCGCAAGATCGACAGCCTCGGCGACACTCGGATCGCCCTGAAGCTCGCAGAGTACGGCCTTGCACCCACCCCGCTTCGCACGCCCGCCCCGCGAAAGGCTGGGGGCGCTTCAAACCTCGCAGCCGGGCACAACGGCGCGAGCGTCGGTCCTTCTGGCGCGCCTCCATGTACGCAATTCCGAATTGTCACCGGCTGAGCCGCAGGAAAGCGGGTTCAATCATCCCCGGGAAATCCGCGGTCAGGGCGGGCACAAGTGGCGAGCACTTCCCCGAGCACGCCAGCGGTCACGTCGGTGAGCACGTAGCCGCGCACGTCGGCGGACACGTTAATAGAACCGTTCCGATAGAACCGTGAGATAGAAACGAGAGGAGTAGAATCGTCTTTAGAACCAGATGTATAGGGTGCGCTGGCGCGCCACGCGCTATGCTTTTCTGACTGAGGTCGAAGCCACGAGTCTCCTTCAAGGCCTTCGCATCCTCTTGGGACCGATCCCGTCTCGAAACGCTTTTCGCCGTGGTTCGCACCGATCATCCCAATCCCACAAGCTCGCGCCGACGGCCCCGCGCGGCCCCCGCGCTTCGATTCTGCGGGCTGCAGAGGGCAGGCGAGCACCAGGGTGGCCATGATCCCCAAGGCCCTGCGCCTAGCTCATTCCAGGCCGGCACCCCTCCGCGCGGCTCTTTTTGAAATTCTCCGCTGGCACCCCAACCGGTCTGCGACCCAACCACCTCGGCGCTCCTCGTCACCTAATTCCCCCACGGCGACCGAAGCCCTTGCCAAGAGCTTTGCGACTTGTCGGGAGTGGTTCGCCAACCGCCGAAGCCCTTGCGGAGGGGATGCGAAGCCCTTGCCAAGGGGGTGCGGATCGGCCCCGAGGGAATCGCCACATCGCGGGAGGGCTCTCCCTTTATTTTCAGGGGTCAAGTTCTCTGCCGGGAACGAAGGCGCCGCCGTCGCCCGTGGCAGCTACGACGACGGCGCCTCGTCCCCTTGCGGGGCTCAGAACTCCGCGGCAAACACGGGAGCTGCCGGTGGTCCTGCGAACGAAATGGGAGACCTCTCGTTCGAGCTGGTCAATCCTCTGTGGCTTTTCTTTCAGCCAACTGCCCCGCCATTCGCGGCCTCCGCTCCGGCCCTGATTCGCCCTCACCCCGCGCAAAAATCCTGAGGCTCCGTCCCTCGTGGATCCTGAGTCGTCGCGATGCCATCCTTCCCGTTCGCTGCCTTTTCTTTCTTACTGGCGCCGCGCGTCTTCCGCGGGCTTCCGCGCGATGCCAGTCGGCGCGTATCCGCTAACACAACTGGCTGGCGGCATCCCTATCTTGAGGGGTCATGAGAAGTTGGCTTCTACCGCCCCATACTCGGTTGAGTCATCTACAAATCACCGAAGCGTGCACACTCAGTGATAACCACATGGCTCCTTTGGCCAAATGTGCGGTTCTCTAAAGCTCCGAAAGTGTGTTAATCAGCCTGACCTGACGCACGCGAACTGAGCCATCGCTAATGAGAGACTGGGCCCCAACAAAGGACCCAGATGCCAATAGGAAAAAACATAGCCCGGAGCAGATCGTAGCGATTCTGCGCCGGTCGGAGAGCGGAGAGCCGGTAGCGACCGTCTGCCGGGAAACGAACATCAGCGCGGCGACCTTCCATCGGTGGAAGAGCCAATACGGCGGGATGGAGTTGAGTGATCTGCAGCAATTGCGGGGGCTACGCGACGAGAACGCGCGGCTGAAGCGACTCGTCGCCGATCAGGTGCTGCATATCCAGGTGCTAAAAGAGGTGAATGGAAAAAACGGTAAGCCCGTCGCAGAAACGCCGGGCCGTCAGGAGCGTAGTGGACACGGAGCGATGTTCAGGTCGCCAGGCCTGTCGCTACCTCGGACTTGAGCGCTCAACGTGGCATTACACGCCGCTCCCGCCGACGCCACGGTCGGTGCAGTTGGAGCGCGCGATCCTGAAGCTGTCGCACGAACATCTGCGCTTCGGCTATCGGCGGGTGAATGCGGTTCTGCCCCGGCAGGGGCTGAACTGTGCCTTGCGCACCGTGCAGCGGGTGAGGCGCCGTGCGGGCTTGCAGATCGTGGTCCCAGCGGTGCGGCCCAAGACGCCGCCACGGCCCGATGCGAAGATCAGGTCCGACGGCGTCAACGACGTGTGGTGCGTCGATATGGTCTTCGAGATCACGCAGCATGGAACGACCGTGAAGTTCCTGACGCTCTTGGACGAATACAGTCGCTTCAACCTCGCCATCGTGGCGAGCGGCCGCATGGGCAGTCGCGAGGTCGTGGCAGCCCTCCATAAGGCCGTGGCGCGGCATGGAGCGCCACTCCATCTGCGCTGTGACAATGGCGGCGAGTTTGTCGCCAAGTTCCTCCAAGCTTGGCTGAAAACCACTGGCATCACGACCCGCTTCATCGAACCAGGCAGTCCCTGGCAAAATGGGATCACTGAGTCGTTCAACGGGAGGTTCCGGGACGAATGCCTCAATCGCGAACTGCTCGCTAGCGTGCTCGAGGCGCAATGCGTCGCGCGGACTTTCCGTGACGACTATAACACGATCCGGCCACACAGCTCGATCAACTGCCGAACGCCGGCGGACTTTCGCGCCGAATTCTTGGGCCAAGCTCCCCAGCCCAACCACTCCCTCGGGAGCAACCAACAACCCGCTCAGTCTCTCATCGCAGGTGGTCCAAGAGCGTGAGTCCGGTCAAGCCCTTTGCGTATTGACATTCCCTCACTGCCATGGCCGAACATCTGAATCAGACTACTAGTTATTCGTTCCACTAGAACAACGCCATGACATCAGCCCAAAACGATCCCCCGGTAAG
>SXSC01000311.1 GCA_005792355.1 Opitutaceae bacterium
CGAACTCTACAATCGGGAATGGCGCCTCGAGAAACTCGGCTACAAGAGCCCGCTCGAAGCCCGCCGCGATTTCCAACCCTCCACTCTTTTAGCCGCCTGATTAAACTTTATCTTGTGTCCAGACAACCGGTGGCGACACAATCCATCCGCACTTTCTACAAGACGTACGGAGAAACGCGTGATACGATCTGACCGAACCTCCCGTCGCATTCGTCCGCGACTGCCAGTCCTGTTCCCCCATCCACCCGCCTCACTCCATTGAACTCACCGCTTCCCTCCGCCCCGACCCACCGCCGCAACGCGCTGCTCGGCGCGACCCTCGTTCTCCTCGCCGCGACCCTCCCGCTCTCGTTTGCGGCCACCCCGGCCACCGGGTCCATCGAAGGCCGCGTCTTCAATCCGCGCAGCGGCACCGTCGTCGAAAACGCCCGCCTCAGCATCGAGTCCGCCTCGCTGATCACCTTCACCGACGCCGACGGAAACTTCCGCCTCACCCAAGTCCCCGCCGGCACCGTGCAACTCCGCATCTTCTATACCGGCTTCGCGCCCCAGACCGAAAACGTCGCGGTCGCCCCCGGCCAGACCGTGCAGCGTGACATCACCCTCTCCGCCGGAAAACCCGACGCGCTGCAGGCCGATGAGAAAATCATCAAGCTCGACCAGTTCGTGGTCGGCGAATCGCGCGAGATGGAGGCCGCCGCCATCGCGATCAACGAACAACGCTTTGCCCCGAACGTCCGAAACGTTGTCTCGACGGATGAATTTGGCGCTGTCGCCGAGGGCAATGTGGCCGAGTTCCTCCGCTACCTGCCGGGCCTCACCGTCGACCTCAGCGGCGGCGACGCGCGTTTTGTTTCGATCGACGGCGCTCCGGCCGCCAACACGCCGGTCACGCTTGGCGGCCTCAGCCTCGCCAGTCCCACCGGCACCGGCCGCGCCGTCGAGGTCGGTTTTTTCAACCTGAACAACATCTCCCGCATCGAGGTGTCGCTCTCGCCCACGCCCGATTCCCCCGGCTCCGCGCTGGCCGGCTCCGTCAACCTGGTGCCGCGCAGTTCATTCGAACGCACCAAGCCCGTCTTCAACGGCAGCGTGTATCTCATGATGCGCGATGACCTGATAAAATTCGGCGATCAGGCCGCGCTCTATCGCGACCCGCGCCGCGTCGTGCACCCGGGATTCGACTTTTCCTGGATTGTTCCGGTCAGCAAACGCTTCGGCTTCTCCGTCGCCACCGGTTACTCCACGCAGTTTTCCCACCAGGTCGGCCACACCAACACCTGGCGGGGCGTCAGCACAACGACCACCGGCACCGCCTTCCCCCATACCACTCCCGGTCGGCCGTATCTTTCCGCCTACCAGTACACCGACGCCCCCAAGGAATCCGCCCGCGACTCCCTCGGCATCACGCTCGATTTCCGAGTCTCCGCGTATGACCGCATCTCCCTTTCCTACCAATATTCCTCGTTCGACGGCTGGACCGCGGCCCGCAACCTTCAGTTCAACCCCCTGCAAATCGTCCCCGGCACGTTCACGCCCACCTTCACGCAGGGCGTCGCCGGCGCCGGCAACATCCAGATCACCAGCGGCAACGGACGCGTGCGTGAGAACCGCACGTACATGCCCACCTTCAACTGGCGCCACGACGGCCCGTTGTGGAAATTCGACGCCGGCCTCGGCCGCTCCTACGGCAAGGACAGTATTCGCAGCTCCGACCAGGGGCTGTGGCAGGCGGTCGTCGCCCGGCGCACCGGCGTGACGATCGCCTTCGACCAGGTGATGGACACCCGGCCCGGGGTCATCACCGTCAGCGACAACGCCACCCGCGCCCCCGTCGACCCGTATCGGATCGATAACTACTCGTTGGTCAGTGTCGCCGAAACCCCGCGGCGGGGCGTGGACTTCAACTTCAGCGCCTTCCTCAACGCCCGGCGCGACTTCCTCTGGAAATTTCCCCTCACCCTGCGCAGCGGCCTCGACTTCCGCCAATCCACCCGCGACAGCAACCAGGGCGCCATCACTTACAACTACCGCGACAGCACGGTGCCGGGCAGCGCGGCGCGGTTTCTCGACCCGGCGAGCCCGCGGTTCGAGCGCATGTACGGCTTTCCCCGGATCGATTTCGTCGACTACAAATCCACGCTCGACTTCTTCCGCGCCAACCCCGGCGAGTTCACGACCGACGCCAACACCACCTATCGCAACTACGTCACCAATTCCAAGTGGGCCCGCGAGGCGATCTCCGCCGCCTACCTCCGCGGCGACGCCGCGTTTTTCAACCGCCGACTCCAGCTCGTCGGCGGCGTGCGCGTGGAGCAGACCAACATCCGGGCGCATGGCCCGCTGACGGATCTCACCCGCAACGTCCGCCGTGACGCCGCCGGCCGCCCGTTGCTCGACGCCGCCGGCCGCCCCATCGCGATTACCGCCAACGCCCTCGAGATTTCGCGGCTCACCTTCCTGACCCGCGGCACCGATATCCGTAAAGAGTACCTGCGGTTTTTTCCGAGCCTCAACGCGAGCTATAATCTCCGCGAGAATCTCATCGCCCGCGCCGCCGTGTCCACCTCGCTGGGGCGTCCCGATTACGATCAGTACGCCGGGGCCGTCTCGCTCCCCAACACCGACAATCCGCCCACCGCCGGCAACCGCATCGGCGTGAACAATGTCGGCATCAAACCCTGGCGCGCCACCTCCACCAAGGTGCGTCTCGAGTACTACTTTGCCGGGGTCGGCCAGTTCGCCGTCGGCGCTTTCCGGCGCAATTACGAGAACTTTTTCGGCAACACGGTCTTCGCCGCCACGCCCGAGTTCCTCGCGCTTTACGACCTCGATCCCGGCGAGTACGGCGCCTATGAAGTCTCGACCCAATACAACGTGCCGGGCACCACCCGCACGGAAGGCTGGGACGTGAGCTACAAGCAGGCCCTCACTTTTCTGCCGCCCTGGGCGCGCGGCCTCCAGGTTTTCGCCAACTACAGCAAGCGCCGCACCAAGGTCCGCGATCTGGGCTCGATCGGTTTCAACGACATTCCGCACAGCGGCTCGTTCGGCGTGAGCCTCACCCGCGCCCGCTACAGCGTGCGCCTCAACTGCAGCTTTCGCGACGATCAGCGCAACAGCTTCCCGACGGGCAACAGCATCGAGCCGGGCACCTACGTCTACACCCCCGCGCGCAACACCGTCGACCTGCTCGGCGAGTACACGTTCTGGAAACGCCTCGCGGTCTTCGCCAACCTGCGCAACGTAGGCGACGTGCCCAACGAAAGCTCCGCCGAGGGTCCCAGCACGCCGGGCCATGCCAAGCTCCGCAGCCGCGAACGCTACGGCGCGCTCTGGACGATTGGCGTGAAGGGGACGTTTTAGCCGCCGTTTGGAAAAACCCGGCACTCTCGTCCGCAACCGATGCAACCCGGACTTCAACCCGGCCTTACCGGCGAACTCACCTGGATCGTCGATCCAACGATGACCATTACGCTCGGCTCGCTCCCGGCGGCGACGGTCTTCTCGACGCCCAGCATGATTATGCTGATGGAACGGTCGGCCCGCGAGGCCCTGCGCCCGTTTCTCGACGAGGGTGAGGAATCCGTCGGCATCGAGGTGCGGGTCGAGCATCACGGCCCCGCCGCGTTGGGCGACTCCGTGCGCGGCCTTGCGCGGGTCACCGCGCTGGAGGGCCGGCGGGTGAATTTCGAGGTGCAGGCGTTCGCCGGCGATCGCGAGATCGGCCGCGGCACGCACCGCCGTGCAATTGTGCCACTCGCACGTCTGGTGGAAAACATCGCCAAGGTCTCCGGCGACCAGAGCGGCGTCACGCCGCTCGAGGCCAAGCGCGGCGAGTTGCCGCCCCTCACGACCCTGTCATTCGCCGTGGCCAGTCGGATCGCCACGGTCACTTTCAACCGGCCGCGCATGCTGCACGCCGTCAACGTGCAGATGACCGGCGAGTGGGAGCAGGTCGTCGCCTGGCTGGCCGGTCATCCGGAGGACGTTCGGGTCGTGATCGTCACCGGTACCGGCGAGACGTTTTGCGCCGGTGACGACGTGAAGGAACTGCCCTCGCTCTCGCTTGAACAGGCCCGCGCCCTGAGCCTGCGCCAGGCCAATCTCTGGCTGGCACTCGAACGACTGCCGCAACCCGTCATCGCCGCTGTCAACGGTCCGGCGCTCGGCGCCGGTTGCGTCGCGGCATACTCCTGCGACTTCCGGCTGGCGTCGCATGCGGCGAGTTTCGGCATGCCGGAAATCAAACTCGGCTGGCCGCCCGGCTACGGCCTCGCGCAATTGACCGCACTCGTCGGCAAGGCCCGCACGCTCGAACTCTGTCTCACCGGCGAACCAATCTCCGCCCACCGCGCGCTGGACTGGGGGCTGGTGCACGAGGTCGTGCCCGGCGCGAGGTTGATGCTGCAGGCGCAGCAACTCGCCGGCCGCCTGCTCGCGCTGCCCGCCGAGGCCTTGCGCGCGACCAAACGTCTCATCCACGCCGATGAGGGCGCTCTGCCGAAGATCACGCATCGCGCCGACACCGAGGCGTACGTTCGCTGTCTCGCGCTGCCCGACGCCCGCGAGGGCCTCGCCGCGTTTGCCGAAAAACGGCGGCCGAAATTCAAAGGGCGTTAGCCCGAATCCTCCGCACCGCGGTCCGAGGGCCGCAACCAAAGGAACAGCCAATACAATTTTACCGCTGAGATCGCCGAGAACACAAAGATCGAGCCATGCCTTCTCCCAGCCCAACCAGCCGTTGTCCGCCTTTGTGCCTCCTTATCTCTGTTGCAAGGCAAGGAGGCAAACAAATGGGAGGTAAAATATGGGAAAGACCTCATTTTTTACCCCGCATCTTTTTGCCTCCGTCCGGCTCTTTTCCCTGCCGCTGGGCAGCGCCGCGATCTCTGTGACCAAGGAATCGTCACAGCACGGTACGCCGGAGTGAGTGGACCCGGGTTTTTCGCTGTTGCCAGCGTCGCCCCCGCGGCGCTGTTTCGGTGCGTCCACGTTTTCGTTTTCTGCTTGGTCAGCAGAATTCATGGGCGCATTCCGGTTCGGGCAAATGGCCAAGGTTATGATATAGGGCCACCTCCATTGCCCTATAGGTTCGGAAACCATATGAGCGTCTGGTCACCACTCGGACTTTATTGTTCAA
>SXSC01000312.1 GCA_005792355.1 Opitutaceae bacterium
CACGCCGGCCGCCCCCGAGCGAGCGAGGACGTGGGTGCGATAGTTGCCCAACCCGCCCCTTTCCCAGCTGCCTTGAATTCTCTCACGCTTTCGACTTATACACTCGTTTCACCCACGAATTGTGCCCTGGAGCCGAAAAATCATGCTACTTTATGCGACGGAAATACTCAAGGTCTGCCGATGGTCGCCGAAATTGGTCGGATTTTATCGTCCGCCGCGATTTACAGTCCAAGCAGGAGGAGATCGTTTTCCAAGGCCCGGAAAATTTGCACGTGTGGTCACCCTTTGAGCTTTCTCCGGATGGCTCGCGCCTTGCCCTCGTCACCACCGACCAAGGCAAGAAGACGGATTTCGTAGTTGCGCTGAAAGTGCTCACGTTGGGCCGCGGCGAGCAAAAGGAAGTGATTCGCCTGGAACCGCGTGAATACTTGAATTCACTTGCCTGGACGCCGGATGGAAAACGGCTCGTCTACACGCGACAAACACCGGGCAAGGAGAAGAAAGGGCCGACACAAACGGCGATTTGGTCCACGGTGATAGATTCAGGGGTATCCGTAAGACTAAGGTTTTCTCAGGAAGATTTGGGGGACATCGCCCTCCATCCGGACGGCCGCCAGCTTGCCATTCAAGCCGGAGCAATCGGCGACACGGTTGATGTTTGGTTCATGGAAGGCCTGATTCCAAAACAGGTCCCCGAGAGATCCGGCACTCCGCCCAAGATCATCGCCCAACGCCCCAAGGTGATGGCTGCAAGTCCCTCCGCCACGATTCCACCAGCCGAAGTCTTCGGCCCGAATAATTCCGTCCTCGACCGGAAGACCGGCATTGGCGCCACCATCCCCTCAGGTTGGACGGGAACGAGCGCCAGTCGCGGCAACCAAATTGGAGGATCCGATGGTTGCATCATCCGCTGCGGCAATGCCGAGTTCCCTGATGCCATTTTGCTGCTGAGTTACAGCCCGGGGTTCGATGGCAAATCCGTCCCGGCGTCCGAGGCGGAATCATGGCTGCGGGGATGGGTGGAAAAGACGCTCGTGGAGCACCGAAGCAGCATGTCATCCATTGCCGATTACAAATACCGTCCCACGAGTCTCGCGCCGCGAACGGTCAACGGAAGATCCGCCGTGACATGGGCGGGGGATTTCAGGTGGGACGGGGCAAACTGGACGGAATACGGAGCGGTGATCCATGGCGAGAATGGTTACGCGTTTCTACGCCTGCTGGGGCCCAGCCCAGTCATCGAGACACTCCGCCCGGCGGGAGACAGCATGCTCGAGAGTGTCCGCCTGCCCTGAGCGGTGTGCCGGTCCACCCGCCTTATTCCGATGAAACCAATCTTCCTCCGCCGGTGTGTGCTAAGCACGGCGCTCATCCTGCTACCGTGGTCCGTGTCTGCCCAGATTTCCGGGGGAGTCATCGAAGGACGTGTGCTCAATCTGCGCAACGGCGATTACCTGGAAAAAGCGCGTGTCACCATCGAGGGCACACAGCTCGAAACGTTTACCGACAGTTCCGGCCAGTATCGCCTCGTCGGCGTGCCGGTGGGTGCCGTGCAGGTGAAAACGTTCCACACCGGTCTTCTGCCCCAGACGCTCACAGTGGACGTGACGCCCGGGCAAACCATCCAGCGCGATTTCAATCTCACGGATGGCCGCGGCACGCTGCCGGCCATGGCGGACGCCCCGGTGAAACTCGACCAGTTTGTGGTCTCGACTTCGAGGGAAATGGACGGCGCCGCGATCGCGATCAACGAGCAGCGTTTCGCCGCCAACATCAGGAATGTCGTCGCCGCCGACGAATTCGGCGCGGTTGCGGAAGGCAACGTCGGCGAGTTCCTGAAATTTCTTCCGGGCATGGCGATCGACTTCGTGGGCGGAGATGCCTTCACGATTTCAATGGGCGGGGTGCCCTCCAACAACGTGCCGGTGTCCATTGGCGGCTTCGCTCTGGCCAGCGCCGCCTCGTCGAGCACCTCGCGGGCGATCGATCTTTCGCAGGTCTCAATCAACAACCTCGCGCGTCTCGAGGTCTACCATTCGCCCACCCCTGAATCGCCCGGCTCGGCGCTGGCCGGCGGCGTCAACCTGGTTCCACGCAGCGCGTTTGAGCGCTCGCGGCCGGTCTTCACCGGCAGCGCCTACTTCATGATGCGCGATGCCGAGAAGAGCCTGCACCGCACTCCCGGACCACTCAAAGAGCCCACCTACAAAATCCACCCGGGCTTCGATTTCTCCTACATCGTGCCCGTCAACCAGCGCTTCGGCTTCACGCTCTCGGGCGGCACCACCTCGCAATACACCATGCAGGACTTGATGCAAAACACCTGGCGCGGCGCCGGCAACGCCACGAATGCACCTGCGGCGAACGGAACTCCGGGTGCGCTGCCCGACACCACGCCGGACCAACCCTACCTGACGAATTACGCCGTGCGCGACGGCACCAAGCTCACCTCGCGCGCCTCCCTGGGCGCGACGATCGACTACAAGCTCGCCCGCAACGATCGGATCTCGTTTTCGTTTCAATACGCTTACTACGACGCGCGGTTCAACAATCGCACGCTCACCTTCAACATCACTCGCGTGCTGCCGGGGCAGTTTACCACGACATCGACCCACGGCGACGTGGGCCAGGGCAGCATTTCCGTGAGCAATGGAGCCCGACACAAATCCGGGACCACCTATATGCCCACGCTGGTCTGGCGGCATGACGGGCCAATCTGGAAAGCGGAATCGGGCGCCGGCTACTCGCACGCGACCAACCACTACCGCGACGTCGACAAAGGCTTCTTCAACAGCGCCGCGACCACGCGCACCGGCGTGACCGTGTCCTTCGACAACATCTTTTACCTGCGCCCGCGCGAGATCACGGTGACGGAAGGCGCCCTGCGGACACCGGTCAATCCCTACCGTCTCAGCAGCTACGCGCTCACCACCGCCAACAGCAACGTCCTCGAGTCCTCCGATCTCCAGCGGAGCGCTTTTGCCAACCTGCGCCGGGATTTCGAGGTCCGCGGGTTGCCCCTATCGCTCAAGGTGGGGGGCGAAGTCCGGGAATCACGGCGCGATATCCGGGGCGGGATCGTGTCGTATTCCTTCGTTGGCGCCGACAAACGCGCCACCACGAACCCGACCGCCGCCGGGGGCAGCGATGACAGCGCGGCGATCTTGCTCGACGAAGTTTTTTCCCAGCGCCACGGCCCCTGGGGGTTTCCGCAGATTCAATGGGTCAGTAACTATAAATATTGGGAGCTTTACCAGGCGCACCCCGACTACTTCACGATCGACCAAAACGCGACATATCGCAGTGCGGTGAATCTTTCCAAACGGGCCGGCGAGGTCATTTCGTCCGCTTACCTGCGTGGCGACCTCGCATTCTTCGAGCGTCGGCTCAAGCTCGTCGGCGGAATCCGCGCGGAGCAGACCAAGATCACAGGCGAGGGTCCGCTCACGAACCCGACGGGGAATTATCGGCGCGACGCCAGTGGCAACGTCGTCCTCCAACGCGACGCGAACGGCAATCTTATCGTCGGCGCCAACCGGCTTCCGGTGCCCGTCCTCATCCAGCCGATTTCCAACGCGCTCGAGGTCTCGAAGCTCACCTTCATCGACCGCGGGCAGCAGGCGAAAAAGGAATACCTGCGCTGGTTTCCCAATCTCAACGCAAGCTACGACGTGCGGGAGAATCTCGTCGCGCGTATTTCCTCCTACCGCTCCATCGGCCGGCCGGACTACGGCCAATACGCCGGGGGACTGACGCTGCCCGACACGGAGTTGCCGCCGAACTCCATCAGCAACCGGATCGCGGTCAACAACGTGGGCATCAAGCCGTGGGAAGCGAAGTCGACCAAGGTGCGCCTGGAGTATTATTTCCAAGGTGTCGGTCAGATTTCGGCCGGCGCGTTTCGGCGCGATTTCAGGAATTTTTTCAGTAGCATCGTTTTCGATGCCACGCCGCAGTTCCTCGCGCTCTACGGTCTCGATGTCGCGACTTACGATCCCTATGCGGTCTCGACGAATGAAAATATCTCCACCCCGGTGCGCATGGAAGGCGTCGAATTTGATTACAAGCAGGCTCTTACTTTTCTACCGCCGTGGGCGAGGGGCGTGCAGGTCTTCGCCAACGCCACGGCCACCCGCGCGACCGGCGAGGCGTCGTCAAATTTCTCCGGCTACACCCCGCGGATCTACAACTGGGGGGTCAGTTTGAGCCGGCAGAAATACAATTTGCGGGCGGGTTGGAACTACAAGGGTCGGCGCCGGTTGGGGTTGATCGCGGCTTCTCCTCGCAGCATCGAACCCGGCACCTACGACTGGAGTTCGAAGCGACTCTATCTCGACCTCAGTGCCGAGTACCATTTCTTCCGGCGTTTCGCGGTGTTCGGCAGCATGCGCAACGTCAATGACGCGACAGAAGACGTCGAACGCACGGGCCCGAGCACCCCGGCGCATGCGCAGTTTCGCCAGCGCGAGGATTTCGGTTCGCTATGGACGGTGGGCGTGAAGGGGACGTTTTAGCCTCACAACGCCAAATCCGTCGGCGCGTGCCGGACGTGGCCCGCGGGGCGAAGCGGAGTGTTCCGCGCGAGCAGACCGCGGCACGGTGGCCGCATCCCGAGGTCAGCTTCGGGCCGCGGCCGCCCGCACCGCCGCCGCATCGACCTCCAGGCCCAGCCCGGCGCCGTCTGGTACGTGGAGGAAACCGTTCTCCAGTTTCACGCGGTTGCGGAAGAGTTTGAAGAGGCCGTCGTAGGTGGTGCCGAGCTCCGGGAACTCGATGAAGCGGGCCACCAGCGGTGCGGACGCCATGCAATGCAGCGAGGCCGCGGTCGAAATCGTCGGCCGGGTGTTATGCATCTGGATTGGTTTCTGGAAACACGAGGAGAGTGTCGCCATCCGGTCCATTTCGGTGATGCCGCCGACCTTGGTCACATCGGGGTTGATGATGTCGACATTGCCCTGGACGATCAGGTCCTTGATCTGCCAGCGCGTGTAGCATTTCTCGCCAGCGACGATGTCCTGGTGGTTGAGGGCCGCGGTTACCTGTGCCATCTCGGCCAGGTTTTGATCGCTCACGGGATCCTCGAAGTAGGTGACGTTCCAGTGCTCGTAGAGTTTTTGGGCCGGTCGCGATCGCGCGCTGCGCGGAGTAACCGTTATTGGCGTCAACCATCAGCACGATGTCGGGGCCGATGGCCTGGCGGACGGCGGCGACATAGGCGAACGTGGGATCGGGGTCGGGATTGAGGAAGTGTTCGCGGATTTGGATGCGGACCTTCACGCATTTGAATCCCTGCTCGACGAAGTGCACGCACGACTTGACGCAGTCCTCCACGCTCACCCGCCCCCGGCGGATCGGCACGCTGCCATAGGCGGCGATCTTGTCGCGATAACGGCCGCCGAGAAGATGGTGGATCGGCTGGTTGAGCAGGCGGCCCTTGAGATCCCACAGGGCGATGTCGATGCCGGCGATCGCGTTGGGCAGGGTGCCGCCCGGCCCGAGGTCGTGGTTTTCGAAAAACATCCAGTCCCAGAGTTTGCGGACATCGAACGGGTTTTTCCCCACCACCTCCTTGGTCAGACGCTGATCGACGAACGTCTTCATGAGCGACGCGCCGTCATACGCACATTCGCCCCAGCCGGAGAGGCCGGCGTCGCTGACCACCTCGACGAGGATCGCACGGTCGACAACGTAGGTGTGGACCGCGGTGATCTTGGTGTCGACACGCGCGGGCGGAGCGATCGGGCGCACGGCAGACTGGACGGACCGCGGCGCCACGGTGGAGGCGGCGCCGAGGAGCGCGGAGGATTTGAGAAAATCGCGACGGGTGGACATAAGTTGAATGGAGGTCGACAACGAGCTATTCAATGCCGGCCGGCGAGGGCGATGGCGAAGTGGGAACACGGACGCGAGGCCCGCGTCCCTCACGGTTAGAATTCGAATTTCAACCCGGTGACGACGCTCCAGCCGGGATATTCGTGCTCGGCGGCGCGGTCGGGACGACCGAAGTAAATGCGGCGGGTGACGGCGTCGGTGAGGTTTTTGCCCTCAAGGTAGAGGTTCCAGCCCTTGCGCAGGGTATAGCTGACGGAGGCGTCGATCGTGTTGATGTGATCGAACCACTCGTCGTTGTTGGCATCGACCCCGAGAGTGCGGATGTAGCGGCCGTTGAAGTTATACGCCACGCGCGCGGAGAACGGGAATTTTTCGTAATAGAGTTGGAAGTTGGATACCTTGTCCACCTGATCGGGCAGGCGGTCGAGGGTACCGCGGCCGGGCACCCGGGCCTCACCGTCGACCCAGGTGTAATTAGCCTGGACGCCCAGTCCATCGAAGGGCTTGGGCAGGAACTTGAGCGCCTGCGTCCAACCGAGCTCGATGCCGCGGAGATTGCCGGCAGGACCGTTCTCGGGGCGGACGAGGCGCCAGCCGGCATAGGTGCCGCCGCTGATGATCGTGTTGGCGGTGTAAGAGAAATTTTTGATGTCCTTGTAAAATGCGCCGACAGTCACGCTGCCGGCGGACTTGAGATACCATTCGAAGGAGACGTCAAAATTCGTCGAGAGGAGCGGTTTCAAGTCGGGGTTGCCTTCGGAGATGCGGTCCACGTCGTCGTTGATGTTGCGGCGCGGGTTGAGGTCGCCGTAGTCGGGACGGGCGATGCTGCGGGTGACACCGCCGCGGAGGAGGATGCGGTCGGTGAAACGGTAGGTGCCGACGACCGAGGGAAAACATGGCCGTAGTCGGTGGAGGTAGAGACTTTGGTGGCACCGAGGAAGGCGGCCGTGGGGCTGAACGAAAGGACGTTGCCGGTGTACGCGTTTTTCGTGTGTTCGTAACGCACGCCCCCGACGAGGCGCAGTTTGCCCACGGAGGTGGTCGCCATCGCGTACCCGGCGGTGACGTCCTCGGTGGCGACATATGTGCCGGGGAGGTTGTCGGTGATGACCGAGGCCTGGTTGAGGACGAACAGCGCGGAGTCGGCATAGAACCGGTCCCGCAGGGCGACCATCTCGCTCGACGGGCCGATGCGGTAGCGTCCGTCGAGGATTGGCATCACAATTTTCGAATCGAGGAAGTTGCTGAGATAAAGTTCGGCCGGCCCCGTGCGCGTGTAGGAGAAGGTCTGCGGGCGCATGTCCTTGTCCTTCGTGCGGTGTTTGAACCCGAACCGCCACGTGCCGGGGTTGCCGGCAAATGAAGTGGGGATCGTGACGTTGGCGTTGGCGGTGAGATCTTCCTCGGTGTTGTCGTCGTCCCGGACGTTGTAGCCGCCCCGGTTGCCGATTTCCTGGCGCGGGTAATTCACAATGTGGCCGAGGGGATCGTTGAGCGTGGGGAAATTGAAATCGGTGCGATCGTAGGTGAAGTCGGGGATCGCGTTGTTGGCGAGATAGTCGGTGATGCGATACTCGAGCTGGGCTTCGGTGCGGCGGACCTTGAACGAGGTCCACGAATAGCTGGCGCTATAGTCGAGCTTGTAACGGGCATTTTCCCAGACGCCGCCGGCGGCGACATTGGCCAGATCGGTCTGCTTCAGGCCGTTGCGATCGCGACGGAGGACGCGTCCCCCATCGATGTTGCCGATGGTGTTGTTGGTGCCGGGGAGGATGGTGCCGCCGTTGCCGAGACGGATGATGAGGCGCCGGCGCTGCTCGCGATCTTCGAAGACGTTGTAGAAGCCGCGCACCCAGTGACGCGAGTCGCCGCCGGTCTTGAAATCGAGCTGCCCGCTGAGACCCTTGCGCACACGGTCGAGGTGCCGGAAGCGAAGATCGATCTCACTGTAGATGCTGTCGTACGCGACGCCGGCGACCGTGGTGGGCGCGAGATAACCGGCGTTGATGCCCTCGATGCCGCGGTTGTTGAACTGGAACGCGCCCGTGAGCAGCAGGCCGACCTTGCCGTCGGCGAAGCGGTCGCCGTACGTGAAGTTCGTCGAATATTGCTCCTTTTTTGTGACGTCGTTGTAGCCGGCCTCGACCTTGCCGGAAAGCACCCGGCGGCGAAAATCGAGCGAGCTTTTTGTGACGAGGTTCACGGCTCCGCCGAGCGAGTCGGCCTCCAGGTTGGGGGTGAGCGCCTTGGTGACCTCGATGCTGGAGATCATGTCGGTCGGCACGGTGTTGAGCGAGACGGAGCGGTTGTCGTAGACCTCGGTGGAGTCGGACACGGCGGGGAGGCGCTCGCCGTTGAGCGCGACGGAATTGTATTTCGGCGAAAGGCCGCGCACGGCGATTTTGTCGGGCTCACCCCGATCGACTTGCACGGAAATGCCGGCGAGTCGGGCGAGGGCCTCGCCGACGGAGGCGTCGGGGAGGCGGCCGAGGGCGTCCGAGGCGATGATGTTTTGAATGGTGTCAGAGGCCCGTTGGCGGTTGACGGCCCGGGCCTGTCCCTCGGCGATGGATTCGACGACAAATTTTTCCATTAGCACGGTGTCGGCGGGCTTGAAAGCGAGATTGGCCGCCGCGTCGCGCCCGGCGGTGACAATGACCGTGGCGACGGCATCGGGCAGGCCAAGGTAGGTGGCGGTCACGCGCTGCGACCCGGCGGGCACCGCGTCGAGGCGGTACTGGCCCGCGCGGTCAGTCGTCGTCGCCAGCGCCGTGCCATCGACGCGGACCTCGGCGCCGTGAACGAACGCACCCTGGGGGTCGGACACGACTCCCGTCACGGTGCCGAGCGTTTGGGCGAAGAGGGACGGCGTCAGCATTATCACCAACGCGAGGCAGCTGAAACGAACGGGCGGAAGGAGAAAAGAAAGTGGATTCATGGTCGAGTGGAGTGGCGGGGCGTGGTGGCGGTGCGGTGGTCTGGGCGGCCGTCAGTCTGCGCGCTGGCTGGTGACTGTAAACCGACCGGGCACTCTAGCTGTTGATTAAACCCGCCAGCAACCATGATCACCGCCAACTCATGGCGCGGGCTGGCTCGAACCGGTGCTTGACAAGCCGATTGGGGGACGGTCATGTCCTCAGCTTTTCCAAGCAAGAATCGCTCCGCAAAACATCCGACATGGCTCTCAAAATTCGTCTTACCAAGGTTGGTGCCGTGCACCAGTCGCTCTATCGTGTAGTCGTCGCCGAGGCGCGTTCGCGTCGCGACGGTGCGGCGGTCGAGAATCTTGGCACTTATCGCCCCGGCGACAAGGGCAGTCCGATCAAGGTGAACCTGGAGCGCGTGGAGTACTGGCTGAGCAAGGGGGCTTTGCCCACCAACACGATGCATGCCATGATCAAGAAAGCGCGGCGCGCCGCCGCCGCGAAGCCGGAAGTGCCGGCAGCAAGCGCCTAAGCTTGAACCACAGGGACCCGGAGGACGCTGAGTTCTCCCGCGATGAACCTCGGAATGCCAATTCCGAGGTTTTGTTTTTCTCTGTGAGCTCTGTGCCTCTGTGGTTAACAAGTATTTGCCATGCCGCTTGCGATCGACGTTCTGACGCTCTTTCCGCGGATGCTCGACGGATTTCTGGCCGAGAGCATCCTCGGCAAGGGCATTGCGGCGGGTTTTCTCGGGGTAAAGGTTCACGATTTGCGTGCTTGGACGACCGACAAGCATCGGACCGCCGACGACCGGCCTTTTGGGGGTGGCGCCGGCATGGTTTTGAAGCCGGAACCCGTTTTTGCCGCCATTGAACAGCTGCAAACGCCGGGCTGCCGGCGGATTTACCTGACCCCGGACGGCACGCCGCTCTCGCCGGCACTCGCGCGGGAACTCGCCGGCCAGTCCCACCTTATCTTGTTGAGCGGCCACTATGAGGGCATCGACCAGCGGATTCGCGGTGCCGTCATCGATCAGGAGATTTCGATTGGCGATTATGTGCTCACGAATGGCACCCTGGCGGCCGCCGTGGTCATCGATGCACTCGCGCGTTTCATCCCCGGCGTGCTCGGGGAGGAAAATTCATTGACGCACGAATCCTTCACCAGCAAGTTGCTCGACTTTCCTCAATACACGCGTCCCGCCGAATTTCGGGGCATGTCAGTTCCCGACGTTTTACTCTCGGGAAACCATGCCGAAATCGAGAAATGGCGGCACGCGCGACAGCTGGAAAAGACCCGTCAGGTCCGTCCCGATTTACTCAAATAATTCACTGCCATGAACCCGATCATCAAGGAGATCACCGCCTATCAGGTGAAAAAAGACATCACGTCGTTCAAAGTTGGCGACGGTGTGCGTGTGCACACCAAAGTCCGCGAAGGCGAAAAAGAGCGCGTGCAGATCTATTCTGGAATCGTCATTGCGCGCAAAGGCAGCGGCATCCACGAGACCTTCACGGTCCGCCGTCTGAGCTACGGCGAGGGCGTCGAGCGCGTCTTCCCCGTCAATTCGCCGAACATCGAGAAGATCGAGGTCGAGCGCGAGTCCGAGGCCATGCGGGCGCGGCTCTATTACCTGCGGAACCGCACCGGCAAGGCCGCCGTCGCGATCAAGGAAAAGGATCGCGCCGCCGAGATTCACGCCCGGCACGTCGCGGAGAAGGCCGCCAAGGCCGCCGCAGCCATGTCGG
Source organism: Opitutaceae bacterium (assembly GCA_005792355.1). Classification (GTDB taxonomy): domain Bacteria; phylum Verrucomicrobiota; class Verrucomicrobiia; order Opitutales; family Opitutaceae; genus ER46. The sequence goes on from SXSC01000312.1 coordinate 10,508, forward strand.
CCCCCGCGGCGGCTCCCGCTCCCGCCGCCGAGCCAGCGAAGCCGAGCTGAGCGCCACCGCGCGAAGTTTCTTTACTTGGGCGAGTCCCGCGGGACTCGCCCTTTTTTTCGGGCAATGGCCGACCGCTCAAACGCCGGTCACCTGCGCGGGTCGCACGATTTCGGTGATCAGCAGAGGATTGATGTAGGTCGTCGGGCCGTCGGCCCCTTCATGGATCACCTGGCCCTGCAAAGTGACGTTGAGCACATCAGGATTGGTCACGTGATGAACTTTCCCCGTCGCCAACACCAATGAGAATGAAACAAACGGAGTCGCGTGCAGCAGCTCTTTAAGGCGCTTCGGATTCATGGCGGTTAATGTGGGTTTATTCGGGTCAGCGTCAACTCCGCCGGCGGCGCGTTCAGCGTTCTGCGTACGCCGAGCCTTCGGCAGGCAGACAAAAGGCGATCCACCAAACCAAACACCTTGAAACGCGGAGCACGCGAAGCGCGCGGAGGCCCGACCCAATCGCTTGAACAGAAGGAAACAAAGATAACAAAGGGCACCGTCTCCGAACCGAAGGAAAGCGAGGAGTGCTTCGTTCCCTTTGTTTCCTTCTGTTCAAGTTAAGCGGATTCAAGCAATGTCGGGCCGAAACGCGCAACACTTCATGCGGTGCGGCATCGGGACGGCAAAAAAGAGAGGAAACGGGTGAGATCTTAGAATGAATCGCATGCGCCCGAAATTCGGGCTTTCCGGATGCCCACCCGTTCATTACGCCTTGTCCGGTTTTTCACATGACGCTGCAAACTCATCTCCTTGCCAAGGCTGCCAATCAGGCGCGCGGACTCGCGATCGACGCGGTCCACGCGTGTTCCTCCGGTCATCTCGGACTTCCGCTCGGCGCCGCCGAAGTCGGAGCCGTGCTCTTCGGCCACGCCCTCTCCCACAACCCGGAACGGCCGCGCTGGATCAACCGCGACCGCTTCGTTCTCTCCGCCGGGCATGGCTCGATGTTTCTCTACAGCTGGCTGCACCTCAGCGGTTACGATGTGCCGCTCGAGCAATTGCAGAAGTTCCGCGTGCTGCACAGCATCACTCCGGGTCATCCGGAGTTCAATGAGACGCCCGGGGTCGAGGCCACCACCGGGCCGCTCGGGCAGGGCGTGGGCAACGCCGTCGGCATGGCGCTCGCCGGCCAGATGGCGGCCGCGCGGTTCAACACCGCCGAGCATCCGATTTTCGACTACCATGTCGTGTGCCTCGCGGGCGACGGCTGCATGCAGGAAGGCGTCGCGATGGAGGCCTGCGCGTTCGCCGGACACCAGAAACTCGACAACCTGATTCTCATCTACGACGCGAACGACGTCACCCTCGACGCCATGGCGGCCACGACGCAGAGCGAACACGCCGCCGCCCGCTTCAAGGCCATCGGGTGGGAGGTGCAGACAATCGATGGTCACGACTTGGCGGCCGTGCTTAAGGCTTTCAACAAGGCGAAGAAGACCAGGAGCGAGAAGCCGCAGCTGATCATCGCGAAGACGATTATTGGCAGGGGCATCGCCGAGGTGCAGGGCACCGCCAAGGGTCACGGCGAGGGTGGGGCGAAGTTTTCCGCCGGCGCCCGGGCCGGGTGGGGACTGCCGGCCGATCAGCATTTTTTTGTCGGAGACGACGTGCGCGCCTACTTCAAGGGGCACAAGGAGCGCCTTGTCCGCGGTTGCAACAAGTGGTCGAAGCGCTATCGCGCCTGGCGGATGGCAAACCCAGACAAGGCGGCATTGTTGGATTCCGCCACGGTCAGCAATGCCCCGAAGGCCGCTGCGTTGCTGGAAAAAATCCCGGTATTCGCCGCGGACGCGAAACTCGCCACCCGGGCCGCTGGCCGCGATGTCCTGCAGTCGGTCGCCGCCGCCCTGCCTTTGCTGATCGGTGGCAGTGCCGACCTCTACGGTTCCACGCTCAATTATATCGCCGGGGCCGCGGACTTCGACACCGGGAATCGCGCGGGGCGGAACATCCGTTTCGGCATTCGGGAGCACGGCATGGCCGCGATCGCCAACGGCATCGCCTACGACGGACTGTTCCGGCCCAGCATCGCGACGTTTCTCGTTTTTGCCGATTACTCCCGGCCGTCGATGCGCATCGCCGCGCTTTCGAAGCTCCCGGTGGTATATATCTACACGCATGACTCCGTCGGCGTGGGCGAAGACGGCCCGACGCACCAGCCAGTCGAAACCATTTCCGGACTGCGGGTCATTCCGAATCTCGATCTCATCCGCCCGGCGGATCCCGAGGAGACGGCGGGTGCGTTTGCCGCGGCGCTGGAGCGCATGGACGGACCTACGCTGCTCGCACTCACGCGCCAGGCGCTGCCCAATCTCAACGACATCCCGGTGCAGTTGCGCCGCGAAGGCGTGCTCAAGGGCGGGTACGTGGCGGTGAATGAAACGGCTTCGTTAACGCATGTTCTGATTGCGACCGGCAGCGAGTTGCAACTCGCCATCGCGGCCGCCAAGACGCTGGGGGCCGGCGTTCGCGTGGTCTCGATGCCGTGCACGCAGCGCTTTGATCGCCAGTCCGCGGAGTACCGGGAAAGTGTGCTGCCGGCCGCGTGCCGCCAGCGCGTCGCGGTCGAGGCCGGCGTGACCGGGCTTTGGCACAAGTATGTCGGTCTCGACGGCAAGGTCGTCGGGATCGATCGTTTTGGCCTGAGTGCGCCCGCGCCGATTGCGTTCAAGGAGCTTGGCCTCACCGTGGAGGCCGTGGTCGCCGCCGCGCAGTCGCTCTAGTGTGCGTGATGCGCAAGACGGCCTCCCGCCGCGCCTGAAGGTTTTGCGCCGCGGAGGTTCGGCGGAAACGCAGAGCGAACCATCCCGCCTCTCCGCTCTGAAGATGGGGTCTCTGCGATGTAGGATGATTGGGGATTGAGGTTGGTTGCGGCTGGGCCGCCCTGGGTGCTCTGTGACAAAATCCGAATTCCCGCGAAGAACTGAGACTCGCCCCCGAGCCACCAAAAGTACCACGCCGACGCTCAGGTGGATGCTTGCAATTGTCGTTAGGCTCCTGACTATCTGGCGCCTTATTTGATTTTATGCCTCTGCTCATGCTCAAAGATCTGCCGCGCTATGAATGCCTGCTCGAGGCGGCGCGCGAATTTCCCGACCTCAATCCCTCCGCGACGGAGGTTTTCCTGAACTTGCTGCGCACGGGCGATGAGGCGTTTCGCGTGGTTGAGGCGCATCTGGCGAAACACGACATCACGCAAGGGCGCTTCGGCGTGCTGATGGCGCTCTGGGCCAAGGGCGGGCCGACGGCCAACGGCACCGGCACGCTCAGCCCGGCGGTCCTTGCGGATCACACTGGCGTCACGCGGGCCACCATCACCGGGCTGGTCGACACGCTCGAGCGCGATGGATTCGTCTCGCGTTCTCCTGACCCCGAGGATCGGCGCATGCTTTCGGTCGGTCTCACCGCTCGCGGCGAAAAGCTGCTGAGCCGAATTCTTCCGCCGCATTTCAGGCAAATGGCCTGGCTGATGGAGCCGCTGTCCGAGGGCGAACGCAAGACCCTCGTCCGCCTGCTTACCAAGGTCCTGCAGCGGGCTGCGGAGGTGGTTCCGGCCGCACCGGCGGAGTCCGCGGTCCTCGCCGGCACCCGTTGATCCTCCGTATTTTTCCAAGGTCCTTTACCCTTCATTCCCATGCTCAAAAAAGTCCTGATCTACACGCTGGTCGTATTCGGCCTGCTCGTCGTTGTCGTCGCCCTCGGTGGCACCAAGGTGCTCCAGTTTTCCACCATGGGTGCGGCGGGCGCGGCCTTTGTGCCTCCTCCTGAAACGGTCACGGTCGCGGTCGTCAAAGAGGAGCCATGGGAAAACACCCTCACCTCCACCGGCTCCCTCGTGGCCGTGCAGGGCGTCACGGTCGGGGCAGAAATGCCCGGCAAGATCGAAAAAATCGCGTTTATCGCGGGCGCCACCGTGGCCGCCGGAGATTTGCTCGTGCAACTCGACGTTTCCAATGAACTTGCCCAACTCCGCTCGGCCGAGGCCGCCTCCGATCTCGCGAAGCTCAATTTCGAGCGCGCTCGCGCCCTCCGGGACAAGAATTCCAACGCCGCCTCCGAACTCGATGTTGCCGAAGCCCAGGCCAAGCAGGCGGCCGCCGGAGCCGATGGGCTGCGCGCAATCATCGCCAAGAAAACGATCCGGGCGCCGTTTGCCGGCCGGCTGGGACTGCGCCTCGTAAATCTCGGTCAGATCCTCAAGGACGGCGAACCGATCGTCACCCTGCAGACCCTTGATCCCATCTTCGTGAATTTCTCGCTACCCCAGCAGCGGCTCGCCGCGCTCGCCGTCGGCACCACGGTGCGCGTGACCACCAACGCCCTCGCAGAGGAGGTCTTGGTCGGCAAGATCACGGCGATTGCGCCGGAGGTCGACGCCGCCACCCGCAACGTCCGCGTGCAGGCGACGCTCGCCAACACCTCGGAGCGCCTCCGGCCCGGGATGTTCGCCACCGTCACCATCGTGCTGCCCGAAACCAGCAGGAATCTCGTCATCCCCGCCACCGCCGTCCTCTACGCGCCGTATGGCGATTCCGTCTTTTTGGTGGTGGATCACAAAAACGCGAAGACGGGCGCGGCCGAAAAAATTCTTCGCCAGCAATTCATCCGCCTCGGGCCGGCGCGGGGCGACTTCGTCACCGTTCAGTCCGGCCTCAAGGCCGGCGAGACGATCGTGACGACCGGCGGCTTCAAGCTCCGCCCGGAGATGTCCGTCGTCATCGACAACAAACTCGCGCCGAACGCGCAGCTCACGCCGAAACCCGACAACACGTGAGCGCCGTGCGCCCTGCGTTGTTGGCCTGCGAGCATAACCGCCAGTCATGAAATCCGCCTTTACCGACCTCTTCATCAAGCGCCCCGTGCTGGCGATCGTGATCAACCTCGTGATCGTCATCGCCGGTCTGCAGGCTTGGCGTTCGCTGAACATCCGCCAGTACCCGCGCAGCGACAACGCCACCGTCACCGTCGCCACGGTCTACGTGGGCGCGAGCGCTGAACTGGTCCGTGGGTTCATCACCACGCCGCTCGAACGTGTCATCGCCGCGGCCGACGGCATCGACTATGTCGAGTCGAAGAGCCTGCAGGGGTTCTCCCTGATCAGTGCGCGCCTCAAGCTCAACTATGAGCCGACCAAAGCGCTCGCGGAGATCAGCGCGAAGGTGAATCAGGTGCGCCAGGATCTTCCGCCCGAAGCGGAGATCCCGTCGATCAGCGTGGAGTCGGCGGATTCCCAGTTCGCGTCGGCGTACCTGAGCTTTGCCTCGGATATTCTCAGCCAGAGCGAAATCACCGATTACCTTGTGCGCGTCGTGCAGCCGCGCCTGTCGGCGGTGCCGGGCGTGCAGCGGGCGGAGATCCTGGGCGCGCGCACGTTTGCGATGCGCATCTGGCTCAAGCCCGATCGGATGGCGGCCTACAACATCAGCCCGTCGCAGATCCGTGCGGCCCTCGCCGCCAACAACTACCTGGCCGCCGTCGGCGCCACCAAGGGCTCTTTCGTGCAGGTCAACCTGACCGCCAACACCGATCTCCATTCGGTGGAGGAGTTCAAGCGCCTGGTTGTCCGCCAGCAAAACGACACGACCATCCGGCTGGAGGATGTCGCCGATGTTGTGCTCGGTTCCGAAGACTACGACACGCAGGTGCGGTACTCCGGGCAGACGGCCGTCTTCATCGGTGTCTTTCCGCTGCCGCAGGCCAACACGGTGGATGTGGTCAAGCGCGCCCGCGCCGAGCTCGAGTTGCTCAAGAAGGAACTGCCGACCGGGCTGGTGGCCCGGATCGGCTACGATGCCTCGGAATACATCAGCAACGCCATCCGCGAGGTCACCACCACTTTGATCGAGACACTGCTGATTGTCGTCGTCGTCATCTTCCTTTTTCTGGGTTCGTTCCGCTCGGTCATCGTCCCGATTCTCGCCATCCCGGTCTCGCTCATTGGCGGCATCTTTCTGATGCAGATCTTCGGGTTTACCATCAACCTGCTGACGCTCCTCGCGATCGTGCTTTCGGTCGGTCTCGTCGTCGACGATGCGATCGTGGTCGTGGAAAACGTCGAGCGCCACCTGCGCGCGGGCATGACACCGCGCGCCGCCGCGATGCTCGGGGCGCGGGAGTTGGTGGGGCCGGTCATCGCGATGACGCTCACGCTCGCCGCCGTCTACGCGCCGATCGGCCTGCAAGGCGGGCTGACCGGCGCGCTTTTCCGTGAATTTGCGCTCACGTTGGCGGGTGCCGTCACCATCTCCGGCATCGTGGCGCTGACGCTGTCGCCCATGATGTCCGCCAAACTGCTGCGCAGCGCGGCCGACGAGGAGCGCGGATTCACCGGCTGGGTCAATCATCGCTTCGACCACCTCCGCACCTCGTACGGGCGCGTGCTCGACGGCACGCTCGCCCACCGACCCGCGGTCTATCTGGTCTGGCTCGTGATCACCGCGCTCACGCCGTTCATGTTCATGTTTTCGCCGGCGGAACTGGCGCCGGCGGAGGATCAGGGCGTGATCTTCGGCATCCTCACCGGCGCAGCCAACGCCACGGCCGATCAGAAGGCGATTTCGGGCAAAGCGGTCGAACAGGCGTTTCTCTCCACGAAGGAGGCCGATTTCACCTTTCAATTGATGTTCGGTGGCGCGATCGGCGCGGCCGTCGGGGCCGACGGTTTTGGCGGCATGGTGGTCAAACCGGGGTCGCAGCGGACACGCAGCGTCTTCGAGATGATGCCCGAGGTACAGCAGAAGCTGGGCGCGATTCCGGGCATGCAGGTGTTTGCGACCACGCCTTCCGCGCTGCCCGGTGGCAGCAACTTTCCGGTCGAGTTCGTCATCGCGTCGACCTTTGACTCGGTCCGCCTGCTCGCGCTTGCGGAAAAGATCCAAGAGAAGGCGACCGTGAGCGGGGTGTTCGCCTTTCCGCCGCTCATCGATCTCAAGGTCGATCAGCCGCAGGCCGAGGTGGTCATCGATCGGGAAAAGGTCGCCACGCTCGGGCTGAGTCTCTCCCAAGTGGGCGCGGATCTCGGCTCCGCCCTGGGCGGCAATTTCGTCAACCGCTTCAACATCGCCGGTCGCAGCTACAAGGTCATTCCGCAGATCGCCCGTGCGGAGCGGCTCAATCCGGAGCAGCTGCGGGATATCTACGTGACTGGTCCGAACAACCAGCTCGTGCCGCTGAGCACGATTGCGACGATCGAGAACAAGACCGTGCCGCGCTCGCTCAACCGCCTGCAGCAGCTCAACGCGGTGAAGATATCCGGGGTGACCACCCGGACGCTCGATGAAGCGCTCAAGGTCCTCGAAGCGGCGGCCCGCGAGGTGCTCCCGCCGGGGTGTGTCATCGACTACACCGGCGAGTCGCGCCAGCTCCGCACCGAGGGAGACAAATTTCTGCCGGCCTTCACCCTCGCGGTGGTGCTGATCTTCCTCGTGCTGGCGGTGCAGTTTAATTCGTTCCGCGATCCGCTCGTCATCCTCGCCGGCTCCGTGCCGCTCGCGCTGTTTGGCGCGCTGGTCTTCACCGTGCTGAAAATGCCCAACCCCAACATGCCCTTCTGGACGAATGGCTGGACGACCACGATGAACATCTACGCCCAGGTCGGCCTCGTCACCCTGGTCGGCCTGATCGCGAAGAACGGCATTTTGATCGTGGAATGGGCCAATCATCTTCAGGAACAGGGCATGTCCAAGACCGCGGCGGTGCGGGAGGCCACGCTCACGCGCTTGCGGCCCATCTTGATGACGTCCGTGGCGACGGTGGCCGGGCACTTTCCGCTGACGCTGGTCTCGGGTGCCGGGGCGGCGGCGCGCAACTCGATCGGTCTCGTGCTGGTTGGCGGGATGACGATCGGCACGGTGTTCACGCTCTTGATTCTGCCCTCGATCTATGTGCTGCTCGCACGGGACCATTCGCGTGATCGTGTCCCGGTCCCTGTGCCGGCTCCGGAACTCGCAGCCGCCGAAACCTTCGCCAAATAATTCCATGAAGCTCGCCCGGATACTTCCCCTGCTCCTTTCCCTCCGCCCGTCGGCGTGGCTGTTCCGCGTGGCCGCGGCGCGGGCGATTTTCCGCCGCGCCCGTCATCGGCCGATGGTGCGCGCCGGCGTCCTCCTGCCGTTCGCGTTCGCGAGCTCCCTGGCCCGGTCGGCGGAACCGACGCCCGTGCCCCCGCGGCTCGATCTGAAAGGGGCCATCGGTTTCGCCATCGAAAACAACTTCGCCATCCGGCAGGCGCGCGAACGGATCAAACAGCAGGACGGGGTCACGTTTGAAATCTCTGCGCGCAGCATCCCCAATGTGTCGGCCAACGCGGCCTATCAACGCAACGACACCGAAATCTCCGGTGGCTTTCCGCCCGGCAACCAGTCCTGGCAGATCAACCTGACGGCGTCGCAGGCGATTTATGCCGGCGGCGGCATCCGCTCGGCGATCAAGAGTTCCAAGCTGACCCGGGAGGCCGCCGCGCTCGAACTTCAGGCGGTGACGAATGACGCCCTGCTGCAGGTGCGCACGGCGTTCTACGGCGTGCTGCTCGCGCGCGAGCAAATCGTCGTGCAGGAATCGAATCTCGAATTGCTGCAGCAGCAGCTGAAGACCGCGACCGACCGATTTGACGCCGGCACCGTGTCGAGCTTCGAAAAACTTCGCGCGGAAGTGGCCATGGCCAACGCCAAGGTGCCGCTCATCACGGCCCGCAATACCTTCCGGCTTGCGATTGAATCGCTCCGGCAGGCGCTGGGGTTTACGACCTACACGCCGGAGTCCGTGCGCCAGACGCCTGAGTTCCTCGGAACGTTGGAATTCACCCCGCGGAATTTTGATCTCCAGGCCGTACTCGACGCGGCGCGGTCGAATCGCCCCGACCTCGAGCGGATCGCCAAGCTGGCGGAGGCCCGTGGCGAAGCCGTGACGACCGTACGTTCCGGTTTTTATCCCAACGTTGCTGCCTTCGGCGGCTGGACTCTGCGCAAGGGCGGAACCAACAGTTTCGGCGACTCGAACAACGGCTGGCTCGTGGGCGTGCAGTCGCAGTGGGATATTTTTGACGGCCGGGCGACGCAGGGGCGCGTCTTGCAGGCCAAATCGCAGTTGGAGCAGGTGAAGTTGTCGCTGACCGAGGCACAGCTCGCCGTCGACGTCGAGGTGCGGCGCGCGCATTCGCAATGGCAGCAGGCCACGGAGCTGGCCGAGGCGTCGGCGCGCGTCGTGGAGCAGGCGACGGAAGCGGTCCGGCTGGCCAACGCCCGTTACAACGCAGGGACCAGCACGCAGCTCGATGTCCTCGCGGCGCAGGTTGATCTCACGACTGCCAAGACCAATCAGATTCAAGCCTATCATGGCTACAACGTCGCGGTGGCCGCGCTGCGCAAGGCCACGGGCCAGGTCGATGAGATCTTGAAACCATAGGGCAGTTCAGTCCATCGCGTTCAAAACTATTTCCGGAAACCAAGACAGCGGATGGCTGTCGACCCTGCGCAACTCCAAATCCATGCGGTTTATCCGGCTGATACTCCTGGCGGCGGGCGGGTTGATGGTCGTGCTGTTCGCGGCCGTCGCGGTGGCGTTCAACTCCACGTTTCAAACGTGGCTGGCCCGACGGGTCCTCGCTTCCCGACCGGAAATCCGGGCCACCGTTGGTTCCGTGTCGGCGGGAACCCAGCGCGTGGTGGTGCGCGATCTGCGTTTTGAACAGGGGGGCGCCGTGGTCACGGTGCCCTCGCTCGAAATCGATCTGCCGTTGTCTGCGGCGGGCTTGAACCGCCGGATCATCGTCTCCCGGTTCCAGGCGAAAGGGCTGGTCGTCGATGGGTCGAAATCCGCTCCGGCGCCGGCCACGAAAGCGAGTTCCGGAGCGACGCCGACCGGGCCCGCCGCAGCCGTGGCGGCTGGTCAGATCTTCGCCGGCGTGTTTGCCCAGCTGCGTCTCCCGGTGGAAGTCTCGCTCGATGGTGTCGAGGTTGAGGGTGAGGTGATTCTGCCGGACGCTCGCGGCCGGGCGAAAATCACGCTCACCGGCGGCGGTTTCCGGACGGGGCGCGAGGGCCAGTTTCACGTCGGATTGGCCGCGGGCTTGAGCGACCCGCGCGTGAGCGCCGTCGAAATCAAGGCGATGCTCGTGGGCGAGATGGACACGCCGCGGTCCTTCGCGCGGCTGGCGCTGAAATTTGAGGCGAAGGCGAGCGGCAGCCAGTTTCCAGCCGGGGTCACTCTGGTTGGCGATTGCTCGGCGGCGCGCGGTGCGATCGGTGAATCCTATGCCGTCACGGTGGTCGCGCCGGGGAGGGAAATTCTGAATCTGCGGGCGGACTTCCCGCGCCACTCGGACCGCCTCAGCGGCACTTGGAAGCTGAACCTGCGCGGGGCCGACGTCGTGCCCTTTTCCCTCGGCGTTGTGTGGCCCGAGTTTTCCGCCTCGGGGGAGGGGCACTTCTATTCCGACGTGGCGTTGACGGCGATCCAGGCGGACGGCCGGCTCACCGCCACGGTGGATCGGCTGCAGGTGATCAAGGCGGAACTGGCGGTGCTGGGAGAGATCAAGGTTGAAACGGATTTTGAAATCGCCCGGCGCGGCGGCGTGGTCGCGGTGCAGCGCCTCGTCGCGACCCTCGGCGGAGTGGCGCCGGTGGCAACGGTGAAGGCCCTGCAGGCTTTCGAATTCAGTCCGGCGACCGGGGCATTCAAGGCCTCCGACAGCGCGCGGGATCTGGTGGGCCTGTCGTTGCACGGGGTGCCGGTCGCGTGGGCGGGGCCGTTTCTCAAGTCCGTTTCGCTCTCCGGGAGCACCTTGCAGGGAGAACTCGTCGGCAGCTCCCGGGGGGGTGGTCTGGCGCTGCGCTCCACGGCGCCACTGACGGCCCGGGGGATTTCCGTGAACCAAGGGGCGGCCCCGGTGGCCAGGGAACTTGAGGTGTCACTCAACGCCGCGTGGGGCTACAACCCGCAGGGCTGGCAGGCGCAGTTGGATGGCTGCACCGTGCAAAGCGGCGGCGCCACCGTGCTCACGCTCGAAAGCCGGGCCGGGCAGCTGGCGGGCGACCAGCAACCGCTGAAGGCGACCGGCCGGCTGCGGGCCAATCTGCCGGCGGTGCTCGCGCAGCCGATCGCGGCCGGGGCGTTGCCCCTGACGAGCGGCGACGCGTTGATCGATTTCGCCGCCAGTCTCGGGACGATTCAGGAATTGCAGGCCAAGGTTGAACTCACGGGCCTCGCGACGGTGATCGACGCGAAGGCGGTTGCCCTGCCCGCACTGACTGCGGATCTCCGCGCCGACATCGCTGCCGATGGCAAAATCGCTTTCAGTGTGCCCTTGGTCATCGACGCAGGCGGGCGCAAATCCGATTTGGTTTTTTCCGGCACGCACGTCTCCGGTCCGGGGCCGCTCGTCACGATTCTGGCGGAGGCGACCAGCAATCAACTCGTGCTCGACGATGTGAGCCTGCTGGCCGGGCTGGCTTCAGCTCCCGCCAACCAGCGAACCGCCGGGGTGGGGGAGGCGGCGACAGTGCGCCGGACGGCGCCACCCTGGGCCGGGCTGGGCGGCGCGATCACACTCCGCCTGCGGCGCGTGGTCTATTCCGAGACGTTTGCGGTGGAGAATCTCGGTGGACGCATCGAAATCAACGCGGGCATGGTGAAACTGGAAGGCCTGCAGGCGGGCTGGGGAGAAAACGGGCGCGCCCAGCTCAGCGGCGCGCTGACCTTTGACGCCGGCGTGGCCCAGCCTTACGCGCTCGGCGCGGAACTGGCGGTGAAAGAATTCGATCCGGGCCCGCTGTTGCGCGGCGGGAGTGGTGATCGCCCGCCGACGGTGGAGGGAAAATTTGAGATTAACAGCCGGCTCTCCAGTCGCGCCGTCGCGCTGGATGAACTGGCGGCGGGCGCGAGCGGGGAATTTCAGCTCACGAGCAAGGGAGGCGTTTTCCGGGGACTGCCGGCGAGTGCGGCGGGGGTCGTGGAGCACACCGGCCGGGTGGCGGGAATAATCGCGTCGGCTGGCAGCGTGCTGGGCGGCCTCGCGGGCCGGAAGGAGAATGCGACGATTGCGAGCAAGGCGCAGGCGGTGGCGGAGTTTGCCCGCGGGCTGAACCCGATTGCCTACGATCAGCTCAGTGTGGTGATCTCGCGTGACGCCGCGTTGAACACGACGCTCAGGGATTTCGCCCTCATTTCGCCGGAGGTCCGGCTGACTGGCGGAGGCATGGCGCGGCACCGACCGGACACCGGATTTCTCCAGGACCCGTTGGCGTTGGAGTTCAAACTGCGGGCGCGGGGCAGGCAAGGGGCGCTCTTGAAGTATTTGGGGGCGCTCGAGTCAGCGCCCGACGATCTCGGGTATGCGGCCTGCACGCTGCCGATCCGCGTGAGCGGCACCCTGGGCCAGCCGGACAGCAGCGATCTGAACATCCGGCTCGCGGCGCTCGCCCTCGAAAAAGCCGGCGTGACGGAGAAAGCAAGCGAGCTGTTCAACAAGCTGATCGGCGGCGGCAAGTGATCCGGCGGGGGCGGTGTGCCTGAGACCCGGGGGGTGGTTCCGATTGGTTTCCCCGTGACCCGGCAAGGGAAACGAGGCGCATCAGGGTGCCAAGCGTCCGATTTCCGTCCGATATTTGATTGGCGGAAAAGTTTCATAGGTGAAACGGAGCCCCGTGGGGGCGCCATTCTAATAGCAGGCTGCGAAAAAGCGGACAGATGGAGGACAAGAGTCCCTGATCCTTTACGCGACACCCGCCCGGCTGCGCAGGGCCGCGGGCAAAGGAGGGGCGGTTTCCCAACCGCCCAAATACGGGCGGCCCAGTATTCTACGGCGGTGGGAAAACCGCCGCTCCGCGGAAGGAACGTCCGGCATTGTCGCAAAAGTGATCAATCCGGATCGACCAGAGCTCACCAATCCACCGTCACGGTCGTGACGTACTGCCGTGGCTCGGTCTTGCGGGGCCAGGTGTAGCTGTTGCCCTGATCGGAATTGAGGCCGAGGACGTTGTTCACATTGAGCTGGGCGGTCCAGTTGCGGTTGAAGAGCTTTCGGCGATAGCTGGCGAATGGATTCACTAAAATGTAGCTGCTGGTCCTGGTCGCGGGGAGCACGACGACACCGCCAGAGGAGAGCGCGGCGCGGGGCCGGCCCATCGCGTAGCGGGCGGAGGTGCCGACGGCGAAACCCTTGAGGCGGCCCTCGGTGAAGCTGTAGCGCGTCGTGATGTTCGCCGTCTCGCGCCGGACCGCGCGGACGGCACCCTCGGTGTTGTCGAGGAGTTCCTGCGTGATGGCGGTGGCGTCCTCCGGGTCGAGGCCCTGCGCCTTGGCGGCGGTCTGCGCGGCGGCGAGGTAAGGCCGCACCAGCGGGAAGAAGCGGCCGAATTGCACGCGGTTCATCGAGTAGGTGGCGCGAACGGTCCACTGGCGCGTGAGGTTCGTCTGCAACTCGAACTCCCAGCCTGCAGTCTCTTGGTCGCGGTAGTCGCCGGTGCCGAGCAGACGCTGGCCGACGGGAAGGAGGTCGTTGAGTTCGGTCTGCGCACCGGCGCTGAGACCGAGGGAATTGTTTTCGGACGTCGTCCGGAAGCGCGTGACGGTGGCGTTGATGCGGTCGTGGAGGAAATTGAACCGCAGGCTGAAGTCATGACCTTCGCCGGTGCGGGGCAGGCGGGGCCGGCCAGTGAGCTCAAAGCTGACGCTGTCGGTGAAGAGGGCGGATTCGAAGTAGCCGCCGCCCAGGGCGAGCCACGGGAGCAAGCGGAACACGCCGCCGTAGGTCTGGTTGGTGGCGTAGGTGCGGTTGAAGCGCTCGACCGGGATGTTGTAGCCGGAGGGATCCAGAATTGGCTGGCCGGTGAGATCGAGGAGCCGGGTTTCTCCGGTGGCGGCGAAGGTCACGGGCGCGCGGGCGCGGTTTTGGCGGAAATAGTCGCGACTGATCCCGGTGCTGGTGTGGAGGCGGCCGTTGAAGAAGGAGCCGATGGTGGTGAGATTGCCGGAGCCGAGGGTCTGGTCGAAGCGCGTCTGGCCCGTGCCACTCCGGTAAAAGGTCGTGACACCGGGGACGACGCGGAGGCGAAGGGCGTCGTCGCTGTTGCCATCGGCGAGGTAGTGGACGGGGTGGACGAGGTTGTTGGCGTAGGTGGCGGCGGCGCCAGTGAGACCACGGCGGGCGATTTCCTTCTGATCCATCGCGAAGGAGAACGTGTCGAGGTAGTTTTGTTCGTGGCGATAGCTGGCGCCGGCGACGGCGCGGAAGGACGCGTTCCAAAACGGCAGCTTGGTGTCGTAGACGACCGAGGTGCGCCAGCCGGTGGATTTGTTGCCGTCGGCGGTGAACGTGGGCGCATAGGCGAGGAAGAGCTGCTCGAAACGCGGATTTGGAATCGTGGCGTTGGGCGTCGTGGGATGCGGCAGCACCCGGTTGACGTCGATGAAGACGGCGCGGGAATTCATGCCGAGGGCGCCGGAGGAGGAATAGGTTTGGAGACGCGTGGTGGCGTCGACCTGACCGTTGTGCGCGATAAGGAGGCGCAGGTGGTCGCCGAGCTGATGCGAGAGCTCGAGGTTGTACGCGTGAAAATCGGTGTCGTGGCGGTTGTCGGGTCCGCCCCAGTCCTCGCCGTCCGGATAGAGACTGTAGGGAATCGTCGTGAGCGGGTAGCGAACGGGATTCTGCGGGTCGGCGCCGGTGGCGACGGTGGCGCCGGTGAGGACGGCGGAATTTCGAAACGTCGTCGTGGCGGTCGACTGCATGTCGTAGAGCGTGCCGCCGATATCCAGGTAGACATGCGCGTTGCCGGGTGCGGCGATGCGGCGCATGCCGATGCCATTGACCTGCACCCCGGGGTTGATCGGGTCGGCGTCGGCGGCATTGGTGCCGGTGCCGCGGAGGTAGGCTTTGTTGCCGTCGTTGAGGTGCAGCGTGCTCTGATTGTTGCGCGTCGTGCCGCCCTCGTAGTTCACATCGAGGCGCGTGCGGCGGTTCTGAAATGGCTCCCAGCGCAGGGCGCCGGCGAAGCCGCGGAAGTCGCGGCTGCCGCGCTGGCGGAACTGCTCGACCTCGGAGTTGAGCGCGTTGAAGCGCAGGCCGAGACGCGGGAGGATCGGTTGGTTGAGATCGACGGAGTAGCGCTGGGTGCCGTAGGAATCCATGCGCACGGTGGCGGCGTAGCGGGGACGAAAGGTGGCCCGCTTGGTGGAAACGTTGATGATGCCGGTGGGATCGACGTCGCCGTAGGCGAGCCCGCCGGGGCCGCGGGCAAACTCGATGCGCTCGGTGTTGTAGGTGTCGGCCGGAAGAAACCACGGGAAGCCGTCGCGCAGCTGGCGGATCGACGGGATGCCGCGGAAACTGATCTGGTTGCCGGAGCGCGAGCCGATGGGCGCGCCGACGGTGCCGGTGTCGTTGAAAATATTCTCCGCGCCGACGGCGAACTCGACCGCGCCGAAGAAATCATTGATCGCCAGGTCGCTCAGCAGATCGGCGGTGAAGACGGAGATGGAGTTGGGGAGGTTGGCGAGTTTCTCGTTGGTGCGCGTGCCGGCGAGGGCGCTGGACGCGGCGTAGCCCTTGTCGTCGGCGGAATTTACCTCGAAGGGTGAAAGGACGATCGCGGCTTCGGTTGCGGCGGGCTTGGCCGGTGGTGAGTTTGAGGGTGCGGGCGGAGGGGCGGTTTGGGCGGCGAGCGTGGCGGCGAGCGTGAAGCCGAGGGAGAGCAGGAGGGCCGCGGGGCAGGGGAGACGGGGAGAAACAGGCATGGGTGTGGGGTAGTTTGGTTGGAGGGTGGGGAAACGATCCGGTGCCAGCGTGGAACCGTTGTCCGTTGCCCGGCGACTAAAAATTTGCGCGCTTCCGGGCGCGGCTTCACTCATCCTGCCGGTTCGGGGCCCCTCCCCGCATGCAATCATTGATGAAAACCCGGAGAGATTTTATCCGCACCGCCGCGCTGGGCGCGACCGTCGCCACCAGCCTGCCGGAGCCGTTGCGTGGCGGCGAGGCCAAGCCCGGCACCACGGCGCCTTCGCCGCCCGTGCCCCGTCGCGCCGGCGCGGACGCGGAGGCCCGCGTGACCGCGCGCCATCGCAACCTCTTCAACGGGGATACCTGCGTCTATTTCTACAACCCGGAAAAATGGCAGCCGGAGGGAGGCCCGTTTTCCGCGAAGGCGATTCACCGCTATGTCGATGAGCTGGCCGACAACGGGATCGATACGTTTGTGATCAACGCCAACGCCTCCCGCGCGTGGTATCCCAGCAGGGTCATTCCCAGCATTCTCGACGGCTACCGCCGCGGTGACCGGGAGTTCTTCCGGGGCCATGCGATCTGCGCCCATGCAACCGAGCCGGCCGCGGTGGAGAAGTTCCTCGACGACATGGTCGTGTTCATGAACCGCTATCAGGATTTGCTCGACGCGGGCACGGACTGGCTGGCGGAAACGGCGAAGGCTTGCCGCCGCCGCAAGATTTCACCGTGGGTCAGCGTCCGGATGAACGACATGCACGGACACCTCAATTTTCCCGGCAGTTTTTTCAACGTGCCGCTGTTCGGCCAAAAGGAGATGCGCCTGCAGCGTAGCGCATACTCGCCGACGATGTGGTTGCCCGGTTATCGCGAAGGGCTGAACTACGAGCGGGCGGAGGTGCGCGCCCTGATGATGGCGCAGATCAAGGAGGTCGTGGAGGACTACGATTTTGAGGGCCTCGAGCTCGACTGGTGGCGCAATGCGCTCTGCTGCGAACCCCACGCGACGCCGGCCACGGTGGCGATGATGTCCGATTGGTTGCGCGAAATCCGCGCGCTCACCGAGCGCCGCGCGCGCCGAACCGGCCGGCCGTATCGCTTTGGGTTTCGAATGCCGGGCCGGCTGGAGCCGCTCCTGAACATCGGCCTCGATATCGCCACCCTCTGCCGCGAGGGCACGCTCGACTTCATCGCGCCGTCGCATTTCTGGCGCACGTCCTGGGATATGCCGCACGACGAACTCCGCCGGCAGGTGGGCGACCGCGTGGCGATCTACGGCGTGATCGAGGCCGGGGCGAACCGGCTGCCGGCCCGGGCGCCCGCGCAGGATCTCACGCGCGAGATTCGTTTCACGTCCGCCAGTCGCGAACTGCTGCGCGCCAACGCCGCCGGCAAGCTTGGGCTCGGGGCCGACGGGATTGAGTGGTATAATTTCTTCTGCACGGACCAGGCGCGCATCCCGGGCGTGATCTCCGACTACGGTGCGCTGCGCGACATCCATCGCCTTGAAGGACTGCGCGGCCAATCGAAGCATTACACGTTTTCCGACAGCGGTGGGTTGTTCGTGCAGATTCCGTTCGAGGGCATCCCGCAGCTGCCGGTCGTGCTCGAACGCGGCTGGCACCGGGCGTTCCGGCTGCCGATGTGCGCGGAACCGGTTGATCGCGGACTCGAGCTCGTGATTCAAGTCGTGCTCAAGGCGGAGGACGTGTTCGCGTGGCTGTTCGTGTCGATCAACGGCGGCTGGCCGCGTCCGGAGCACACGCGCAACGATCGCCTGCTGTTTGCGTGCGGCTCGTTCACGCACCACGCGACCACGCACGTGGGTTATGATTTCAGTTTCCCCGTGGCGCAGGTGCGCGAGGGTTGGAACGAAATCGTGGTCGAAAATGGCGGCGAGCACACGATCACCGTGGTCGCGCTCGAACTCGCCATCCGGCCGATCGCGGATCGCACCTGAACCGCCGGGACGGTGGGGCGCGGGAGATGGCTTCCTCGGCGTGGGACGTCGAGGGCGACGGTACGTTGTGGGCCTGGGGCGATCAAGGCAACGGGCATCAGGGAGACGAACGGCACGATCAAGCGTGCCGGGATCGCGCCGGGAAAATTTTATTGTCGGTAATTTTCCAGTCTCAGCTCCGAGGTTCGAGAGGAAGATTTTGGATAGAATCGAGCCAAAGGAATCAATGCATGAGCCCAGGTGGCCGGTCTCGTGCGACGTCCGTCCGTCGATAGCCTCGTGGCAAGATCTCCCGGAAAATGAGGCGGCTCCAAACTGTCAAGAGTCAATACGTGACCCCTTCGGATCGGTTCGAGCGGGCCGGTGTGCGCGAACTCAAGATCGAGCGCAAGCAGGCGGCGCGGCGCAACGGGTGTCCCGCGTCCCAGCCCAGGAAATGGTCCGCCACGCCGCGCAACTCAGCTGTCAGTTCATCCGGCTGGTCCGGCACTACCTCCACCGCAAAATCCCGTGGCCTGAAGCCCTGCCGCGTTTCCAGCTGAGATTGGGGTTCTATCTGTAAAAGCAGCCGAATAATCCACCCAATACCACCTGTGCCGTGTTCTTCGTCGCCAGACTCCGATCCGCACAAATCGCGCCACCGTCGTTTCTGCGGCCCGGAGCGGAGCTCCTACTTGTCGGTCCAATGTGGATACAAGACACCGATGGGCTCCGCGCCCGCCTCGGCAATCCCGTTCTGCGCCAGGAGCGCAAGGAGAACGCCTTGCGCCGCGCGGCGAAGGAACTCGGAGTGCTCTCCAACCAATCCAAGAAGTGGCTGTTTCTTAGCAGGAGGAGCCGTGGGCTTGTCCTTTGTTTTCACGCCGCCCACTTCTCCACGGTTTTGCGCACTTTCGCCCCGCGCGTGCGCTCGAACTCCTCCAGGTCATACGCCCGCTGCAAATTCAGCCAGTTCCGCGCGTCCACGCCAAAGAACACGCCCAGCCGAACGGCCGTCTCCACGGTGATTGCCCGCGTGCCCGCACAGATGCGCAAGACCTGAGCCTGCGGGATGCCCGTCGCCTTCGCCAGTCGGTAACGCGTGATGCCCATCGGCTCAAGGAAGTCGCGCAGCAGGATCTCGCCCGGGTGAATGTTCGGCAGTCGGTTCGTTTTCATGGAGGGAATTGGCTTAATGGTAATCGCTAATCTCGACGGCGTGCGCGTGCTCGCCGTCCCAGACAAAACAGAGGCGATATTGGTCGTTGACCCGAATCGAATGCCGCCCGGCCCGGGTTCCTTTCAGCGCTTCCAGCCGGTTGCCCGGCGGAACTCGCAGAAAGTCCAGGCCGGTCGCAGCGTCCAACTGCCGCAACTTCCGCCGCGCCACATTCTGCATCGCATGCGGCAGACGGCGCGAAACCTCACCCGCGTGAATCCGCGCCGTTTCCTCACAGGCGAAGTCATGGATCATGTCGTCACCCTCGCGCCATCGGTTATATGCGTCAAGCGCATATGTGCGTCAGAACATCAGACGCCGCCGTTCGCTATGCTTGGGCCAGGAATTCCGACGGCCATCTCATCAATGCCGCCGGCCTGCCCGCCTCGCCCTTCCGGACGGACGATTGGGAAAGCGCGGAGACGAAGTAGAAGAGTCAAGGTTCTTTACTGCTTCGCTTCGCCGCGCCTCGCGGCTTCGACGGTCGCCAGCCGAGCGGACAATCCAAAGGGGTCAAACTTTGGGGTTTGGGGTGACGAAGGCACCTGGACCGGTCGACCCTACCCGGGTCATGGCGTGCAAGCTCAGATTGGAATCGGAAGGGGGGATTTATCATGTGATCAGCCGGGGCAACTACCGGGCGCCAGTCTTCCGGGGAGATAAAACCAAGGCGGCCTTCCTGCATTGTCTGAATGAAGCGTGCGGGAAAACCGGCTGGCGGATCCAAGCGTGGTGCCTGAGGTCGAATCACTATCATCTCGCGGTGGAAACTCCGCGCGCAAACTTGGTGGACGGGATGCGTTGGTTGCAGGGGACATTTTCGATCCGTTTCAACCGGTTGCGGCAAGAGCGGGGCCACGTCTTTCAAGGCCGTTACAAGAGCTTGCTGGTTGATCCGGACGGGGGATTGGGGGCGCTGTACCGCTGCTGGCCGGAAGAAATATCTGGATTACCTGGTCTGGCTGGCCGAGGACGAACCGGCGCGCAAGGCGCAAAACTTTTCCGAAATGTCCAAGGGATGGATTATCGGCACGGTGGGCTTCGCCATGGATATGGCCCGCGAACATGCTGAAGCTGCAGGTCACGGTCGGAGACTAGCCAGTGAGATGCGGATCGCCCAGGAGGCGGTCTGGGCGGAGGAGCTTGCACGGTTGTTGTCCAAGCTGGGCCGGCCAGTGGGTGACCTGAAAAAGGAAGGCAAGTCG
>SXSC01000313.1 GCA_005792355.1 Opitutaceae bacterium
AGTCGATCGCGCCGAGACTCATCAGATTGCCCGGAATACCCAGCCGCCGCATGCCGAGCGCGGCAAACAGCATCGAGAGCGGGATGACGAGGGCGACAATCAGCGCGGCGCGCGCGTTGCCGAGGAGCAGAAAGAGAATGATGACGACCAGGAGCGCGCCCTCCCCGAGGTTGAGGGTGACGGTGCGCAGCGTGCGTTTGACCAGGTCGGCGCGGTTGTAGAGCGGGCGCAGCTCGACGCCGACGGGCAGCTGACGCCGGATGGCGTCCATCTGCCGCACCACCGCCTGGGAGACGGTGCGGGAATTTTCGCCGGCGAGCATGAGGGCGGCGCAGACCAGCGCCTCCCGGCCGTCGACCGTGGCGGCCCCGGTGCGGAAGCCGGCGCCAATGCCGACCGTGGCGACATCGCGCACGAGCAGCGGCGCGGCGGCCCCGGCGAACTTGAGCGGCAGCGCGCCGATCTCCTCGATGGTGCTGGTGCGACCGATGGCGCGAATCGTGACCTGCTCGCCGCCGATTTCGACCTGCCCGCCACCGGCGTTGCGCATGTTCTCGGCGATGCGGGCGGTGAATTGCGGCAGGGTGATGCCGGCGGAGTGGAGGCGCGGCAGGTCGGGTTGGATTACCACGTTCTTCTCGTAGCCGCCACTGGTGTTCACCTCCGCCAGCCCCGGCGTGCGGCGCAACGCGGGCTTCACGATGGATTCGTGCAGCGACCGCAGCTCCATGAGCTGGGCCTGGCGGGAGTCGGGCCGGTTCGGCGCGTCGTTCTGGAATTCGAGGGTGTAGTAAAAAATCTCGCCGAGTCCGTTCGCAATCGGGGAGAGCCGGGAAGTGAGTCCGGGCGGCAGATCTTCGGCGGCGGATTGCAGGCGTTCGCTCACGAGCTGACGCGCGTGGTAGATGTCGGTGCCTTCGGCAAAGACCAGCGTGATTTGCGAGAGGCCGGTTTTGGAGAGCGAGCGAAACTCGACGACTCCCGGCAGACCGCCGAGGCGGTTTTCGAGCGGAAACGTCACCGCCTGCTCGATCTCCTCGGGGGCGAGCGCGGGGACGGCCGTGTTGACCTGCACCTGGACGTTCGTGATGTCGGGCACCGCGTCCAGCGGCAGCGAGGTGATGGCCCACGCGCCGAGGGCGACGAGGACGGCGGCGGCCAGCAGAATGACGGGCCGCTGGCGGACGGAATATTCGACGATGCGCGCGAGCATGGATCGTGGTTAGCCGGCCGTTTTGCTCCCCCGATACCGGCGGGGAAACCTGGCACCTATTGGGTGACAAGACTTGGAAGAACTCGTGGCGGCGGGCATGGGGCGCGAGCGGGTGATGTCAGCCCTCGTGGGCGCAGGCCTGGCCGGCGCGCAGGAAATGCAGCTCGGCCAGCCAGAGCGCGCGGACGCCGTGCGTCACGATGCGATCGCCTTCGTAAAGCCCGTCGGCCAGTACAAACGAAGCGCCGTCGGAGGAGGACGCGCCGAGTTTCACCGGGGTGCGGAGGAACCAGCCGCCGTTTTCGACGTAGACAAACGTGCCCTGCACCGTGCGCAACACCGCGGCGGCCGGCACGCGAACCGCGGTGAACTCGGCGGTCGCGAGCTGGATGAACTCGGCGGCGAAGGCCGTGAGTTTGAGACCGCGGGCGGCGTTATAGGCGGCGGCGGGCTCGACGACGCTGCGCGGGGACGATTCGGCGGCACCGCGATTGCAGCCGGAGAAAAGCGCGGCCGCGAGTGCGAAGAGGGCGCAGCAGAGGGGGGCGTTTTTCACGGGACGATTTGCACGGCGTTGAACTCGAGGCCGGTGAGTTGTTGCAGGCGGAGGCCGGCCTCGAGGGCCTCGCGTTGCGTGTCGCACAGGGCCTCGACCGCGTCGAGGTAGCGGTGCTGGAGTTCGACATAGGTCCCGATCGGCACGGCCCCGAGGCGGTAGTGGCGGTCGGCAAGCGCGGCGGCGTCGCGAAATTTTTCGGACGAGTCGGGGGCCCAGCGGCGCGATTCGGCGACGCGGGTGGTGAAGGCGTGGGCGGCGGTGAGCACCTCGCGCTCGAGTTCGCGCCGGGCGACGAGCAGGGCGGCCTCGGCATGGCGGCGGCGCGCTTCGGCAACCTCGACGGTGCCGCGGGTGCGACCGCCCACGGGCAGCGGCACGCTCAGGCCGACCCCGAGCGTCGATTCGCGATCGCCGGCTTTTTCCTGCGAGTAGAACGGGCGGACCGTGATCGCCGGATGGCGCTCGTGGCGTGCGAGGCTGACCTCGACGCCCTGCTGCTCGAGCTCGACGCGTTTCATTTTGAAGTCGAAATTGTTCTCGTGCGCGACGGCGAGAAGTTCGGCGAAGGCTGGCGCGTCGTTGAACTTCAAGGACGCTGGGGCGATCCGGAGCGGGGCATCCACGGGGGAGCCGCGCAGCTGGTTGAGCTCGATGAGCGCGGCCTGCAGCGTGAGGGTGGCATCGACAGCGCGGCGCTGCAGCACGAGTTCGCTGGCCTCGATGACGCGGGTTTCGAGCTGTGGCGTGATGCCGGCCGGTTCGCGGGCGAGGAACGTCTCTTTCAGAAGGGAAAAACGATCGGCGACCTCGCGCACGGCGGCGGCCTTGGCGGCGGCGGCGTGGAGCCCGTAGGCGAGCGTGCGGGCGCGCGCGGCGAGTGCGCGCTGGAAACGCGCCAGGCCCAGTTCGGCCAGCTCGACCTGGCGGTTGGCGATGGCCTTGCGCAGGGCGAGGCGGCCGGGCCACTCGAATGTTTGCGCGAGCGAGACGGCCCAGGCGGTGCCCTCACCGGCGAGCGTGCCGGACGGGTCGTGGACGCGCTTGCGGCCGGCTTCGAGCGAAAGCTCGGGATCGGAGCGGTTGCCGGACGCACGCCGGCCGGCCTTGGTGGTCTCGATTTCGGCGGCGTAGAACGCGAGTTCGGGGTTGTTGGCGACGATCTCGGCCGCGAGGGCGTCGAGGGTGATCGGAGTGGCGGCGGATTCGGCGGCGGGCAGGAGCGATACCGAGACGAGGAGACAGAGAGAGAGGGAGAATGGGTGCATAAGACGTGAATGCGGACGGGGCACGATACTGGGCGCGCAGGCCGAAGGGGCCTGCATCCGACACGCGTGGCGTCGGAAGCGTGGGAACGACGTCGGATTCGCGCGCGAATCCGGAGCGTGCAGAAGCGGGCTAAGGAGCCCGGGGAGAGAGCGAACCCGGTACGACCAGGACCCACGGCGGGGCCAATTCTGGCGGAGCGCTTGTGGCCTCGACCACGCCCGTGTCGGGCGGTGGCGAGAAAGCAACCGGAGGCAGGGCCGCCGGGCCGCAAAGGAGACAGGCGCACCAGTCCGGAGACGGAGCCTTGAGCACGAAGGCGGTGGGCGAAGTGAATTCGCCCTCCACGATGTCGCAGGAATCGTCCGCGCAGCCGTGGTCGGCGGCGGGAGAGGTGGAAGCCGGTGTCGTGCTGCAACAATCGGTTGCGAAGAGCAGTCCGGCGGCTTCGAGCCGGCAGTGCAGCATCGCCGGCAGCCAGAGGGCGAGGAGCAGGAAGGCGGCAATGCGGCGGGTGCGGGGCACGTCGTAAGGGAGGGCGGGCTTTGGGTTCTTGTCAATGCGGCGGGCGGGCGGATCGGCGGAGCGGCGACACTCCCCACCCACGCCGTGCCGCGATCGCCTTCACCCAACCCGTGCAAAACTATGACATACCTATGTCATAGTCTTGCACGACGCGGCGGAGCAGGAAGTGGCGGGTGGGAGCGGGAACGGTGCCGAACGACTGGGTGGAAACCACGGGGCGAATCTCTAAACTGCAATTTGCGGAAGGGCGGCACGAATTTTTTTGTCCGCTTTTTCCGGGGCCGGCTGTTATAGAGTGAACGAACATGAGCGACGATGCCGCATTGCTGGGCCGCTACGTCGGGGAACGGACTGAAGCCGCGTTTGCGGAGCTCGTGCAGCGGCACCTGAACCTCGTTTATTCCGCCGCGCTGCGCCAGGTGCACGGCGACGCCCATCTGGCGCAGGACGTGACGCAACTTGTCTTCAGCGACCTCGCACGCAAAGCGGCGACCCTGAAGGATCACGCCGTCCTGGCAGGCTGGCTCTATACGAGCACGCGCTTCGCGGCGGCGCAGGCCATGCGGACCGCGCGCCGCCGCCAGCGGCACGAGCAGGAGGCCCACGCCATGCAAGAATTGAACTCATCCCCGGTTTCTCCCGCTGACTGGAATCGGCTGCAGCCCGTCATCGACGACGTGATGCACGATCTCGATGTCCGCGACCGCGAGGCCGTGCTGCTGCGATTTTTCGAGGGGCAGGCCTTTCCGCAGGTCGGTGCGCGGCTCGGCGTGTCCGAGGAAGCCGCACGCAAGCGGGTGTCGCGGGCGCTCGAGGAACTGCGCGTCGCGCTCGCAAAGCGCGGGATCACGTCGACGGCTGCGGCCCTCGGCGTGGTGTTGATGGAGCGCGCCGTCGCGGTGGCGCCCGCCGGGCTCGGGGCCGCGGTGACGACCACGGCGGTGACGGGCGGCGTCGCGGTCGCCGTCGGTGGAGCGGTTTCGCTCTGGCAAACGCTCACCGCCGCCAAGGTGCTCGCGGGCGTCGGGTCGGTGTGGTTGGCCGGCGGACTGATCTTCGGGGTCACGCAGAGCAATCGCAACGACAGGCTTGGCGTCGAACTGGCGGCCCTGCGCGCCAGCAACGCGACGCTCGCGGCTTCGTTGGTGCCGACGGCGCTGCCGGCTGGGATTCGCACGCTGGAATACGAGCTGGATACGATGCGACGCGAAACGGTGGCGGCGAGTCGAGCCGCGGCGCTGGCCGTCAGCATGGCGGCGCAGCCCGACCGGCGCTCCGCCGCGCAGCGCGCTGCGGACGAGCGCGCCAACGACCCCGAGGCCCGGCAGCGGTCGGCGTTGGTCAGGCGCTCTTCACTTGACCGCAGTTATGCGGGCCTGTTTCGCACGTTGCACCTCGCGCCGCCAGACCTCGAACAGTTGATCAGTCTGTTGGTGGCCAAAGGAACCGCCACCGCCGAGGCCCACCAGCTGGCGCGAAGCCAGGGCCTGGCCGTTGAAAGCCGCGTCGATGCCGTCCTGCTGAGTGCGGCGGCCACGACGGAGGTCACCGACCGAATACGGGCGCTGCTCGGCGCGGAGAAATTCGCCTATTATCAGAACTACGAGCGCACCCTGGTGTTCCGATCACCGATTACCAGCCTGGCGAACCAGTCGCGCGACACCGGCACACCGCTCACCGACGGTCAGGTTGACGAGTTGGTGAATTTGGTGGCGGCGGCGATTCCCGATGCCGACGTGACCCTGGCCCTTGGTGTCACACCCTATGTCATCCCCGACGCTGTCCTCCGGGAAATGGCGTCACCTCTCGCGCCGGGACAGCGCGCCGCCCTGATCGAATGGCAGGCCGCACAAAAAGCCGGGCGTGAAATGGTGGCGTTAAACCGCTTAGCCGCCGCCAAGGGCCTGCTGCGGTTGACGGGCCAATCGTTGAAGGACTATCCGCCGCCGCCCGGCTCGCCCGCGGACAACGCGTCGCCCCCGGATCGTTACGGCGCGTTCAAGAACGCGGACCACACCGCCCTGGTGAGCGCTGCGCTGAAGCGCCAGCCGGCCAGCGACGCGCTCACACTCTATGCGCATCTCGCGGGCAAACAACTGCAGATCGCAGCGGCCGTCGCCGCCGCGGAGCGGACGGTGGACGTCGACTTCAAGGATCTGCCGCCCACGGCGGCCGTCATGTTGTTGAAGCAGGCGCTGCTCCGCGCCGGACTGAACATCACCGTCGTCGACGAGAAAACCGAGGCCGTCGGCCTCCATCCCCCACGGTAATGAGGCCCGCTCCATCGTCATCGAAGATCTGGCTCGTGGCCCTGCTGGCCCTTCCGCTTGGGGCCACGGGCCTCTGGTCCTGGAACCTGCAGCGTGATGCCGGAGCCCTGCGCGCCAGCGCAGCGTCGCTCAGCGCCGAACAGACGCGACTCAACGGTGAGGTCATCGCGCTCACCCAACGGCGCGAGGCCTTGCGGCGCGATCTGGTGGAGGCAAGTTCCGCCCGCTCGGAGGCAGAGGCCAGCATACCTGCCGCGTTCCGGAAAAACCAGGCCGTGCTCGCCGCGATCGCCGAGTTGAGGAAACGGGCCGCTTCGGCGACGAGGTCCGATGCCTCCGCTGTGCCGTTGGCCCTGCCGAGTGCCCCCTCCGGCCTCCACGGAAACGTCT
Source organism: Opitutaceae bacterium (assembly GCA_005792355.1). GTDB lineage: Bacteria > Verrucomicrobiota > Verrucomicrobiia > Opitutales > Opitutaceae > ER46. Next base: position 6,221 of record SXSC01000313.1, read on the forward strand.
ATTTTCCCGAGCTGTTCAGCGATCCCCATTACGCCCAGCTGTATCTGGTTTACCTGCGGCACAGCACCAATGAGCGCTTCGCCCCGTTGTTCGCATCGCTGCAGTTGCCGCCGGCCGAGCGCGTACGCTTCAAGGAACTACTCATCCAGCAACAGATGGCCTCCGAGGAGGTCGATGGCGTCATGGAGAATCAGGCGATGCGCGAGAAGAAGCCTTTCGACCGCAGTGAGGCGATGCAGGTGAAGCTGCGCGTGAACCGCACCTTTGACGACGAAATCAAGCAGACGTTTGGCGACGCCGTGTTCGCCGAATACCGGGAGTTCCTGAACGGAGCGGGTGCGCGTCAGGCGTTTCTCGACCGTCTGACCCTGCGCCTCAGCTACTCGGGCGCGCCGTTGGAAACAGCGCAGGCGAACCAATTGACTGCGCTGTATAGTGCGTCGCGTCGCGTGCCGGTGGCCAGCGGTGGCACTCCGCTGGACCTGAGCGATGATTTCATGGCCGGCGCGCAGTCGATCCTGAAGCCGGAACAGAGGACTGCGTTGGAGCAAATCAACGCCGAGTCGCGCGCGAGCCGCACCGCTATTTCGTCGACAAGCATCCGCCGGCCTCCGGCGGCGCCACTGCCCGGCCGATGAGGCAGGCTGAAAGCACCGGGTCTTTCTCGACCCAATCCGATGACGATTTCGGTGGGCACACCGGGGAAGCTACACGGCGGGTTGAAGAATCGATGCTCGGCAACGCCCGCGGGCGCCGGCGCGGGACGCCCCTGGGTGTTTTGGCCCGACTGAAAAGACGCTCGCGCTCAAAACCGGTAGTCGGCCGCGAGCACGAGATTGCGGCCGGGTTCGTTCAGGCCGGAGCCGTGGATGCGGTGGTCTTCGTCGGTGACGTTCTCGAGGGCGGCGGTGAGCGTCAGCGCCGGCGTGGGACGCCAGCCGGCGCGCACCTTGCCGATGGCGTAACCCGGGGTGCCTCCGGCCGGAATGCGCTCCGTGTCGACCAAATCGCCGGGGGCCAGCCGATCCTGGCGGCCGGCGGCGCTGACCGCGAACTCGACCCAGCGCCGCGCGGGCCGCGGCTCCCAGCGGAGCGCGAGATGACCTGTGACCGGCATCACGCGTGACAGCGGCGCGCGGACGAGCAACGAGGAGTTGGCGGCGGGAAAATAATCCAGCTCGCCCTCCATCCAGGTCAGCGCGCCCGAGAGCGTCCAGGCGGGCGGCAGCTGCACGCTCGCGGCGAGTTCGAGGCCGTGGACCAGGCCGGCACCGGAATTGCGTTTTGTCACCTCGGCCAATCCGTCCACCCGGGCGCCCGTGGGCGTACGGATAATCTGGTTACGGATGGCCGTGCGAAACCAGGCGATGGTGGCGGACCAGCGTTCCTGGCGGGTGCGCCAGCCGGCTTCGCCGGTGACAAAGTATTCCGGCTTCAGGCCAGGCGCGGGGGTCTCGATCTGGCCGCCCTCGGCGATGTCGAAGCGGGTGAGGTCCGAGAGATTGGGCGCGCGGAAGGCTTCGGAGAATCCGGCGAAGAGGTTGTGGCGACCCTCGGGGCCGAGGTGGATCACGCCGCGGAGGCTGCCGACGAGCGAGCGCCAGTCCGCGGCGAGGCCCTTGACTGCGCCCGTCACTGGATCGCGCACACGCCGGGCGTCGGCGGCGGCGTAATTGTAGCGGCCCCCGAGGATCACGTCCAACGGCCCGAAACGGGGCAGGCGGTTTTCAACATAGGCTCCGGCGAGATCGTAGGTGGCGTCGTCGGCCACCGGTCCCTGGATGTCCACTTGCGCGAGCGAGCCGTCGGCCCGGTGGCGCACGCTGTGGGAGTCCACCCGGTCGCGGTAGAGATCGCCGCCGTAGACCCAGCGCCCGAGGGTCGAGCGGCTTTGCGCCTGGACGAAGGCCCCGAGTGTGCCCACGCCGAAGCCCGAGTCTTCGCGGCGGCCGTCATGGCGGAGCCGATACTGGTCCTCCTGCTGCGTCTGGTGGGAAAGACTGACGTGGAACTTGTGCACGGGACCGGCGGCCTGGTCCGCGTGCAACTGGACCGCGAAGAGCTGGCGCCGCTGGTCGAGCGAACGCTGGAGATCGTTGCCAGGCCGCGTGCCCTGCCAGGTGCCGCCGAACACCGTGCTGTGGGTGCGCCACGCATCGTCCTGGGTGAAGCGTTGCCACAGCGCGGTGAGCCGGGCGTGTTCGCCCAGCCGGTAGGTGAGGTTGCCATCGGCGGCGGCTTCCGCGTAGCCCGTGCGCGGTTGGGTGCCGGTGCCGCGGCCGGCACGCAGGTCATGGAAGTTCTTGTACGAGACGCCGAGCTGCGCGCCGAGGCGGTCGTGGATCTGGCCCGTGGCTTCGAGGCGCGTCGTGTGCGAATCGTCGGCCGAGGCATAGCGATAAGCCGCCCGCCCGCCCGCGCGCGAGCCAGTGCCGACGGGCGCGGGGCCGACGCTTATGGCGTTGACGGTCCCGCCGACCGCGTCGCTGCCGAAACTCACGGAGCTGGGTCCCTTGATCACCTCCAACCGCGAGATGGCGAACGGATCGATCGTGCCCCAGTACTGATTGGGGCCCTCGCGGAAGACCGAGTTGTTCAGCCGGATGCCATCGACGAGCAGCAGGGTGCGAAATCCCGTGAAGCCGCGGAGGTACGGCGCACTTTGCGCGGAGCTGGATTTCTGAACCATCAGACCGGGCAGTTCCTCCAAGGCGGCGGGCAGCGTCCGCGGCAGCCGCTGGTTGAACCAGTCGGAGGTGACGACGGACGTGGAGAACGGCATCTGGAACGGATCGGCGCCGAAGCCGGTCGCCGAGACGATGAGCGAGGGGAACAACACCGGTGGGGTGGCTTCGGCCGCGGTCGGGGCGGGGTGCGGCATCGGTTGCGCCACCGTGGATGCGAGCACGGTGGCGGGGAGGGCAAGACGGCGGAAGATCGTTCCGAACCACGGCGCGAAGATCGAGAATCGTCCGAGCATCGAACCGACGATGAACGGTTGATCTGGCGCGGTGTAAACTCGATTCAGCGTTTCCCCCGCACGACCGGCCTCACAGTGGCACGCGACGAAGGCGGAGGGCGTTGCCGACGACGGTGATCGAGCTCAGGCTCATCGCGACGCCGGCGAGCATCGGGTTGAGGAGCCAGCCGGTGAAAGGGAAGAGCGCGCCGGCGGCGATGGGGAGGCCGGCGAAATTGTAGGCGAAGGCCCAGAAGAGATTTTGTTTGATGTTGCGGAGCGTCGCCCGGCTGAGGTGCACGGCGCGGACGAGCGCGGCGAGATCGCCTTTCACGAGGACGAGGCCGGCGCTGTGCATCGCGACATCGGTGCCGGTGCCCAGCGCGATGCCGATGTCGGCGGCGGCGAGGGCGGGCGCGTCATTGAGGCCGTCGCCGGCGAAGACGACGCCAGCGTCGCGGGCGCGGTGCTCGCGGACAAGTTCCTGTTTGCGCGCGGGCGTGACGGCGGCGTGGTAACCGTCGAGGCCCAATTCGGTGGCGACGGCCTGGGCGGTCGATTCGCGATCGCCGGTGACCATGACGACGCGCAGACCGAGGCGTTGCAGTTCGCGGATGGCGGCGGGCGTGGTGGGCTTGAGGGTGTCGGCGAGGGCGATGGTGCCGGCGGCGCGGCCGTCGACTGTGACGGACACGAGGGTGGCGGGGGCAGACGCGTCCACGCGCTTACGCTCGTCGCCAAGAGAATCCGTCGCGGCGCGACCGAGAGACACCTGTCTTCCATCGACGCGGGCGCGCACTCCGAAGCCGGGCTCGGCGGAAAAATCGGTGGCGGCCGGCAAGGCGAGCCCGCGCTCCCGGGCGGCGGTGACGATGGCGCGGGCGAGCGGGTGTTCGCTGGGCGACTCGGCTGCGGCGGCGAGGGTGAGAAGGGCGTCTGCTGAGGAAGAGAGCGATAAAGAGAAAGAGGAAAGCGAAAAATCTGGCGCGGGCGAGACGGCGATCACGCGGGGCTGGCCGGCGGTGAGCGTGCCGGTTTTGTCGATCAGGAGGATGCGGGCGCTCGCGAGGCGTTCGAGGGCGGCGGCGTCTTTCACCAGCACGCCGGCTTGCGCGCCGCGACCGATGGCAGTGACGAGCGCGACGGGCGTAGCCAGACCAAGCGAGCACGGGCACGCGATGATGAGGACGGCGACGGCGTTGATCAGCCCATGGACCCAGCCGGGATCGGGTCCGAAGACCGCCCACGCGACAAACGTGACCGCTGCGATGCCGAGGACGAACGGCACGAAGATCGCCGAGACGCGATCCGCCACCCGCGCGATGGGAGCCTCGCTGTTCTTCGCCTGTTCGACGAGCCGGACGATTTGGGCGAGGAGGGTGTCGCGCCCGATGCGTTCGGCGCGAAACGTGAAGGTGCCGGTGGTGTTGAGCGTGCCGGCGCTGACGTCGCTGCCGGCGGACTTTTCGATCGGCAGCGGTTCACCGGTGAGCATTGCCTCGTCGATGCTCGTCGCGCCGTCGAGCAGGGAGCCGTCGACGGGGATGCTTTCACCGGGCCGCACGCGCAGCAGGTCGCCGAGTTTCACCTGGCCGACCGGCACATCCCGCTCGGTGCCGTCGGCGTCCACGCGGTGCGCGATCTTCGGGGCGAGATTCATCAGGGCGCGGATGGCGAGGTCGGTGTGGGCGTGCGCGCGTTGTTCGAGAATTTGTCCGAGCAGCACGATCGTGGTGATCACGGCCGCCGCCTCGAAATAGAGCGGCACGCCGTGGGTCCCGCGAAACACGTCGGGAAACCGCGGCGCGAGCAGCAGGGCGGCAGTGCTGTAGAAATACGCGGCGCCGGTGCCGGTGACGGTGAGCGTGAACATGTTGGTGTCGCGCTCGACGAGCGATTTCCACCATCGGCGGATAAAAGGCGCACCGCTCCAGAAAAACACCTGAGTGGTCAGCAGAAACTGCAGCCAGCCCGACACGCGCGGATCGAGCCGGTGGACGAGTTCGGGCCAGATCATTTCGCCCATGGCGAGCGCGAACACGGGCAGGCTCAAGGCGAGCGCGACCCAGAAGCGCGGCCGCAGGTAACGCTCGTCCGGCAGGCCCATGTAAACCGGGGCGTCGGGCGGCGGTGTGTCGCCACCCGGCGGTGCGGGGTGCGGGTGACAGGGTTGAGGGGCGGGCACAGTTCCAGACGGACGCATGAACGCGTTCTACTTCATCGGCGCGGGGCAGCAAGCCATCGGACCGCACTGCGTCGCGTGAACGGGTGCACTCGTCGTTCCGGCAATTTTGGTCACATGCGCGCGGGCGGCGTCACACATCGTGCAGTCGTGTTTCGCGCCGACGGTGATCAAGCGGGCGATGCCCTTGCCGGCCGGACCGCGATCGCTGGCGGCAACGATGGGGGCGTTTTTGCAACCGGCGCAGGCGATGGATGTCGTGGCCGCGGGCTTGGCGGGGGCGGAACTCTTGTTCCAGAATTGTGGGCCGGGACCGGCTTTGGCGGTGGCGAAGGCGCCGAGCCAGAGCGCCAGCGCGGCGGCGGAACTCAGTTTGGTGAATGAATTTGTTTTCATAGTTGGAGGAGGGAGACGTCGGGGTGATTGAGTGCGTGAGTCTCTCATCCAACACTACACCGCAGGCGGGGTTTCCCCTCGGAGATCCGAGCAAGAAACTCGCCTTGTTCGTAGCCACAAGAGTCGAGCGATCTGTCCCCGGTGGCCAGGTTGTAGCCGGAAAGGCTGTCGGATTCGTGTTGCGGAATAGGCGTTGAGCCGGCGCCAAGGTATTGCAACGTGGTGCCCATGCTGGGAATCATCAAAACTTCTTTGCGCAGCCGGAATTCTCCGAGCGCTTCGAAATGATCCACGCTATTGCCGCATGAACTACGCGAGTCTCGTCAAGGCGATCAACTCCGCGACCTCCGAATTGCAGGGCCGTGCGGTGGCGGCGGTCAACCAGGCGCTCGTACTCCGCAATTGGCTCGTGGGAGCTTATCTCGTCGAGTTCGAGCAGAAGGGAAAGGACCGGGCGAAGTATGGGGCGCGACTGCTGGAGAAATTGGCGCAGGATCTGGCCGCTCGCAGAGTGAAGGGTCTGGTGAACGCACGCTCAGGGATTGCCGCTTCCTGTCTCAATGCTATCCGCAGATTCGGGGGTCAGTGACCCCCGAATTGCTAGTCCCGGTGAGGATTCGCGGGCCGGTGTCCCGCGAATTGGACGGGAAATTTGAACCGGCGGAGATTTCGAAGAAGATGTCCGCCGTATGGGCGCTTCCTTTGCTGAGGTCCTCGGCCCGATTGATGGAATCAAACGCCGTCCCAATTCGGGGGTCAGTGACCCCCGAATTGCCCACCCCGCTTTCTTGCGGCGTGCTGCTCGGGCTTTCTTGGACCAAACTGCAGGAACTCATCCAGCTGGACGACCCATGGAAGCGCGCTTTCTACGAGAACGAATGCCTGAAGGGCAATTGGTCCGTCCGCCAGCTCCAGCGTCAAATCGGAAGCCTGCTTTACGAACGCACGGGCCTCTCTACCAACAAGCGCGCGGTCATCGATCGCGCCCGGAAACAAACGGCGCAGGAGACCATTACCGATCTCATCCGTGATCCGTACGTGCTTGAGTTTACCGGCCTCGCGGAGCGTCCTGAATATTTGGAGACCGATCTTGAATGTGCGCTCCTTAATCATCTTCAGGCGTTTCTCCTCGAACTGGGCGAGGGCTTTTGTTTCGAGGCCCGGTAGAAACGTATCACCGTCGGTCGCAAGCACGACTACATCGATCTCGTTTTTTATCACCGCCGTTTGCGCTGCCACGTTTTGGTGGATTTGAAGACCCGCCCATTCCGTCATGGCGATGCGGGGCAGATGAACTTTTATCTCAACTGGTGGAAAGCCCATGGTATGGAGAAGAACGATTATCCGCCCGTGGGAATCATCCTCTGCAGTGACCGGGAACACGTGGAGGTGGAGTTTGCCACGGCCGGGCTGAGCAATCCGCTTTTCGTTTCGCGCTACCTCGTTGCGCTGCCGTCAGCGGAGAGGCTCCGCGCTTTTCTCGAAGCGGATCGCAACCGGATTGAGAGCCTCATCCACCGCACTGCCGGATCAAAGCCACGCGCGCCTCGCAAGCAGCGCCGCTGAGCCGGAGCTTCGTCCTTCGCCTTCCGCTGGGCGCTAACGATCTGGATGGCCGCTTGATGGCGGCGTGGGAATCACAGCCGCTCGACGATCACATCGGGGCCGCGCTCGTAAGCGAGGAGCAGATGATCGCCGCCCGGGATCGTGCTGAGCGCAGGGAAACGCGCTTTGGCGGCGAGCAGGCGCGGGACGGACGCAGCGCCGAGGGACGCCGTCCATAAATCGAGACCTTGCTGCCACACCGCGAGCGACCGCGTGGCGGTCGTCGCGGCCACGGGTTGCACGCCCTTGGCAAGCTGCTTCTCCGGTTCGCCGGGCCGGGCGAGATACACGGCGCCGTCGCGCTGCCAGATCGTCGCGAACGCATTGCGTTCGGCAAACACCATGCCGCCGTCCATCGGGCAGGCCTTGAGGATCCAGGTGCCTTCTCCAATTTTGGCCGCGCGGCCAAAATCTTCCGCGCCCGCCGGACGGGTCGCGCTCCACATGTCGCGCGCTCCGTCAATGCCGTTGCGCCACATGACCACGAGATCGCCGCGGCCGTTGAATTCGGCCGAGGGGTGACAGCATTCGCAGACGGTGCTGCCGGCGGGAGCGCGATAGACGAGCCGGTTGACGCTCCACGTCGCGCCGCCGTCGGAGGACCCGGCGCCGAAGAGCTGCGTGCGTTCGCCGCGGAGATCGAGCCAGGTGGTGAAGAGGTGGCCGTCGGGTGCGACCGCGAGGCCGTTCAAGCCCTCGCGGGCACTGCGCGGCACGTCGTTGATCCGCACGGGTCCGGCCCAGGTCCGGCCGGCGTCCTTCGAGTGTAACGCGTAAAGTTCGCCCGCCATCGCCGTGACGGTGATGCGATCGCCAGACGCGACGATGCGTGGACCGCGGCGTTTGCCGAGCAGGAGGGACGGCAGCGCGGCGACGCGGACGGGGGTGGCAAACGTGGCGCCGGCGTCGTCGGAACGGGCGACGAAGATCTCCTTGTCGCGGCCGAAGGCGAGCCAGACGCGGCCATCGGCGGTGGCGGCGAGTTGCGGTTGGGCGGCGTGGGGAAATTCGACGGGCGCGGCGGAGAGCGCGGCGGCGGTGAGGAGGAGCAACAGGGAGAGGGGGAGACGGAGGGCCATGGAGATGGGGAAAGGGGAGACGGAGATGAGGAGAACGAGAGACGTGGAGACGGGGACCGGGAGACTGCTGGCATTACTTGGATAAGTCGCGTCCGAATGTTCCCGGGATGCCCGGAGGCTTTGTCATCCAATGGATGACAAGATGACTCCCGAATTTCTTCGGGGAACATGGCGAAAAAAAGCTAGTGTGCCGACCGCAAAGTAGCGTGACAAGCAGCGGCGAGCGCCAGCGAGTGGAGCGCTCCGGTGGTCCACTCGCTGGCGCTCGCAGCTACACGTCACGAAAGTTATTGGTCGCGCCACTAGCTGCCGGGGACGGCGGGTTGGGCCGAGAGTGGCAAGACACTCGCCGCGCGCGCGAGCTTGCGTTCCCAGTACCAAGTGAAGAACACGGGCACCGAGAAGAGCGAGACGATGTCGAAAACCATTCCGCCCACGACGGGGAGGACCATGGGCTGCATCAGTTCGGAACCGCGGCCCGTGGACCACAACACGGGGATGAGCGAGAGCATCGCGGTGGCGTTTGTCATGATGGCCGGGCGGCGGCGGCGGAGTCCGGCGGAAAACACGCGGCGATGAACCTCGGCGACATTCGGCGGCGGGATCTTGAACTGTTCCTGGATGTAGGTGCCGAGCAAGATGCCGTCGTTGAACATCACACCGAGCAGGACGATGAAGCCGACGACGACGGCGGTCGTCATCTCGGCACCCCAGAGCCAGACGAAGAAGAAACCGCCGGCGGTGGTCACGCTCGCATTGCACAGGATGATGATGCTCGTGATGAGCCAGGAGCGTGTGCCGACGTAAATGAGCACGACCATCACGGTCATCGAGGCCGCGATGATCCAGCGGAGGGACTCGTCGGCCTTCAGTTTTTGTTCGTAGCGGCCGACCCAGCGAAACGTGGCCCCGGGCGGGAGTTCGAGCCGGCCTTCGGCGAGCGCGGTGCGCACGCGCGCATCGGCATCCTGGACGACCTCGACTTCGCCGCGGCCGCGGGCGTTAAGCAGCACGTACTGCGTGCGTTTGCCGCCCTCGGAGCGAATCGCCATCGGGCCGATGGTGTAGGTGAGGCCGGCTTCGCTGGGACGCTGGCTGAGGATGGTGACGGAGACGTTTTGAGACGGGGAGAGGGAGAGAGGGAGGGATGGAGAGACGGGGGGACGGGGAGACAGCGAGGCGGGGAGAGAATCGCCGGCGGGGAGAGTGAGTTCGGCGCGGGTGGGGGAGAGGATGGTTAGGTTGCGTTGATGGGCGAGGGAGAGGGAGGACAGAAGCTGAGAACTGGGAGCTGAGAGTTGAGAGCCGCCGGACAGCTCAAGGGTGTACACCGTGGGTTGCGCGAGGAGGTTCCAGAGCGGGATTGCGCCGTGGCCGGTGGTGACGGGTACCTGCAGTTGCACCATTTCATCGGCGTCGTCGCGGCGTTCGCGGAGATAACGGATCCGGACGGGATAACGCAGCGCGCCCTCGACGGAGTAGGTCACCGCCATGCCGCCGAGGGCGGTTTCAACCGTCTTCATCACCTGCTCATTGGTGAGGCCGAAGCGGGCGAGTTTCCGCGGGTCGAGGCGGATCTCGGCGTAGGGTTTGCCGCCTTCGCGCTGCATCTGCACGTCGGTGGCGCCGGGCGTGCCCTGGATGACTTTCTCGGCGGCCTCGGCGAAGCGCTCGAGCGCGTCCGAGTCTTCGCCGAGCACCTGCAGCGCGATCAGGCTGCGGATGCCGGTGGAGAGCATGACGACGCGCGTCTCGATCGGCTGCAACCAGCTCGGGGCGACCCCGGGAATATCGCTGATGGCCGCGAGCGCGGCCCGGACCTCGGGCAGGGTGCGCGGACGTTTTTCCACCGTGCCGTCGGGCCGGGTGTTTTCCTGTACCGGCCACTGCGAATACGGTTTCAACACGACGACGGTCTCGATCATGCCGATGGGCGCGGGATCGAGGGCGGTTTCGGCGCGTCCCATCTTTCCCATGACACCGGCGACCTCCGGCACGGACTCGATCAGGCGGTTCTGGGCGAGCATGATCCGCTGGGTTTCGCCGAGACCGCCGGTGGCGGGAATCGACGGCATGAAGAGCAGGCTGCCCTCGTCGAGCGGGGGCAGGAAACTGGATCCGACGCCGGGAAAGCAGCGGGTCAGGGCGCGGTCGATGGTCGTGTGCGAAAGATCGGCGCCGGCGGCGGCAAATGTCTTTCGCAACGGCCAGCTCAACGCAGACCAGCCGGCGCCGAGCAGATAACCGCCGAGGGCGAGCGTGGTGATGGCGAGCGTGAAAATAACTTTGTGCCGCAGGATGTGGTTGTAAGCCCACTCGTAGGCGACGTGGATGGCGTGGCTCGCGGGGTTTTCCTCGTAGTTGACGAGCCGTTCGCGGCCGGTGCGCCAGACGGTGAGGGCGACGAGCGCGCCCATGAATGGCGCGAACAGCCAGCCGGGGATCGTGAGCGCCCACCGGTCGTAGTCCAGCGGCAGCCTCCAACCGTCGCGCACAAACCAGCCGAAGGCCAGGCCGCCGGCAAGCCCGGCCAGGGCGAGCAAGATCGGTTTGCGGATCTGCCACGGGGGGAGGAGGAGCCGGCATAACACGGGTACGAGCAGCACGCCAAACAGCACGGCGCCGCTGATCGCGAGGGATTTGGTCAACGCCAGCGGTGCGAACAAGCGGCCCGCCTGATCCTGCAGGGCGAAGATGGGCAGAAACCCGATCACGGTCGTCGCCGCGGAGGTGAGCAGCGGACGCGCGACCTCCTGCGCGGCGGTGACGACGGCGTGGGTAATCTCCGCGTTGAACGGCGAGGTCGGCATCGCGCGTCCCTCGCGCCGGCATTTCTCCTGCAGGTCGACGAGGTGTTGCGTGATGTTTTCCGTCATGATGATCCCAAAATCGACCATCACGCCGATGGCGATCGCGATGCCGGCGAGGCTCATGATGTTGGCACCGACGCCGACGAGCCGCATGACGAGGAACGTAAACAGCATGCCGAGGGGCAGGCTGACCGCGACGGCGAGACTGGCGCGCACGTGCAGCAGAAACGCCACGACCACGATGACGGTCGTGACAACCGCCTCGACGAGGGTGGACGACAGGGTGGCGGTGGTCTCGCGGATGAGCTGGGAGCGATCGTAGAAGGGGACGACGGCGAGCTGCTCGCGGGCAAAGGTGGGCGCGAGGTCGGCGAGCCGGCGTTTGACGGCGTCGATGACGGTCTTGGGATCCTCGCGGACGCGCATGCCGATGATGGCGCCGACGTGTTCCTGGTGGCTGTCGGCGAGGAGGCCCTGGCGGAATTGTCCGCCGAGCCGGACCTGGGCGACGTCGCCGAGGCGCAGGCCGGCGCCCTTGGTGCGGTTGCCGCGGAGGATGATGTTTTCCACATCGGCGACGGAGCGGATGAAGCCGATGCCGCGAATCATGGTCTCGAGGCCGCTTTGCTCGACGCTCATGGCGCCGACATCGCGGCCGGCCTGCTGCACGGCCATCATCAGCATGTCGAGGGTGATGCCCTGTTCCTCGATCCGCGTCGGGTCGACATCGATCTGATATTCGCGCACGACCCCGCCGGCGGGGGCGACCTCGGCGACGCCGGGCACGGCACGGAGCGCGGGCACGACAATCTGATCGAGCACGAAGCGCTTCGACTCGAGATCGCGCGGGCCCTGCAGGGTGAAAGCGTAGACCTGACCCATCGCGGTGGCGTCGGGGCCGAGCCGGGCGTTGACGCCGGCGGGCAGCAGACCCTGGAGTTGCGACAGCCGCTCGAGCACGCGCGTGCGGCAGTCGTAGAGATCGCGACGCTCCTCAAAGATCACATAAAGATAACTGGCGCCGTAGAGCGACATGCCGCGGACGGTTTGCACCCCGGGCAGACCCTGGAGCTCGCGGGCGAGACGCGACGTGACCTGCTGGTCGATGTCCTGCGGGCTTTTGCCCGGCCACTCGGCCCAGACGATGACCTGGTTGTCGCTGAGATCGGGGAGGGCGTCGACCGGCACGTGCCGCCACGCCCAGAAGCCCGCGACCGCGACGGCGAGGGCGGCGGAGAGCGTCAGGAACGGGTTGCGGATGGCGAAGGAGATCACTGCGAGGGGGAGAGGGAGAGACAGGGAGAAGGGGAGTGGGAGTGGGAGGGGCAGTGGGAGGGGGCGGAGAGACGGAGTGAGGATTCGAAATCGTTCGTCGTTTTCTAATGCTTTCTCGTTCTCTCGGATTCAGGTGGGCGAGAACGACGACGAGGAACGAATGAGGAAATAGTGCTGGTGCGGTTGGGAGGGGGAGGAACGAGGAAATTCTCGTGATTCGCGGTAAGGCTATTTTCACGTATTACGTGAAAATAGCCGCAGCATCGGGAGCGGACAGGTGGTGTGCTGCACAGAGAAAGAGTGAACATAATTTCACGTATTACGTGAAAATGGATCGTTAGGCTCAGTGCTGGTGGACGGGAGCGGGGGCGGGGGCGCCGCGCGGGAAGAGGAGGCTGGCGGTGCCGGCGAGCTGGGCCTGGCTGTCGATGAGGAACGCACCCTGGGCGGCGATCTCGTCGCCGGGTTGCAGGCCGGCGCGCACGATGTAGAGATCGTGGCCGGCGTCGTCTTCGATGCGCGGACCGAGGGCGAGTGGAGCGAGTTCGAAGCGGACGCGTCCATCGCTCTGGCGTTCGGCCACGCGCCACGCGACGTGGCGGACGCCGGTGGAAAGCACGGCGGCCTTGGGTACGAGGGTGAATCGCCCCTTGGAATCGGGCAGCGCGGGATCGGCGACGTGCAGATCCGGGGCGAGCGAGGCCTGAAAGCGGGCGTTGACGAGGCCGCCGACGAGCAGGCGGTTGCTTGGGTCGCGGAGATGGATGTGCACCTCGCGCGCGCGGATCTCGGCGTTCAGTTCCGGCGCGACCCAGGTGATGCCGGCGACGAGGTCGGGGAGTTCGCCGAGATCGTCGGAGGCGAGATTCACGGGCTGGCCGACGCGGAGCCAATGGGCGCGGGTCTCGGGCACATGCACCACGAGCATGAAGGAGCGTGGCTCGACGAGGCGGAGCAGCGCAGTGTCGGCCATGACCTCGCGGCCGACTTGGGGGAGCTTGCCGGCCTCCATGCCCTCGCCTTCGAGATTGAGCACAACAATGCCGGCGAACGGACTGGTGATGGTGACGGTGTCGACGGGCGCGCCGCCGCCGAGGATGCCCTGCGCGAGCGACGTGAGATTCCAGCGCATGAAACGTTCGGCGAGGGCGTGAATGGTGTGCGCGTCGCCGAGTTTCACCGCGGCGGCAAGTTCACCTTGGGCGGCGAAGGCTTCGGGGCTGTAGAGATCGACGACGGGCGCGCCGGTCTCGACCAACGTGCCGGGATGGAGCGCGGCCGGGTGGCGTTTCACGACGCGACCGGCGACGCGCGGAATCACGACCTGCAGCGTGCGATCGTCGTAGCGCACGGCGCCGTAGGCGCGGATCGTGGTCGTGGCGGGGCCTTCGGTCGCGCGGACAAGCTCGATGCCCATGCGGCGCTGTTGTTCGCGCGTGAGTTCGCCGGCGGTGACCTTGGTCATCTTCATGCCGCAGACCGGGCAACTGCCCGGCCGGTTGCCGATGAAGTCCATCATCGGGCAGGCCCAGCGCTCGCCGGAGGCGGAAGTGGAATCTGAGATTTGAGGATTTGATATCTCAGAAAAGAGGGTGTGCTCGGGCAGGAGCGCGATCAGGGCGGCGCCGGCGCCAAGGCCCAGGAGGGCGGTCATCCAGGATTTCCAGCGCATGTGCACGGTGGGTCAGAGAGAATGTAACCCACTCGGTCACATTCTGGGGATGGTTTATTTCGGAGAACAGTGAGCTGGCTCAGCGTTTGATGGTCTCGTTGCGCAGGTAGAGCGGGCCGTACTTGTCGGGTTCGGCGGCGAATTTTGGCGGGCAGATTTTGCAGCCGAAACCGATCGTTTTGCCCCGGTACGTGACGGTCGGGAGCTTCGGATCGACCGCCATGCCGCAGATCGCACACTGCGTGTTCACGGGGATCTGAGAATTGGGATCTGAGATCTGAGATTTGAGATCTGAGACTTGAGAATGGGGATCTGAGATTTGAGAGGGAGCAGACGAGGAAGACCGGTGCGACGCGTGCGGGTCGGCGGAGGCGTGGGCCTTCGCGGGGATTTGAGATTTGAGATCTGAAATCTGAGATTGAGCGGGAGCGCCATGGGGCTGGTGCGAAGCGGTGCGGGCGCCGAGCGCGACCAGCGCGCCGATGGCAAAAGTGCCGAGGAAGATGTAAAAATGGCGGGTCATGGTGGTGTGGAGGGTGAAGTGGGGCGGCGAGCGTCAGCGAGGGGACGGTATCCGCTCGCTCACGCGCGCAGCTACGGGGAGAGATGAAGGAGTCGTTGCGCCGGCACGTAGCGCCAGAGCTCGGCGCGGGCGATCCGGGCGGTGGTTTCGGCTTCGATGATTTGCAGCTGCGTCTCGTTCGTCTTGTCGAGGATGCCGACGGCGTGAAGCACGGCGGATTCGCCGCCCATCCCCGTGCCGACGCCGACGCTGGTGGCGCGGTTCAGGGTCTCGTGTTCTGCATCCAACCGCTTTTGAGTCTCGGCGGAGAGCCGGCGGGCGGTGACCGCGACGCGTTCGGCGCGTTCGACGCGACTAACGGCGCTGGAAATCCGGTGGCGTGCGGCGGTGGCATCGGCTTGGGCCGCGGCGCGGTCGGCTTCGGCCGCGCGGGCGTCGGCGCGCGAGTAGCGACGGTTGCGCCAGGGAATTTCGGAGGAAACCGCCAGGCCCACGGTGTCCTGACTGCCCATGCTGCTGCGTTCGCGCTCGAAGCGCAGGCCGACTGAGGTCATCGGGTTGGCGCTGGCGCGTGCCATTTTGCCCTGGGCGTTGGCCTCGGCGATCCGGGCGGTCGCGAGCGCAATGGTGGCGGCGTCGGTTGTGCTGATTTCGGTAACGGCCGGCGCGGTGAAGGCGGGCAAGGGCGCGTCGGGTGCGAGGGCCAGCCGGCTGCGGACGTTGGCGCGGGCGTCGGCCGCCAGGCGCTGCGTCTGTTCGAGCTGGAGTTGAAAGGCGGCGACGCGGGACTGCACTGAGAGACGGTCGCTGAGGCGGGTGGCGACGCCGGAGGCGAGACGGGACTCGATGCTCTGCAGGACGGCGCCCATCCGGGCGAGCTGGGCCTCGATCAGGCGGGCGCGGGCGTCGGCGCCCTCGACTTCGGCAAGGGCCATCGCCACGTCGCCGGCGAGGTCGCCTGCGGTCATCGCGTATTCGGCCTCGGCCATGCCGACGACCGCGGCGGCGCGTTCGCGATCGGCGGCGCGTTCGCCCCGCTTGGGCAGCGGCTGGCGAACGTTGAGTTCCCACATGTCGCGATTTTCCCCGCCGGCGTCGGCGTTGACGCGGGAACCCATGACGCCAACCTCGGGATCGGCCAGCCGGCCGGCGGAGTCGACGCGCGCCCGGGCGGCGTCGATCCGCCTCCGGGCGGCTTCCAGTTGCGGTGAGCGTGCCACGGACTCGAGCAGTGCGACCGGTGCGACGGGTTGCGCGAAGGCAACCGCCGTCGGGCCGCTCAGCAGCAGCGCGAGCGTGGCGCTAGCCCTCATTTTTAACCCTCTCCGGGTGGTTTTGCCGGCGTTCGAATGCGCCCAGGCGGCATGGGATTGAAACCTGGCAGTCCATGCGGGCGAAAACCAAACCGCAGCGGTTTTTCCAATCGTCCGGCCGTTCCCGACGGTGGAGGCCGCGGCCATGATCTTCGAATGCGCTGTGGCTGCGCATGGGGAAGGGTGGGAAGAGTCCGGGACCGGGAGGATTTAAATCAGGATTTCTTGGATTTCGGCGGCGTAGTTTTCGCGGCGTCGTCGACCTTCTTCAGGAACTTGTCAGGATTGGCCTTGAGATCATCGCTGCAACCCTCGCAGCAGATAAAGACGACGCGGTCGGGTTTGCCGGCGACGCGGTGCACGTACGCGACAGCCTCGCCCATGCTGCCGAGGGGTTCGTCGGAGACGAGGCAGGTCTTGAGTGGGTAGCTGGCGCGGGCCTTGGCGATCAGCTCGGATTCGGCGGGGGTTTCGGTCTTCTTCTGGTCATGGCCGGGTCCGGCGTGTTTATCGGCCGCGAGTGTCAATGACACCGGGAGGGCCAAGGCGAGGAGGAGGGTGGGAACGATTTTTGTTAGTTTCATGATGAGTGTTCACGGGGACTAACCCCGGCCGGGAATAATCCCTTGAAAAATTTTCTGCGGGATTTTGACGGAACGGGGTTATAGTTTGTGCAACCGACTCCCATGGATCCTTCGCTGACACCTGATTCCCTCTCGCGCACCCTGGCCTCCTGGCGGGTGGCGGCGCCGCGCCATCCGCGATTCCGCACCGCCGTCTGGGAGCGCATCGGAGCAGGTTCGCGGGCACTCCCCTGGGCGGCCTATGCGCGCCGGCATGTGGCCATGGTGGGTGGAGCGCTGGTGCTGGCACTGGTGGCGGGCGCGTTCACGGGTCAGGACCGCGCGCGCAGCCGCGTGGCGGCGGAGAGCGCGCGGATGGCGGCGGCGTACGTGCAAGGGCTCGATGCGCGGTCGATGCCGGTCCGGTGATGAGATCGGCGATGGCCGAATGATCGCTGGCGCCACGACATGAAGAATTTTCTGATTACGCTCGGAGTGGCCGTCGCCGTCTGTGTGGCGGCGTTTGGCATTTCGTATGCGATGAACGATAATCGCGCGCTGCATGCGGCGGCCCGCGAGGGCGACGCGATGGCGTGGTTGCGGGTCGAATTCCGTCTGGACGAGGCGCAATTCTCCGCAATCAAGCGGCGGCACGACGACTACAGCGTCGCGTGCGGTGAACACTGTGCGGCCATCGTGGCCGCGCGGGAACGCAAAGCACCGGCCGCCGAAGTCGCCGCGCTCGAGAAAATTTGTGTCGACGCGATGACCGGACATTTCCGGCAGGTTGCGGCGTTGATGCCACCGGGCCAGGGCGATCGCTATCTCGCGATGGTGTTGCCGCGCATCGCGGGCTACTCGCACGCCGGCGCGCCGAACGTACGGGTGGCGCCTTGACGACGACGGCCGAAGGCGACGCAGAGGAGATCGGGAGTGCGGGCGAGGATCGCGCGCTGATGGCGCGGGTCCAGGGCGGGGACGAGGGGGCGTTTGCAACTTTGATGGAGCGGTGGGAGCGGCCGGTGAAGTCGGTGATTGCGCGGATCGTGCTCAACGCCAGCGAGGCGGAGGAGCTGGCGCAGGAGACCTTTGTGCGGGTGTGGCAGCGGCGGGAAAGTTTCCGGGCCGGCGCGGAGTTCCGGCCATGGGTGTTCGCGGTGGCCGTGAATCTTGCGCGCAACCGGTTGCGGTGGTGGCGGAGGAGGCCGAGCGTTTCGCTGCAGGATTGGACTGAAACGATTGGAGACGGTGAGAGGGGGAGAGGGGGAGTGGGGGAGGGAATGGAACGGGACGAGCAGGCGGGCGCCGTGCGCGAGGCGATTGCGGCGCTGCCGGTGGAGCTGCGCGAGGCGATCGTCTTGTTCGAATACGAACAGATGTCGCACATCGAGATTGGCGTGACAGTGGGCGCGACGCCGAAGGCGGTGGAGACGCGGATCCATCGGGCGCGGGAGAAGCTGCGCGTCGCGCTGAAGCGTTGGGTGTGACCGGCTGGTCTCCAACCCGGCGAGCGTGTCACCTATTGGGTGACACAACCGGCCAACCTTTCCTCGTACGGATTTGGAAAACTGTCAGCCAAAAGGTGACAAGACGGCTGAGGCGCCGTTGGGCGAGCGGTGAAGCTGCTAGGAAACTGGATTTTCAGGGGGATCGGATCCGACGGACTCTCGAGAAACAGCTGCAGCTTGGTTCGTGGCTGCATGTGGGCTGGTCGGTCTCCGAAAAATTTTCCTACCAGCAAAATCTTCCTACCCAAAATTCCGGTGCTTGGGCCGAAGTCTTCCCCGCGATCAGTCATTTCCGACCGCTGG